>DATKEW010000352.1:0-2892 GCA_035511785.1 Mycobacterium sp.
TAGACATGATCCGGTCGGCCAGTGCGTACAGCGGGAAGAGCAACAAGTCGTGACCGATGACGGCGGCGGCGAACCAGACGGCAATCGACTGCCACCAGGTGCCGGGGTTCCACAGCGTTGCCGGCCTGAAGGTGGCCAGGATGTAGCCCAACAGCGCGAAACCGGACGCCATCGTCAGCAGATGCAACGGACGAGAACCGTAGACTGCATTGAAACGTGTTGGGAATCGAGACATCTCAACTCGCCTCGAATTCGACGCGAGTGATTCGGTGCCGAAGCGGGCCCGGATGGATACCGGGTCGGCGGGTTGGGGCCGCGGCATACTGGGCCGGTGCCGAACACCAACGTTCACCCCGACCTGCGCCGGATCGCCCGCCTCGCCCCACGACAATTGATCGGTCCCCGAACCTTGCCGGTAGTTCGCGCGTTGGATGGGTTGCTGGCGCGCCTGCGTAAACCCAACGCATCTCGTGATGTCGAGGTCATCACCCTGGAATCTGGAGTCGGCGTCCGGTTGTTCCGGCCAGTGGGCGTCCCCGAAGCGGCACCCGCGCTGCTGTGGATCCACGGCGGCGGATACGTGATGGGCACCGCCCGACGAGACGATCGGCAGTGCCATCAGTTCAGCGCAAGATTGGGCATCACGGTCGCATCGGTGGATTATCGGCTGGCACCCGAACATCCCTATCCCGCGCCACTGGAGGACTGCTATTCGGCGTTGACCTGGCTTGCCCGGCTGCCCGCGGTCGACCGGGAGCGGATTGCGATCGGCGGTGCCAGCGCCGGCGGCGGGCTGGCGGCGGCGCTGGCCCTGCTGGCCCGCGACCGCGGCGAGGTCACACCCATATTCCAGCTGCTGGCCTACCCCATGCTCGACGACCGCAGTTCCACGACCGCGGACAAGCCGCACTACCGGCTGTGGAATACGCGCAGTAATCACTTCGGCTGGACGGCCTACCTCGGCGATGCCGACCCCAAGGTCGCGGTCCCGGCGCGGCGCGACGACCTGAGCGGGCTGGCCCCCGCGTGGATCGGCGTGGGCACCAACGACCTGTTCCATGACGAGGATCTCGCCTACGCCGAACGGCTCAGAAGCGCCGGGGTGCCCTGCGACGTCGAGGTAGTCCCGGGCGTCTTCCACGGCTTCGACCTGGTGGTGCCGAAAGCTGAAGTATCACAGGGGTTTTTCGACCGCCAATGCGACAGTTTGCGCACCGCGCTCGCCCCGGCGGGTTGATCGCCGGTCACATCGCGAAATACACGAGTTCACCGCCGATGATCGTGGCGGCCACCATCCCGGCGTCCAGCTCGGCCAGCGCCGTCGCGGGTGGCTCGGTCAGCACGCAGAGGTCCCCCGGCTGCCCGATGTCTACGGTTCGGGCCCGGTCCGGCTGATCGGGCCGGCCCAGAAACATCGTCAAAGCCTGTAGCGCCGAGACACATTCGTTCGCATTGAGAACGGCGCCGCTGGGCGTGGTGCGGTACACGGCGGCGCGCATCGCCGTCCATGGGTCGCCGTGGCCGAACGGCATGTCGGTAGAAAACGCCACGGGCACATCCGCTTTCACCAGGGATGCGACCCGCCAGAGTTGGCCGTGCTCGGCGGGTGGGACTTCGGCGAGGTACTGATCGCCGCGCTCGGCGACGAAGTTGGGCTGTGTGACCACCGTGACTCCGAGGTCGGCCAGGTCGGCCAAATTGTCGTCGGGCACTACCGCGGCATGCTCGATGCGATCGAGCGGATGGCCACCGGCCGCCCGCAGGGCTGCGATGGTCACCAAAAGTTGGGCTGCGGTCACGCAGTGCACGGCGATCGGCCGGCCGGCCCTGTGGTGCTCGGCGATCCAGTCCGTCAGGGAGTCCAGGTCGAGACGGTCATCCTGCAGGATTTTCTTGCCGGGTGACAGGAAGCGCAGCCGCGGCCGGAACTCGCCGTGGCGGTGCGCCACCATCAGCGAGACCATGTCTTGGGCGCCGAGGTCAGGGGTGGCGTCGGTGACGCCGGTGACGCCGGTCGCGGTGATTCGGCGGCTGAGTTCTGCCAGGTCGGTTTCTCGCCGCTGCAGCGCATCCGACCAGCCACGGTCGGCGCTGTGCAGCCGCCCGTCGGGGTGTTCGGTCAGGCCCACCCGGCCCAGCGCGGCGGAGTTGAGGATCCACAGCGCGCCGCTGCGGTGCTGGACGCGCACCGGAATACGCGGTACCACAGCGTCGAGGGCGGCCCGGTCCAAGTCGCCGGCGACCGACTCGTGGTAGCCGACGGCGCGAATCCACCCGTCGGGCCCTGGCGTGGCATTCGACAGCAGTTGTGCCAGTTGAGCTTTGGTACTCACCCCGGGCGGTCCGACGAAAAACGAATCCAGCGCAGAAGCCGCCGAGTGCACGTGCACATGGTGGTCGTGCAGCCCGGGCAGCACGGTTCCGCCGCCGGCGTCGAGCACGCCCTCCCCGCGCCTGGCGGTCAGGTCGTCGCCGACCTCGTCGATCCGTCCCCCGACCCGGATGCTGGTGACCGTCCCGTCCAGCAAGGTAGCTCGTCGAATCAGCATGACAGACAACGCCTTTCGGATATCAGGTGTCGTACAACCTCGTTGTGGGCGCCAAGCTCGGCGGCTGGGGGAGATGCCGGCGGGACGGGCGGCGGTGGGGCCGGGTGCGCTGAGACCGACGCCTCGGTCGGCAGCGCCGCGTAGGTCGCCGCGACCGCGGCCATCGACACGTGGATCGATTCACCGCCGCCGCGGGCCAGCGATTCGGTGACCACCCGGGTCGCCTCCAGACCCGTCAGGGGATCAGCGATGGCGTCGCCGCAGAACACCGGTCCATCGCCGGCGGCGCCCACCAGGCCGCCGGCCACCGCGGCGTCATCGCCGAATGCCGGTCTGTGGTCGT
>DATKEW010000353.1:0-7165 GCA_035511785.1 Mycobacterium sp.
GGGCGCCCGCTGATCGGCATCAACGACGGCGCCGGCGCACGCATCCAGGAGGGCGTCGTCTCGCTGGGCCTGTACAGCCGCATCTTCCGCAACAACATCCTGGCCTCCGGCGTCATCCCGCAGATCTCGCTGATCATGGGAGCCGCGGCCGGTGGACACGTTTACTCCCCCGCTTTGACCGACTTCGTCGTGATGGTCGACCAGACCAGCCAGATGTTCATCACCGGACCGGACGTCATCAAGACCGTCACCGGCGAGGACGTCACCATGGAGGAGCTCGGCGGCGCCCACACCCACATGGCCAAGTCCGGAACCGCGCACTACGTCGCATCCGGCGAACAGGACGCCTTCGACTGGGTGCGCGACCTGCTGAGTTACCTACCGCCCAACAACTTCACCGACCCGCCCCGGTACGCCGAGCCGCACCCGGAAGGCGCGATCGAGGAAAACCTCACCGACGAGGACCTCGAGCTGGACACGCTGATCCCGGACTCGCCCAACCAGCCCTATGACATGCACGAGGTGATCACCCGCATCCTCGACGAGGACGAGTTCCTCGAGATCCAGAACGGCTACGCGCAGAACATCGTCGTCGGGTTCGGTCGCATCGAGGGCCGACCGGTCGGGATCGTGGCCAACCAGCCGACCCATTTCGCCGGCTGCCTGGACATCGACGCCTCGGAGAAGGCGGCCCGGTTCGTGCGGACCTGCGACTGCTTCAACATCCCGATCGTCATGCTGGTGGACGTTCCGGGATTCCTGCCCGGCACCGGCCAGGAATACAACGGCATCATCCGGCGGGGAGCCAAGCTGCTGTTCGCCTACGGGGAGGCCACCGTCCCCAAGATCACCGTCATCACCCGCAAGGCCTACGGCGGCGCCTACTGCGTCATGGGGTCCAAGGACATGGGCTGCGACGTCAACATCGCCTGGCCGACCGCGCAGATCGCGGTGATGGGCGCCTCCGGCGCCGTCGGGTTCGTCTACCGCAAGCAACTGAGCGACGCGGCCAAAGAGGGCGAGGACGTCGACGAGCTGCGGCTGCAGTTGCAGCAGGAGTACGAGGACACGCTGGTCAACCCGTACGTCGCCGCCGAGCGCGGCTACGTCGACGCGGTGATCCCGCCGTCCCACACCCGCGGCTACATCGGCACCGCGCTGCGCCTGCTGGAACGCAAGATCTCACACCTGCCGCCGAAGAAGCACGGGAACATTCCACTGTGAGTCGAACGAGCGGAGCGAGCGCAGCGAGCGACGGGAGTGAGAGGAACGATTGAGCACAGTGAGTTACGGGAACGAGACGAACGATCCAGCCCCTGTGAGAGACGACGACATGACCGACGAGGCTGCGCAGCCACACGAACCGCACATCCAAATCCTCAGGGGACACCCCACCGACGAGGAGCTGGCCGCACTGATCGCCGTGCTCGGCAGCGCCGGCGGCGCACCCGAGCCCGCGCAGCCGGAGCGGACCCGCTGGGGGCTTCCGGTCGACAGGCTCCGGTACGCGATGTCCAACTACCAGCGGCTCACCATGCAGCAGATGACGCACATGAAGCATTGACCCGGCTGGTGCTGGGGTCGGCCTCGCCCGGTCGCCTCAAAGTGCTGCGCCAGGCCGGCATCGATCCGCTGGTCATGGTCTCCGGGGTCGACGAGGATCAGCTCACCGCGACCCTGGGGTCGGACGCTTCGCCAGGTGACGTGGTATGTGCCCTGGCGCAAGCCAAGGCCGAACGGGTGGCCGGCGAGCTGGACAACGCGGTTGCTGCCGATTGCGTTGTCATCGGCTGTGATTCGATGCTGTACATCGACGGCCGGCTATGCGGCAAGCCGGAATCTGTCACCGATGCACGCCGACTCTGGCAGTCCATGGCGGGCCGCGCCGGGCAACTGTATACCGGGCACTGCGTCATCCGGCTGCTGCACCATGAAATTGTCCACCGCGAAGCCCAAACGTCAACCACCACAGTGCGTTTCGGAATACCGTCGGCCGACGACCTGGAGGCGTACCTGGCTTCCGGGGAATCATTGCGAGTCGCCGGCGGATTCACTCTCGACGGCCTGGGCGGATGGTTCATCGACGGTGTCGATGGCGACCCGTCGGCCGTGGTGGGGATCGGACTGCCGTTGCTGCGGTCGCTGCTCGACCGCGCGGGGCTGTCGGTCGCGGCGCTGTGGGCGGACAATCCGCTCTAATTAGGGGCGCGTGGGATGGGTAGGCTTGAGGTGTGCCACTACCCCCTGATCCAAGCCCCACGCTGTCGGTCTACGCCCACCCCGAACGGCTGGTCACCGCCGACTGGCTCTCCGCCAACATGGGCGCCCCCGGTCTGGTGATCGTCGAATCCGACGAGGACGTCTTGCTCTACGACGTAGGTCATATTCCCGGCGCGGTCAAGATCGACTGGCAAATCGACCTCAACGATCCCCGGGTGCGCGACTACATCAACGGCGAGCAGTTCGCCGATTTGATGGACCGCAAGGGCATCGCCCGCGACGACACCGTGGTGATCTACGGCGACAAAAGCAACTGGTGGGCGGCCTACGCGCTGTGGGTCTTCACGTTGTTCGGCCACCCCGACGTGCGACTGCTCAACGGCGGGCGTGACCTCTGGCTCTCCGAACGACGGGATACCACCCTGGAGGTCCCGACCAAGACCACGACCGGCTATCCCGTCGTGCAGCGCAACGACGTGCCGATTCGTGCCTTCAGAGACGACGTGCTGGGCATCCTCGGCAGTCAGCCGCTGATCGACGTGCGTTCGCCCGAGGAGTACACCGGCAAGCGCACCCACATGCCCGACTACCCCGAGGAAGGCGCGCTGCGCGCCGGACACATCCCCACCGCCCGGTCGATTCCGTGGGGGCAGGCGGTCGACGACAGCAGTCGATTCCGCAGCCGCGAAGAGCTCGAGGAGCTTTACGGCTTCCTCAATCCCGACGACAAGACCATCGTCTACTGCCGCATCGGCGAGCGGTCCAGCCACACCTGGTTCGTGCTCACGCATCTGCTGGGCAAGCCCGGAGTGCGCAACTACGACGGGTCATGGACCGAGTGGGGCAACACCGTGCGCGTGCCGATTGTCGCGGGCGAGCAACCGGGAGCCGTGCCCGTCTGATGACTCTGCCCGCGCCGCTGGCCGAGGTGGTGTCCGACTTCGCCGAAGTCCAGGGCCAGGACAAGCTGAAGTTACTGCTGGAGTTCGCCGACGACCTGCCGGACCTGCCCGACGATCTGGCAGAAGCGGCCATGGAACCGGTGCCCGAGTGCCAGTCGCCGCTGTTTCTGCATGTCGACGCGCACGACCCGCGCCGGGTGCGCCTGTACTTCAGCGCGCCCGCCGAGGCACCGACAACCCGCGGATTCGCCTCGATCCTGGCCGCCGGTCTGGACGAACAACCCGCCACCGACATCCTGGCGGTGCCCGAAGACTTCTACACCGACCTGGGTCTGGCCACTCTGATCAGCCCGCTGCGGTTGCGCGGGATGTCGGCGATGCTTGCCCGCATCAAGCGGCGATTGCGCGAGACCCCTTGAAAACCCGGAATTCCGGCACCGCCTCGTCGGCCCGGCGGCGCGCCGCTTAGACTTCCCCGAAGTTGTAAGAAACTCTCTTAGAGAAGCCCGCAGGAAAATTTCCGCAGATATGCCAGACAGGAGGCGCAGTGGCTAGTCACGCCAGCTCGAGGATCTCCAAGGTGCTCGTCGCCAACCGCGCCGAGATCGCTGTCCGGGTGATCCGCGCGGCCCGTGATGCGGGCCTGCCCAGCGTGGCTGTGTACGCCGAGCCCGACGCCGAGGCGCCGCACGTGCGCCTGGCCGACGAAGCGTTCGCCCTGGGCGGTCAAACTTCGGCAGAGTCCTACCTGGACTTCGGCAAGATCCTCGACGCGGCAGCGAAATCCGGCGCCAACGCCATCCACCCGGGCTATGGCTTCTTGTCGGAGAACGCCGACTTCGCCCAGGCGGTCATCGACGCCGGCCTGATCTGGATCGGCCCCAGCCCGCAGTCGATCCGTGACCTCGGCGACAAGGTCACCGCCCGCCACATCGCCGCCCGCGCCCAGGCGCCGCTGGTGCCCGGTACCCCCGACCCCGTCAAGGACGCCGACGAGGTGGTGGCCTTCGCCAAGGAGTACGGCGTGCCGATCGCGATCAAGGCGGCGTTCGGCGGCGGCGGTAAGGGCATGAAGGTGGCCCGCACCCTCGAGGAGATTCCCGAGCTGTACGAATCGGCGGTGCGCGAGGCGGTGTCCGCGTTCGGCCGCGGTGAGTGCTTCGTCGAGCGGTACCTGGACAAGCCCCGCCACGTCGAGGCTCAGGTGATCGCCGACCAGCACGGCAACGTCGTCGTGGCCGGCACCCGCGACTGCTCGCTGCAGCGCCGCTTCCAGAAGCTGGTGGAAGAGGCGCCGGCGCCGTTCCTGACGGACGCCCAGCGCAAGGAAATCCATGAATCGGCCAAGCGAATCTGCAAAGAGGCTCACTATTACGGCGCCGGAACCGTCGAATACCTGGTCGGACAGGACGGATTGATCTCATTTTTGGAGGTCAACACCCGCCTCCAGGTCGAGCACCCGGTTACCGAAGAGACGGCGGGCATCGACTTGGTGTTGCAGCAGTTCAAGATCGCCAACGGCGAGAAGCTGGAGCTGACCGAGGACCCCGCGCCGCGCGGGCACGCCATCGAATTCCGCATCAACGGCGAGGACGCGGGACGCAACTTCCTGCCTGCCCCCGGCCCGGTGAACAAGTTCCACCCACCCGCCGGCCCGGGTGTGCGGCTAGACTCCGGTGTCGAGACCGGCTCGGTGATCGGCGGACAGTTCGACTCGATGCTGGCCAAGCTGATCGTGTACGGCGCCGACCGGCAAGAGGCGCTGGCGCGTGCCCGGCGCGCTCTGGACGAGTTCGAGGTCGAAGGCCTTGCCACGGTTATCCCGTTCCACCGCGCCGTCGTATCCGATCCGGCGTTCATCGGCGACGACAACAGCTTCTCGGTGCACACCCGCTGGATCGAGACCGAGTGGAACAACACCATCGAACCCTTCACCGGTGGCGCGCCGCTCGACGACGAGGACGCCCGGCCCCGCCAGAAAGTGGTGGTCGAGGTCGGCGGGCGCCGGCTCGAAGTCTCGTTGCCTGCGGACCTGGCGCTGTCCAACGGGGCCACCACCGACGCTGTGGGTGCGATCCGGAAAAAGCCCAAGCCGCGTAAGCGGGGTTCGCACGCCGGCGCGGCGACTTCCGGCGACGCCGTAACCGCGCCCATGCAGGGCACCGTGGTCAAGGTCGCGGTCGAGGAAGGACAGCAGGTCGCCGCCGGCGACCTGGTAGTGGTCCTCGAGGCGATGAAAATGGAGAACCCGGTCACCGCACATAAGGACGGCACCATCACCGGACTTGCGGTCGAAGCCGGCGCCGCCATTACGCAGGGCACGGTACTCGCCGAGATCAAGTAATCGGCCTGACCAGCGTTCCTGAGAATAACTTCAGAGAACTCACAGGACATTGTCGGACTGCGCGGGCGCGGGTAGGGTTCAAAACAGGTTGAGTTCACAGCCGCCCGGAATACGTCGCTGACGCAGGGGTAGGCGAATTCCCTTTTTCAAACCTTTTACCAGGGGTGGCTGGCGTATTCGATACAAATCCTCCGCTAGCGAGGGAGCAAGCAATGTCTGTGGCCCAATCCTGGCAACAAAGCCACACAGCACAATTCAGTGCCCGCCGGGAGCCGTCGGGAACATTGATCACCGTCGATGGTGAACTCGACGCCGCTAACGCTGACCATCTCGTCGCCTATGTGCAACGCAGCGTGAGCCGTTCCAAGCGGGTGATCCTGGACCTGCGCGGCCTGGAATTCATTGGTACCGCTGGATTTTCGGCTTTACATCGAATCAACGTCGTGTGCTCGGCCCGTCAGGCGTCCTGGGCGATGGTGCCGAGCGCGGCGGTGTCACGGTTATTGCGTGTCTGCGACCCCGACGGCACGCTGCCGGTGACGTCGCCGGCCGACGAGCCACTACTGAAGTCGGTCAGGTGGTCCGCGAGTGAAGCGCAGCGGCCGCTACTGCAGCTGGTCCCGCAATCGGGCTAGTGATTTAGCCAGTAACCGAGACACGTGCATCTGTGAGATGCCGACCCGCTCGGCGATCTGCGTTTGCGTCATCGACTCGAAGAACCGCAGTACCAATACCGTTCGCTCCCGCTCAGGCAACGCCTCGAGCAACGGACGCAGCGACTCCCGGTTCTCGATCTGATCCAGACCGGCATCCACGTCGCCCAGGGTGTCCGCGATCGCACGGGCGTCGTCATCGTCGCTGCCGCCAGCCGTGTCAATGGACAAGGTGTTGTAGGCGCTCCCCGCCACCAGGCCCTCGATGACCTCGTCGCGGTCCATTCCGAGTTCCGAGGCGAGTTCGGTTGCGGTCGGGGCTCGGCCAAGCCGTTGCGACAGTTCGGCGGTGGCGGTGCCGAGCCGCAGGTGTAGTTCTTTCAGGCGCCGGGGAACCTTGACCGACCAGCTGTTGTCGCGGAAGTGCCGTCGGACCTCTCCCATGATCGTGGGCACCGCGAACGAGACGAAGTCCGAGCCGGCCTCGATGTCGAACCGGACCACCGCGTTGACCAATCCGACCCGCGCGACCTGAACCAAGTCGTCACGCGGCTCGCCCCGGCCCTCGAACCGGCGAGCGATGTGATCAGCCAGTGGCAAGCAGCGCTCGACGATCTTGTCCCGCTGGCGCTGGAATTCCATCGAGTCGGGGGCAAAGCTGGCTAGCTCACGGAACATGTCCGGAACATCGGCGTATTCGTTCGGGCGTGAATCCGAACCGCCGGCATCTCGGGCCGTCACCTGCTGGCGGCCGCCCGTCGCGCCGTCAGCACAATACCGAAAACGCTGCCGGTTTCACTGGGCTCGCGACCATCGTGGAAAGTCTGGACGTCGTCGGCCAATGACGTCAGAACATGCCAGCTGAAGCTACCGGGTGCCACCACGTCGTGGGTGTCGCACGCCGCGGAAGCCTCCACTATCAATTCGTCGTCCCGCGGGTCGACCACCACAACGAGCGTCGCATCGGCAGTGGCCGATCGGATCAACCGGGTGCACACCTCGTCTACCGCGAGCCGCAGGTCCGCCACCGCATCGAAATCCAGGTC
>DATKEW010000354.1:0-25872 GCA_035511785.1 Mycobacterium sp.
GTCAGGTTGACGTCGAGCACGTCCCGCCATGCCCTATCGCTAAGCTCGGTGGCCGCTCCGAGTGAGAAGATCCCGGCGTTGGCCACCACGATGTCGAGGCGACCCAACGCGGCGACGCCGTCGTTGACCACCGTCGTGAGCGAGTCCAGGTCGCGCACGTCGGCCTGCCGGATGATAGCGCGCCGGCCGGTCCGCTCAATGAGCTCGATCGTCTCCTGGAGGTCGTGCTGCGATGCGAGGTGGTAGTGCAGGCCGGGGATGTCCGCAACGATGTCCATGCCGATGATGTCGGCGCCACCGCTAGCCAGTCGCAACGCGTGGCTTCGGCCCTGTGCGCGTGCGATTCCCGTGATGAACGCGACCTTGCCGTCGAACGTGCCCATCGTCGTTTCCTCATTTCGCGCAGATAATCAGAAGTCTGGAGACCCCAGCACCGCCTCCACGATGGGACGCTAACAACCCGCCCCGAGCGCGAACAGTCGTTATTTGGCCTATCAACAGCCGGGTTTCGCCGACACCCGGGGCGGACCTCCGCGCGGCGCGCCGGCCGCGGTCCCCGCCGACAGATATCAGACGCCGCATGTCGGATCCGATTCCACTACATAAGATTTCTCCATTGAAGTTGACGTCGATCTGCTCGACGGCCGCCGTTAGGTCACCGCCATTCACACGAAACAGGACACCACGGCATCCACGCCCGACGGGATGCCCTGCAGCGCTGCGACATCCGCCAGCCAAACCCCATCATCATGTGGGTGCCGGACCGGAGTCATCCAGTACAGGTCATAGCTGAAGGCATTCTCCTCTTTCACTATTCGAGTTGCCAGTGCCTCGGGGTGTCGGGATGAATTTGGTCAGAGCGGCGGCAGCTCATCGCCGTGGGACGGCACGCGGGCGGCGATGGCCTGCTCCCAGCGCTCTTGTTCCGCGGCATACGCGCGGGCATAGCGCTCCTGCTGCTCGTCGCGCCGGTGCGGCGGGGGCAACGGCCGGACCGATGACTCCATACTCTTTTGTATGATCGCCGCCGCCCGGCGCCGCAACGGTGCCACTGGGCAGACTTCAGCGGGTCGTGGTCCCGGGCGGTATCAGATCAGACCCGTCGCGTCGAACACCCAGCTCATATCTTCCCCTGCTAGAGAGCTTTGAAACCACGTGGTGTTGGCGATTGTGTTGAGATCCCAATAGTCCTTCCAAAGAGCTACCTTGCCGTCAATGACCTTGTGGACCGAAACAATTGGGTTATTCGCCGTCTCGCCGTTCGTCGATGTGTAGGTCACCAGGTGCTCGTACATGACGTCGACGCCGTTGGTCAGCAGAAGCACGTCGTGGTTGGCCCACTTGGCGAGGTTCTCATTCTCCAGACCACTCTTGAGCCGCTTGACGATGTTGTCCGACCCTCGCGCGGCCAGCGTCGGCCCGAGCGGCATGTCGAGGAAGATACAGTCGTGGCTCACCACGGTCTTCACCGCTTCCCAGTCCCGCTTCCCAATCGCTCGCCAAAGATGCAGCACGGGCTCAGATGCGTTCGTCATTTGGGCATCATTGCAGACCAGCATGTCGAGGAGATCAGTCTGCGCATAATGTGCGGACAGACGAGGACGGCGGGGGAAAGGTGTGCCATATTTCTTGATCCGGCATGGAGCGCCTCGTGATGGCCCCACTGGCCGGGCGACGTTTATGAACCGTCGCGCAAGAGTAGGGTGACGGGATCGGTCAAGGTAGCGGTCGTGACTTGGGTCCGTACTTCGTGCTGCCAGCCGCGATCAAAGTGACCGGATTGCACATCCGCACCTTTATGCACCCGGGTGCCACGCCAGAACGGGCACCACGATGGTTACTGCTAATTGGTCTGACGAGCGGTTCCCTAACCCTCATGAGCTACGGCACCCCGAACTAGAGTTCGACCAAACCGCACGGCGCGTTAAAGAGTTATGCGACAAAGCCGCTGAACTTTGCGGGCAGTTACACGCTCGCCGCCCCGCGTGGCCTGCAACTGAAGACACCTAGCGTCGGCGTCTTCGCGGCTGCACCGCGCTCTCGCGGCGGGGATTCCGCCCGGTCGACCACGCAAAAAGCCCTAAGCGCCCCGGCCCGGAAGGCATAAACGCCCCCTGGCTCTTGAAAAGTTCCAGCCGCTTCCACCGCACATAGGTCAGCCAGGAGCCGTTGTCCATTTTCGTCGTCACCGTCACATACGTGCGCGCTCGTGCGTGGAGGCGGGCCACGGCGCTATGAGTATGGTGCCGGTTGGCTTGACGTAGCTTCTGTCAGTCGTCGGCGGTCGTCACCGGCAGTTGGCCAACCGTCGTATGAAATCGCCCTTCGGGGTGGACAACAAACGTGGTTAGGCAATGGTTGGGCGGGGCGCGCCTCAAGAGGCTCGTCGAGTCTTAACTGAACAGGCCCGGCAGCGGGATGAACCGCCGCAGCTTGCCGCTGGCCTGATGGCGCTGCAGGCTGTCAGTCACCCGGATCTGGATCGTCGGGTCTGACAAACCATGTCGGCGCAGTGCGGAGGTCAACGCCAAAGTCAGAGCTGCTAGGTCCGGATCACCCACGACCACGACGTCGGCGCCGATGGCGGTCTGGGTGACCTGATATTCGGACACCCGGGCATCGGTGCCCAGCACGTGGCGAAACGCGATCGGCGGCACCGTCGTTGCGCCGTAACGAAAGTCGTCGTCACGGCGTCCGCCGATGTCGGCGACCCGCGCGAACGCGCTGCCGCAAGCGCACTGGCCAGGCAGCGCCACAACTTGATCGCCAAGGTCGTACCTAATGAACGCGAAAGTCCGATTGCTCAATCCGGTAGCAAGTGTCCGCGCTGCCGGTTCGTGTGGGCGGACTGGGCTGCCGGAGTCGTCGACGCGCTCCAATATGACCTCGTCCTCGCAGATGTGCAGTCCCTCGCCACGGCCACAACCGACGGCCTGCACACCGATTTCGGTTGAACCCCATACGTTGTGAATCGGCGCACCCCAGGCCGCGCGGATTGCCTGCCGGTCCTCATCGAGCAGTGGCTCCGAGTTGGTGCTCACCCGCATCGGCTCGATGCGGAGGTCGCCGGACATGGTCGCGCGGGCCAGGCGCCCGATCACCGATGGATAGCCGACCAGATGCGTGGGCTTCATGGCCGCCACCGTGGCAAGCACTTGGTCGAACGGCCCACCCACGGCGATCACGACCGTCTCCATGAGCGGGGCGGTTGGCACGTCGAACAGTGGCGTGCTGGCGTGGGGCGGGACACCGGCCTCCAGCACAGCTAGTCGCGTGGGGCCCGAAGAACTCTGCCTGTGAAGCTCTTCGCGTGCTTGTACTCGCCACGCCAGGCACGCTGCCGAGACGAAGAAATCCCAATCCCACACGTAAACACCGCGCACCCCGCTAGAGCCGCCCGAGCTGAAGATCTGCTGATCGCCTGCGGTATACGAAAACCATTGCTGCTCAGCAAGAATACGTTCAGCGCGGTTGCGATCGAGATCGGGCGCGGTGACGATGGCGTCCCACTGCTCCTGGGCATCCCGCTTGCTCATGATCGGAAGCGACGCCAGTTCGGTAACCGAGACACGCGATAGGTCGAGCTCCCGCAAACGCTGGGCGTGAAATGGTGACCGTTCCCGTGCGCAGGCGAGCAGAGCCCGCAGCCGGTGGTTCTGGTAGTCCTCGATCTGTTGCCGCGACCAATCCAGGCGCGTGATGTGGTCTTTCAGACAGGCCTGCACCGCATTGAGGTGCGCGGTGCGCATACGCTCGTAGGCCGCCCGTGGCATCGCTCCTCCACACCTCGTTGCCCGTCTCGCCGCCGTGGTTTGCGACAACGGCAACACTGTATCCATTGCATATTTTCGCCTCGGCACGATTCGAGCGAGCATGAGCGAGCCGGGCTATCTGGCCGGCCAACCTGGATCGCTCAGCAGTGGGGGGCCCAGCACCTCTGGTTGGGGCAATAGGTCGAATGCGCGACGCTCACCATGGATGTGACGTCTCCGAGCGAAACGTTTCTCGGGTCCAAGGTGGCGTGGACGTGCTGGGCAATCTGGTCATACGTCCAACCCCACCCGAGATCGTCGCAGATGAGGCGCCCCATCCCGGTGAGGGCGGCGTCGTGGTCCGGCGGCCAAGTGAAGCCGAGGGCGCGCAATTGAGCAAGGTACGCGTCATCGGCGGCATCGGCATTCGCGATCGCCACGCTGGTAAGGAGGGCAGCGCCAGCCACAATGGGGATGGTCAGTCGGGCCAGCCAACGAGGTGAGGGCATTTGATGCGCTTCCTTCCTTCTAGGCGTTGATGATGCCGTCAGTGTGCGGGTCCAAAGCGGCAGAAATATGAAGAACAGCGAAAGTTGGGGAAAAGCGGGGTCCGAAAGGCCTCGAACGCGCTGCCGACGCTTCCGCACCATCGCAGCCGCCCACGTGCTTCTGATCGGCCGGGTTATCCAGAACACCAGGAATGTTGGGCCATCCGATAAAAGTTCCCGCCGAGGACCGCCGTGATGTCGGCGGCGTTCCACCCCTGCTGGCAAAGGTGGTCTTCGAGCCCCAGGAAAATTTCCGGCGGCATCCACTGGATTGGCCCCCAACTCGTGTAGCTGTCGTCGAACAAGTGAGGGTTGCGGGCGAGTTCGTCGTTGAAATCGGCAAAGTCGAACGAGAAGTCGGTGCTGACACCGACGTGGTCGATGCCGATCAGATCGATCGCGTACTCAAGGTGGCGTGTCATCGCCTCGAGGGTCGGGGTGTTGGGCCCGAGGAAAATGCCGACGCCGCTGATTCCGACAACACCGCCGGTGGCCGCACACGCGTGGGCCTGGTCGTCGGTGATATTGCGCGGGTGAGCCCAGACCGCCCGCATGCAGGAATGGCTGTAAATGACCGGACCCGTCGACACGTCACACATGTCGAGTCCGGTGCGGGAGCCGCAGTGCGATCCGTCCGCAACGATGCCGACGCTGTTCATCTCGGAGACCAGTGAACGGCCCCAGGAGGTCAGGCCGCCATCGGTGGCGTCCAGGCAGCCGCTGCCGGCCCGGTTGGCATGGTTGTAGGTGGGCAGCAGCGTGCGCACCCCGAGGTTGACCAGACCGGCCAGGTTGTTGAGATCACCGTCGAGCGGATTGGAATCTTCGAGGTCGAACACCACCGCGATGCGACCGGCACCGGTAATCGTCTCGACATCCTCGAGGCTGCTCGCCAGCTCCAGCTGCGGGTGCGCATTGACCGCGGCACGGAAATGGCGCAGCAGCGCGGTCGTGTCGTCGAGACTGTGGGGCGCATACCCTGCGTTGACCGATACGAGTGCGCCCCCGCTGCGCCGGTACCGGGCCAGCGGCGCGACCTCGGCGTCGGTCTGTAACGGCAGACACGTGTGCTGGTCCCACAGCAGCAACGCCATAAACACCCATATTGCACCAGGATGTCGCTCAGAGGCGGGCACACCACCGTGCACCACTCGCGCCTTCGCCGCGCGCAAAGCCCAACGGCCAGGTACGCTGCCATCCGCCAGCACACCCATCACCCCCGTGGCCTGCGAGAACCCGGTCGGGGCCTGTGGGTGGGCAAGTCTGCCAAGGAGGGCGACCCGATGAGTGTGCGTAACGAGTTGCAGCCCAAGCGATTTGGATCCGGGCGGGCGTACCTTCGCCGAGTGGTGGCCGCGTCCATGGCCGGCACCGTCGTCGAATGGTACGAATTCTTCCTCTACGGCACCGCGGCCACGCTGGTGTTCAGCAAGGTGTTTTTCCCCAAGGGCGGAAACGACCTGGACGCCATCCTTGCCGCCTTCGTGACTTACGCCGTCGGCTTCGCCGCCCGCCCGCTCGGCGGCATCGTATTCGGCCAACTCGGCGACCGTTACGGCCGTAAGAAGCTGCTGCAATTCAGCCTGCTGCTGGTGGGCGCCGCTACCTTCCTGATGGGCTGCCTGCCGACATTCGCCCAGATTGGTTATTGGGCTCCCACACTGCTGGTGGTACTGCGATTCATCCAGGGCTTCGCCGTCGGCGGTGAGTGGGGCGGCGCCGTGCTGCTGGTCGCCGAGCACAGCCCCAATTCCAGCCGCGGTTTCTGGGCGAGTTGGCCGCAGGCCGGTGTACCCGGCGGGAACATGCTGGCGACGATCGTGCTGCTGGTGCTGACGTCGACGCTGTCGGATGAGGAGTTCCTCAGCTGGGGCTGGCGAGTGGCGTTCTGGTTGTCCGCGATCGTGGTCCTGATCGGCTACTACATCCGGACCAAGGTGACCGACGCACCGATCTTCCTCGAAGCCCAGCAACAGACGGAGCACGCAAAGTCAACCTCGTTCGGCGTTGTCGAGGTGTTAAAGCGTTACCCACGTGGCGTTTTCACCGCGATGGGCTTGCGGTTCGGCGAGAACGCCATGTACTACCTGGTCGTCACCTTCTCCATCACGTATCTCAAAGTGCATGTCCACGCCAACACCAAAACCATCTTGTGGTGGCTGCTGGCCGCGCACGCCGTGCACTTCGTAGTGATCCCTCTGTTCGGGCATCTCAGTGACCGATTTGGCAGGCGCCCAATCTATTTCATCGGCGCGGTCCTTGCCGGCACGTGGGGGTTCTTCGCATTCCCGATGATGGACAGCCGCCGCAACGCCATCATCATGTCGGCGATCATCATCGGCCTCATCTTCCACGGGCTGATGTACGCGGTCCAGCCGGCCACCATGGCCGAGATGTTTCCGACCCGGATGCGGTACTCAGGGGTGTCGTTGGGCTACCAGGTCACCGCCATCGTGGCCGGCTCGCTCGCACCGATCATCGGCGTCCGCTTGCTCGCGACCTACAAATCCGCGGTGCCCATCGCCTGGTACCTGGCGGCCACCGCGGCGGTGAGCGCCATTGCCGCCGTGGCCGCCCGCGAGACCAAGGGAATCGACCTGGCGGACATCGACCTCGCCGACTCCCGCGCTCTGGCCGGCCACCCAGATCTCGCGACACGACCGCCGGAGGGGCCCGAACCGACACCTCTTGTCGAAGGCGCCGTTTAGGCCTCAACACGCCGCTGAACAGTGCTGAGGTCGCGTTCGGGCAGGTCAGCGCAGCTTCGCCGTCTCGGCGGCCGAGTTTGTCGTGATGTTTGCCTCACGCCAGCTGTGGTAATGCACCAAGACGGGTGGACGCGTCGGCCGGCCTACGTGTCCGCCTAGGTCCCGTCGGTTCGGCCCGAGAGCCGACGGGTCCGCCATTTTCAGGCTCCTGAACGCGTCGGATACGGCCGAACGGGCGCGTCGTTCAGGAGTAGCGTGCGGCGTATGGATGGCTCGACAGGCGTGTGGATCCTTGGCGGCTACCAGAGCGATTTCGCCCGCAACCTCACCAAGGAGAACCGCGACTTCGCGGCTTTGACCGCCGAGGTCGTCGAGGACACACTCGCTTCGGCCAAGGTGGGCGCCGCCGACATCGGGGTGATCCATGTCGGGAATGCCTTCGGCGAGATGTTCGCCGGCCAGGGCCACCTCGGCGCCATGCCGGCCACGGTCTGCGACGACCTTTGGGACACCCCGGCCACTCGGCACGAAGCCGCGTGCGCGTCCGGCAGCGTTGCGGCATTGGCGGCGATGGCTGATTTGCGCTCGGGCGCCTACGACACAGCGCTCGTGGTGGGGATCGAGCTGGAGAAAACCGTGCCCGGAGACACCGCCGCCCAGCATCTGGGCGCTGCCGCGTGGACCGGACACGAGGGAGCCGGCGCCCGCTACCTATGGCCGTCGATGTTCGCGCAGATCGCCGACGAATACGACCGGCGCTACGGCTTGGACGACACGCATCTGCGTGCCATCGCGCAGCTCAACTTCGCCAACGCGCGACGAAACCCCAACGCCCAGACCCGTGACTGGACGGTCCCCGACCCCATCACGGATGACGACGTGACCAACCCGATTACCGAAGGACGTCTGCGGCGGTTCGACTGCAGCCAAATGACCGACGGTGGCGCGGGATTGGTCTTGGTGAACGATGCCTACCTCCGCGATCATCCCGACGCACGGCCGATCGGCCGCATCGACGGCTGGGGACATCGCACCGTCGGGCTGGGTCTGCGACAAAAGCTGGACCGCGCCGCCCAAGACAATCGGGACCCTTACGTGCTCCCGAATGTGGGGGCGGCGGTGCTCGACGCGTTGCGCCGCGCCGAGTTGACCCTCGACGACCTCGACGGGATCGAGGTACACGACTGCTTCACCCCCAGCGAGTACCGGGCCGTCGACCACATCGGGCTGACCGGTCCGGGCGAATCGTGGAAGGCCATCGAAAACGGCGAAATCGAGATCGGCGGCCGACTGCCGATCAACCCCAGCGGTGGACTGATTGGCGGCGGCCACCCGGTCGGGGCTTCCGGCGTGCGAATGCTGCTGGATGCTGCAAAGCAAGTCAGCGGCGCGGCCGACGACTATCAGGTCGAGAATGCGAAAACCTTTGGCACCCTGAACTTCGGCGGCAGCACCGCCACCACGGTCAGTTTCGTTGTCAGCACAACCAAGGGCTCGTGACATGGATGTTGAGATCGTCGGCAAGTTCCTGTCCACCCTGCCCGAGGACGACGACCACCCCTACCGGACGGGACCGTGGCGGCCACAGACCACCGAGTGGGACGCTGACGACCTCGCCCCCGTGCAGGGCGAGATCCCGCGCGACCTGGACGGCGTCTACCTCCGCAACACCGAAAACCCGCTGCACCCGGCCTTGAAGACCTATCACCCGTTCGACGGCGACGGCATGGTGCACGTGGTCGGTTTCCGCGACGGAAAAGCGTTCTACCGCAACCGCTTTGTGCGGACCGATGGATTCCTGGCCGAAAACGAGGCGGGCGAGCCGCTGTGGCCGGGGCTGGCCGAGCCGGTGCAACTGGCCAAGCGTGGGCGGGGCTGGGGCGCGCGCACCCGGATGAAGGACGCGTCGAGCACCGATGTCATCGTCCACCGCGGCATCGCGCTGACCAGCTTCTACCAGTGCGGCGATCTGTACCGGATCGACCCGTACTCGGCCAACACCCTGGGCAAGGAAACCTGGAACGGGCGCTTCCCGGTCGACTGGGGTGTGTCCGCACATTCGAAGGTCGACAACAGGACCGGCGAATTATTGTTCTTCAACTACAGCAAGCAAGAGCCGTACATGCGCTACGGCGTCGTCGACCCGAGCAACGAGCTGGCCCACTACGTCGATATCCCGTTGCCCGGGCCGCGTCTCCCGCACGACATGGCGTTCACCGAAAACTACGCCATCCTCAACGATTTCCCGCTGTTCTGGGATCCGGGGCTGCTGGAACACGATGTGCATCTGCCGCGCTTCTATCCCGATATTCCGTCGCGCTTCGCGGTGATCCCGCGCCGGGGCACAACCGTCGACATCCGATGGTTCGAAGCGGACCCGACGTTCGTGCTGCACTTCACCAACGCCTACGAGGATGGCGACGAGATCGTGCTCGACGGTTTCTTCGAGGGCGATCCTCAGCCGATTGACACCGGCGGAACCAAGTGGGAGAAGCTCTTCCGCTTCCTGGCGCTGGATCGCCTGCAGGCCCGGCTGCACCGGTGGCGCTTCAACCTGATCACCGGCGAGGTCAAAGAAGAGCAGCTGTCGGAGTCCATCACCGAATTCGGCACCATCAACCCCGGTTACGCGGCCGGCAGCTACCGCTACACCTACGCCGCCACCGCGAAGCCGGGCTGGTTCCTGTTCGACGGATTGGTCAAGCATGACCTGCTCACCGGGAGCCAGCAAGGATTCTCATTCGGTGAGGGCGTCTACGGAAGCGAGACCGCGATGGCGCCACGGTTGAGCGCCGCCGGCGAGGACGACGGCTACCTGGTCACCCTCACCACCGACATAAACGCCGATGCCTCCTACTGCGTGATCTTCGACGCCGCCCGGATCGCTGATGGCCCGGTGTGCAAACTTGAACTGCCGGAGCGCATTTCCAGCGGCACACATTCGACATGGGCGCCCGGTGAACGGTTGCGGCGCTGGGATAACGCGGCGCCGGCGGCGAGCGCCATCGGGCTGTGACCGAAATGCGGCGCCGGACAACGCACTGGCCACTGGAATTGGCGTCGATCGGCGCCATCCGCTTCGCCCGCCGGTCGTCGAACTTCGAAGAGACAGTGCGGTTTTACCGTGAGCTGGTGGGCCTGCCCCTCTACGAGACGTTCGAGGCCAGCTACGGCAGCAACGGAGCGATCTTCGGCCTGCCCAGCTGGAACCTGACGCTGGAAATCGTGGAGGCGGACGAGGACGTCGCGGTGAACCACCACGAACAGCTGTGCCTTTACTTCCCCGACAAGCAGGCACGACAAGCGGCTGTAGCACGCCTGGAGCGGGCGGGGCTGGAACCCGTTGAGCAGCACCCGTACTGGGAAGCGGCGGGCGCGGTCACCTATCGCGACCCCGATGGCCGCGAAGTCGTGTTCGCGCCCTTCGTGTTCGGCGTCAACGAGCCCGGCGGCAGCTCGACCTCAGGTAAGCACGAGTTCCCGTCCGCCTGAGATTTCAGCGGTGAAACCGACCAGAAGCCAGCGCGGCGATCACTGCCGTAATCGAGCAGACCACCGCGCAGCCCGCGCCGACCGCCCCTACGTAAAGCCCGTATTCGGCGGACACCGGGGGGTTGACGTTGAGCTTGTAGTACCAGGCGGTGAGCGCCACGATCAGCAGCGAAATAATCAACGCCGCAATCGAAGCAAGCCTCACCGACAGGCCACGGCCCACCATCGCCCCGGCTACCAACAGTGTCGAGGACAGCAGCACGATGAGCTGGCCCGCCCCGAACCCCGACGGGAGTTGCAGGTTGCCGTGGGTGCCCCCGGCGGCGCTGGCCCAGCCGCCGCCGTTGACCGCGGTGGTCAGCCAGGGCATCCAGGCGCTGGCCGAAACCACCAAGGCGAAAAACGCCACCAGCCAACCGGGGCGCAGGCGGCGATTCATGGTTTCGACAGTAATAGGGTGCCGGACCAGTCGTCGCTCGCCACGCGGCGCGAGACGATCGCGGCTAGGTCTGCAGCGAAGACAAGTTGAAGACGACACCCGTCGGGTCGGTCGCCGCCGCCAGCCGGCCGTACGGGGTGTCCTCGGCCGCCCGCAGCACGGCGCCGCCGTTGTCGGCGATCACCTGCAGCGTCTTGTCGACGTCCTCGGCCCCGAGGAAAATCGTCCAGTTCGACGGGACGCCCTCGGGAAGGCAGCCGGCGCCGTCCATCACGCCGAGTAATTGCTGGTCGCCGAACCACGCTGTGGTGTAACGGAATTCGTCGGTGTCCGAAACCTGCTCGATGCGCCACCCGAGGACCTCACGGTAGAAGTCGACCGCGGCGCGGTAATCGCGCGTGGTCAGCTGGTGCCAGACCGGGGAGCCGGCCTCGCCGATCACCTCGAACCCCCGGTGCTCCAATGGCTGCCACAAACCGAAGAACGCGCTCGACGGGTCGGTCGCAAGACTCATGTATCCCTTGGCGGGTACCTCCATGGTTTCCAGGCACACCGAGCCGCCCGCCGCGGCCACCGCGGACATCGTCGCGTTGATGTCGGCGGTGTGGAAGTAGGTGGCCCAGTTGTCCGGAGACTGAAACTCGGGCCGGTTGGCCATCAGCCCGGCGACGCGGTGGCCGTCCTTGGCGACATTGATGTATCCGCCGTACTCGGGTCCGGCAGACTCGAACGCCCAGCCGAATACCCTGCCGTAGAAGTCCTGGGCACGGTCGACGTCCGACGTCGTCAAATCGATCCAGCAGGGAGCGCCCAGCGGCGCGCCGTCACGGATGGGCATAATGGCCTCTTCCTGATAGGTCGTGGTGTCCTGGCCCCGCGATCGGGGTTCACACATATCGACTGGCGCCAAACCAGAAACTCATCGGCCGCTGGGCTTGACCGCCAAGATCTGGTCCACGCCCATGCGGCCTTCCTCGAAAGCGAGGCGACCGCCGGCCAGATACAACCGCCACACCCGGGGCACTTCGTCGCCCTGCAGCGCCACGAATTCGTCGAAACGGCTTTCCAGGGCGTTCATCCAGTGTTCGGCGGTGCGCGCATAGTGCTCACGCATCGCGGCGACCGAACGGATCTCCAAGCCCGCATCCTGCAGGTAGCGCAGTGTCTGCCAGAGCGGCCGCATGTGCATATCGGGCGCGATGTAGGTCTCGATGAACGCTCCCCCGCCCGGCGCCGTGTCGGCCCGCCGCGACATCTGCTGCAACAACACCCTGCCACCGGGTTTCAGCGCGCGAGAGAGGATTCCGATGTAAGTCGGATAAAGCCGCTCCCCCACGTGCTCGCCCATCTCGATGGATGCGACCGCGTCGAAGGTCTGCGCCTGGTTGCCGAAGTCGCGATAGTCCTGCAGCCGAACCTCGACGCTGTCGGTCAGGCCACGCTCGGCGGCGCGGGCGACCGCGAAATCGCGCTGCTGGGCCGACAGCGTGATCCCGGTGGCGCGCACGCCGTAGCGGTGTGCCGCGTGCAGGATCAGCGATCCCCAACCACAACCGACATCCATCAGCTGCATGCCCGGCTTGAGACCCAGCTTGCGGCAGATCATGTCTAACTTCGCCGTCTGCGCGTCGTGTAGCGACTGGCCTTGGCGGGTGAAGTACGCCGACGAGTACGCCATGTGGTCGTCGAGCAGCAGTCGATAGAAATCGTTGGACAGGTCGTAATGGTGGGCGATCACCGCCCGATCGCGGCGCAGGGTGTGCAGCCGGCCGGACAACCGCGCCTCGCTGGCCGGAGCCTTGGGCGGCAGACCGACCGCACCGAGCCACAGCGCGCGCCACGCCGCTTCCGCCCTGCCCTGGGGCGAAAGCGCAGCGGCTCCCGGATGTGATTGCGCCAGCCGCCAGGCCCGTCGCAGACCGTCGGTCAGGTCACCCTCGACATCGATGTCACCGGTCACGTAGGCCCGGGCCAAGCCGAGTTCTCCTGGACGCCAAAGCAATCGACGCAAAGCGCGCCGTGTTCGCACCACCAGCACCGGCCCGTCATCCGGGCCGACCTCGCTTCCGTCCCAGGCGCGGATGCGGACGGGCGGGTCGACGCCGGCGGCGGTGCGAAGCAGGTCCGCCAGGCGGTCAGCGACCGTGGCCACGGTCCCCGTTCAGGCGCGGATCGGGCCGAGTGAACACGGTGACGAAGTTTTGCAGCGATTCGCGGATGTCGCGTCGCAGCGCGGCGGCGACGATCATGCCGATGGGCCCGAACAGCGCCGGGCCGCCGAGGTGTACATCGAAGCTGACGACGGAGCCGTCGTCCTTGGGCGCAACTTTGGCCATCAGCTTGACCTTCACACCGCCGACGCCGTCGCCGTTGAGGGTCATGCCTTCCGCCGGCCTGTACCGCACGACCGTCCACTTGATCCGGTTAGGCATGCCCTTGACCTCGACGATCGACTCGACGACCGTGCCCTTCTCTATCTGGTCGGGCAACTTGGTGCGCCACACCCGGTGGATGGTCAGCCAGTTCTTGTACCGGGACAGATCGGAGGCGTGCTTCCAGGCCTCTTCGGGTGGCAGGGGTACATCGATTGATCCAGAGAGTTTAGCCATGCGCTCAGTTCTGTTGGTCGCCCTTGGCGGCCGAGTCAGCGGCCTTCTTGGCCTCTTCCTGCACCTTGTGGATCGTGTCGGAGTACCTGCCCTGTGTCTTTTCGTCGACGAATTCTCCGGCCTCGTCGATCGCCGTCCCGACCTTGTCGGCGCTCTGCGACAACAGGTCCTTTGCCTTATCCAGGCATCCCATGCGCCGTCCCTTCCCCGGCGATCCCCAGCATGCCTGGGAACCCCACTTTGCTGGTAGAACCCTAACTTGTCGGTGCCCCAGCCATTCTTGCGGTGGTCGGGGACTGACGCCACAACCGCGGTTGCACGCCGAGCATCCTGGCCCTGATCCACCATGTCGCCTCGATCGCGGCGGCGCCCAGCACCCCGATGCCCAGGGCGGCCGACGTCACCACCACGTTCGACGGGTCGAGCAGGAACTTCTTCTGAGCCAGCGGAACGCTGAAGATCACCACGTACGCCAATCCTGAGGCAATCACCAGTGCTACCCGCCACCACTGGTAGGGACGCGCCACCACCGCCAGCACCCACAGCGCGGTCACCAGCAACGTGATCAACGCCGCGGTCGAGGCTTGGTCTTGTTGCTGGAACGTGGCATGGCGACCATGGTAGGCCAGCAGATAGGAGACAAAGGTCGCAACGCCGACGATGAGTCCGGACGGCAGCGCCGACGACAACACCCGCCGCACGAAGCCCGGGTATGCGCGCTCGTTGTTGGGTGCCAGCGACAGGATGAACGACGGGATACCGATCGTGAACCACGCCGCGATCGTGACGTGGATCGGCTGAAACGGATACAGCAGCGGATCCGCCTTGAGCGGTCTGGAAAACAGGCATTCGATGCCCACAAGCAGCGCCAGCAGCACTGAATACACCGTCTTGGTCAAAAACAGGTTGGCGACCCGCTCGATGTTGCCGATCACCCGCCGGCCTTCGCCGACGACGTAAGGGAGGGTGGCAAACCTGTTGTCCAGCAACACGATCTGCGCCACCGCTCGCGACGCCGGGCTGCCGGCGCCCATCGCGACGCCGATATCGGCATCCTTGAGCGCCAGCACGTCGTTGACGCCGTCGCCGGTCATCGCCACGGTGTGACCGTGCGATTGCAGGGCGTGCACGATGGCGCGTTTCTGGTCGGGCCGTACCCGGCCGAAGGTGGTGTAGGACTCCAGCGTGTCAGCCAGTTCGGCCGGCTCCGTTGGCAGTTGACGCGCGTCCATCGTCTCGCCGTGCAGCCCGAGCTTGCCTGCGACGGCGCCCACCGACACCGCGTTGTCGCCGGAGATCACTCTAATCGAAACGCCTTCGGCGGCAAAGTAATCCAGTGTTTGGCGAGCGTCGGGGCGCACCCTCTGCTCAAGCACCACCAGCGCGACCGGGGTGACTTGGCCCGGCGCGTCCGGCCGATCCACGGCCACCTCGGCGGCACCCAGCAGAAGTACCCGCAGCCCCCGGGCGCCGATCCGCTCAGCCTGTTTCGCGGCCGCCGAAGCCGAATCGAGCAGCACATCGGGTGCGCCGATCACCCAGTTGCCGTGGCCGCGGTAGGAGACGCCGCTCCACTTGGTGGCCGACTTGAAAGGCGCGGTCGCGGTGGCGATCCAGCCGGGTGGCCCGTCATAGGTCTCGGCGATCGCCTGCATGCTCGCATTGGGGCGCGGGTCGGCCGCGGCCAGCGAGGCGAGCACGTCGGCGACAGATTGTTCTGCCGGACCAAGTTGTTCGACGTCCGAGATCCGCATGCCGTTTTCGGTCAAGGTGCCCGTCTTGTCGGCGCAGACCACGTCGACCCGGGCCAGTCCCTCGATGGCGGGCAACTCCTGCACCAGGCATCGACGCTGGCCGAGCCTGACGACGCCAACCGCGAAGGCGACCGACGTCAGCAGGACAAGGCCTTCGGGCACCATGGGCACCAGCGCACCCACCGTCCGCAGTACGGACTGCCGCCAGCCGGCGTGCGTGGTGAAGAACTGCGTGTAGATCGTCAGCAGGCCGGCCGGCACCAACAGGTAGGTGACGAACCGCAGAATCCGGTTGATCCCGTTGCGCAGTTCGGATTTCACCAGGGTGAACTTGCTGGCTTCCTCGGCGAGCTTGGCGGCGTACGCCTCCCGGCCGACCTTGGCGGCGCGGTAGGCGCCGGCGCCGGCGACGACGAAACTGCCCGACATCACCGAATCGCCGGCGTTCTTGTCGATCGGGTCCGCCTCACCGGTCAGCAGTGATTCGTCGACTTCGAGGTTCTCCTCCTCGAGGATCTCGCCGTCGACGACAATCTGATCCCCGGGGCCCAGCTCGATGACGTCGTCGAGCACCACCTCGCTGGGCAACAGGGTTCGAGTCCCGGATTGCCTGCGTACCAACGGTTTCGCCTGTCCGATGATCGCCAGCTCGTCCAGCGTCTGCTTGGCCCGGATCTCCTGGACCATGCCGATCACGCTGTTGGCGATGATGAGCAGGCCGAACAGCCCGTTGATCACCGAGCCCGTTACCAGCACGATCATCAGCAGCACGCCCAGGATCGCGTTGATCCGAGTGAACACGTTGGCCCGGACGATATCGGCGACGCTGCGCGTGGCGCGTTGCGGAACGGCGTTGCTCTTGCCTTCGGCTACCCGCTGTGCCACCTCGGCATCGGTCAGGCCTTCCGTCGGGCCGGGCATCATCGGGTGAACGTTCCCAGCTGGTTTGCGTCGTAGTACTCCAGATTCAGGGTGGCGCCGGGGAACCCGGAAAACACCGCCTTGGAAATCGTTCCAGGCGGGGCATTTTCGTCCGTCAGCGGGAAGGTGAAGGTATCGCCGTCCCAGTGCGTCAGGGTGAGGGTCTGGTTTTTCGGACCCATCGCCAGCCGCAGCGCGCCATCTCGTTCGGTCACGACGGCCGGACCCCAGTAGTCGTTGGCGTACACGCCGGCGTACTCGCTCAGCGGTCTGGCCGGCGCGGGGTCGGCCGGGGGCTGCTTGCCCACCAGCGAGCCCACCGGATTGTTGATCGGGGCGATTGCCTTCTTGTACAGCGCCAGCCAGTCCTCGCGGATCTTGCCGTATTGCACCAGATCCATGAATTGCGCGGTCAGCGTCTCCGGCACGCCGAAGGGCGCCGCGTTGGTCAAGGCGATGACGGCGAGGTCCTCGGACGGCATCACCACGAAGTTCGTCGCCTCCCCCATGGTGAAGGCGCCCGAATGACTGAACGTCGTGCGACCCGACGAGTTGACCGACACGGCGAATCCGTGACCGTAGAAACTGGCCCGCGCCTTCGGCGTCGCCGGGGGCGTCGAAACGGCCTGCGGGGTAATCGCGGGCAGCAGGGCCTCCGGCGAGGTGATCCGCTGACCGTTATACGTCCCGTTGGCCAGCACCATCGTCAGCCAGCGGGTCATGTCGTTGACCGACGAACTCACCCCGGCGGCGGGAGATTGTGGATCGGGATCGCGTTGGAAGCGTGGCTCCCACTTGTCGCCGACCTTGACGTGGTTGACGGCGTGGTTGGGCCGGCCCATGAAATCGGCGAACCGCGAACTCGTCGACGCCATTCCCAGCGGGCGGTACAGCACCTCGTCGGACAGGTCCTCCCACGGTTTGCCCGCCGCAACGGCCACCGCCTCGGCGGCGGCCGTCAGCCCGAAGTTGGTGTAGGCGTAGCTGATTCGAAAGGGCGCCAGCGGCAGGTAGCGCATCCGCTCCAGCGACTGGTGACGGTCGTAGTCCAGATCCTCCAGTTTGTCGCCGGCGTGGTCGGGCAGCCCGGAGCGGTGCGAGTACAGATCGGCAATGCTCACATGGCTGGTGACATAGGGATCCGACAGCGCGAACCACGGCAGCTTGGACACCACCGGCGTGTCCCAGGTGACCACGTTGTCGGTCACCTCGTGCGCCACCACCGTCGCACCGACCGATTTGGAGATCGACGCCAACTGGAAGACGGTGTCGGCGTCGACCTTGTTTTCCGCGGCGTCACCCTTGCCGACGTCCTTAATGCCAAAGCCCTTGGCGTACAACGTCTTTCCGCCATGGACGATGGCGACGGCCATGCCGGGGATACCGGTGCGTTTCATCAGGTCGCCCACAAGGCCGTCAACCTTCGAGACGGCGTCGACGATGCGGACCGGAGGAATGTCGAGACCCGACACCTCGTTGGGTGGGGCATCAGACAGCGCGGACGGCGGACTCGACGCCGGTAGCCCGGACCCACATCCCGTCAACGCCAGCAAGACCACCACGAAAGCGGCTGTTGCCGCGCATTTCGTCATGGCCGCAAACTTTAGCCGCAGCGGCTACCGGGTCAGAGCCGCCACCACGGGTTGAATCTGGCGAGGCCGGATGGATCAATGCGTTGACCGGGCGCGGGTACGGCGACCTGCACCTCGGCGGCTTCCGCCGCCGCGAGCAGGCGCTCGACCGGCTCAGCCCACGGGTGAGGGGCCAGCCGGAAGGTCCCCCAGTGGATCGGCACCAGTAGTCCCGACCCGGAGGCCGTGACATCCAGGTGGGCGCGGACCGCTTCCTCGGGGTTCATGTGGATGTCCGGCCACGCCGGGTTGTAGGCGCCGATGGGCAGCAGGGTCAGGTCGAACGGTCCATGGTCGGCACCGATCTGCGCGAAGCTCTTGGTGTAGCCGGTGTCGCCACCGAAATACGCGCGGTGACTCGGGCCGATGATTCCCCACGACGCCCACAGGGTGGTGTTCCGATCGAGGAAGCGCCCCGAAAAGTGGCGCGCCGGCATGCATATCAGGGTGAGCTCGTCGACCTGCCTGCTCTCGTTCCAGTCGAGTTCGACGATGCGGTGCTCGGGTATGCCCCACGAGCGCAGGTGGGCACCCACCCCGAGCGGCACGAAGAACGGGGCCCGCTGCGTGTGGGCCAGCGCGAGGACAGTGTCGATGTCGAGGTGGTCGTAGTGGTCATGGCTGATGACCACCGCATCGATGGCTGGCAACGCTTCCAATTCCACCGGCGGCCGATGCAGCCGCTGCGGGCCGACCACATTGGATGGGGAGCACCGGTCACCCCATACCGGATCGGTAAGCACCCGGTAACCGTCGATCTCCAGCAGCGCCGTGGCGTGACCGAGCCAGCTGACCGCCAGCCGGCCGGGGTCAGCGTCGAAAATCCCCGGCGCGCCCAACGGAATCGGGGCTGCCGGGCGGCTCCTGCCGCGTCCACCCACAAACTCCCACACGATCATCCCCAGCTCCTCGCGGTCCAGGTTGAACGTGGCCGGGTCGAGGTTGACGAAGACGCCGTCGCGGTAGTTCGGCGATCGCTGCGCCACCGCCCGGATCGAAGCGGGGTCGGCACCCAGCGCTGCCGGTGCGCCGTGCAGCGCGCGCAACGCCCACCCACCAGCCGCCAGTGTGACGGTGCCGGCGGCCAGTCGTAGCGTTGCGCGCACCATTACTGTCAGGCTCCCTGGAATTTCGGCGGCCGCTTCTCCACCCGGGCGACCTGCGCTTCGATGGCATCCTGGCTGGCCCAGGCCTTGTCGAAAAGCTCAATGTGGATCGGCAACCGGTCCTCGTAGGCGCCGTCATCGTTGAGCACCCGCTTGGCATGCTGCATCGCCAGCGGCGCCAGACCGGCGATCTCGGCGGCCCAGGCCTGCGCGTCAGCAAGGGTCCCGATGCGGTTGGCCATTCCGGTGTGCAGCGCCATCTCCGCGGTCAGCTTCTCCGCGGTCAGCAACATCGCACGGGCCCGTCCGTGACCGACCAGCGACGACAGGCGGCGGATACTCCAGTTATCAAGGGCCAGACCATATTTCGAAGTCGGGAACTGGAAAAACGCGTCCGGCGCGACCACCCGCAGATCACATACCATGGCCAACTGCAGCCCAGCGCCGATGGCGGGACCGTTGATAGCGCCAATCACTGGCATCGGAGCCGCGTCGATGGCCCTGTTCAGCTCAATCAGTCGGTCGGGATAGTCGGCGGCGAATGCGTCGCCAGTCAGGTCCGCGCCGGCGCAGAACGCCGTGCCCTGGCCGGTCAGCACAATCGCGCGGATAGACCCGTCGCCGGCCTTCAGCACGGCCTCCCGCACCTCCTCGGCGAGCTGGGAGTTCAGGGCATTGCGGCGCTCGGGGCGCTGCAACTCAATGGTCATAACGGCTTCGGCCAGTGTGACACCGATCATGGGGCCAGCCTATATAGCCGTGTTCTATATACCCTCGTCGCGTGAGTCGTATCACGACCGAGCAGCTGCGGGACGCAGTACTGGACCAGGGCTCCTTTGTCAGCTGGGACCGGGAGCCGCTGGCGGTCCCGGTAAACGAGTCCTATGCGCGAGAGCTCGCTGACGCGCGAGCCGCCACCGGCCTGGACGAATCGGTGCTCACCGGCCAGGGGCGCATACACGGGCGCCGGGTGGCCGTGGTGGTCTGCGAGTTCAGCTTTCTCGCCGGCTCGATCGGGGTGGCGGCGGCGGAACGGATCACCGCAGCGGTGCAGCGGGCGACCGCCGAGCGACTACCGCTGCTGGCATCGCCGAGCTCCGGCGGCACCCGCATGCAGGAGGGTACCGTCGCGTTTCTGCAGATGGTCAAGATCGCCGCGGCCGTCAGGCTGCACAAACAGGCCCACCTGCCCTACCTGGTCTACTTGCGCAACCCGACCACCGGCGGGGTCTTCGCGTCGTGGGGCTCGCTGGGCCATGTCACCGTCGCCGAGCCGGGCGCTCTGATCGGCTTCCTCGGGCCCCGGGTGTACCACCTGCTCTACGGCGAACCGTTTCCGGCCGGCATCCAGACCGCGGAGAACCTGCAGCGGCACGGGGTGATCGACGGCGTCGTCGCGCTTGACGGGCTGCGACGGCTGGTCGATCGGGCGCTGACGGTGATCGCCGACGCTCCCGAGCCGGCCCCGGCGCCACCGCCGGCCGAACCCATACCCGATGTACCGGCGTGGGACTCGGTGGTGGCGTCGCGGCGACCCGACCGGCCGGGTGTCGGACACCTGCTGCGGCACGGGACCACCGACCGGGTGCTGTTGTCCGGGACTGGTCAGGGTGAGGCGGCGACCACACTTTTGGCGCTGGCCCGGTTTACCGGTCAGCCCGCGGTGGTCCTCGGACAGCAGCGGGTCACCGGCGCGCTCGTCGGGCCCGCTTCGCTGCGCGAGGCCCGGCGCGGCATGGCGCTGGCCGCCGAACTGCGCCTGCCGCTGGTGCTGGTGATTGACACCGCCGGCCCGGCATTGTCGGCCGAAGCCGAGCAGGGCGGGCTGGCCGGCCAGATTGCCCAGTGCCTGGCCGAGCTCGTGACGCTGGATACCCCGACGGTGTCGGTGCTGCTGGGGCAGGGCAGCGGCGGGCCGGCGCTGGCGATGGTGCCCGCCGACCGGGTGCTGGCCGCTTTGCACGGCTGGCTGGCACCGCTACCACCGGAAGGCGCCAGCGCGATCGTGTTCCGCGACACCGATCATGCCCCCGAACTTGCTGCGGGACAAGGCATTCGGTCGGCCGACCTGCTGCGGTCCGGGATTGTCGACGTCATCGTGCCGGAGCATCCGGACGCCGCCGACGAGCCGGTTGAGTTTTCCCAACGGTTGTCGCGCGCCATAGCCGCCGAGGTGCACGCGCTGAGCGGAATCCCCCATGCCGAGCGCCTGGCCGCGCGATTGCGGCGTTACCGCCGCATCGGATTGTCTTGAGCTTCAGTCGATGCGCGACACTTACACCACGTACACGACACGCCGCTAATCGAGACCATGGTTTAAGTCTCAGCGGGGGTCAGCCCTCCGGCAGCCCGAAGTAGCGCTGTATCGTCGGGCCGAGCCACTCCACGATCTCGTCGGGGGTCATCGCGACGACGGGCGGCAGCCGTAACACGAAGCGGCACAACGCCATCCCCAGGATCTGGGTCGCGATCAGCCCTGCCCGCACACCGGATTGCCCAGCGGGCACAAGCCGGGCAACCAGCGGCTGCAGTTGGGTTCCGAAAATCTGCAGCATCCGTTGCGCGGCTTCGCCGTTGGTCGCGCTGGAGCGCAGCAGGATCACCAGCGCCTCGTCGCCCTCCCAGCGTTCCAGGAAATGCCGAACCAGCGACCGCCCGACCTGCGTCGGGTCGGTCGTCGCGTAGTCGGGAAATCTCAGGTCGAACTCGGCCGCGGCGGCGAACAGCTTGTCTTTGCTGCCGTAGTAGCGCATCACCATCGCCGGATCCACCCCAGCGTCGGCGGCGATCGCCCGAATCGTGGCGGCCTGGAAACCGGCCGCGCCGAACCGCTCGCGGGCCGCGGCCAGGATCGCGGCCTTCGTCTGTTCCGACGATCTCCTCATGTCAACAACTGTAGGCCAACAACTGTTGACATTGTGTGCAAGGCGCGCCACCATGGAGTTATGCCAACAAGCGTTGACTAGTCGGCACACAAAGGAGCCAACCATGAACGACACCGACGTCCTGGTGGTAGGCGCCGGCCCAACCGGCCTCACGTTGGCAGCTTCCTTGACCGCCCATGGAGTCCGGGTGGTCCTGGTCGACAAGTTGCCCGAGGGGCAGAACACCTCCCGTGCCGCCGCCGTGAACGCCCGCACGCTCGAGGTGCTCGAAGACCTCGACGTGGCCCGGCGAATGGTCAAAGCCGGGCTGATCGCGCCGCGATTCACCATGCGCGAGGGCCGACGCATCCTGATCCCCGTCGACTTCAGCGACCTGCCGACGCAGCACCCCTACACGCTGATGCTGTCGCAGGCCGACACCGAGCGACTGCTGCTGGAGCGACTACACGAATTGAGCGGTGAGGTGATCCGACCCAAGGCACTGAGCCAGGTCACCCAGGATGCCGGCGGCGTCACCGCCACCTTCGACGACGGCGAAACCGTCAGGGCCGGTTACATCGTCGGCACTGACGGCATGCACAGCACAGTTCGCGAACAAGCCGGAATCGGCTTCGCCGGTGGCGAATTCGCCGAATCCTTTGCACTCGCCGACGTCCGGCTGGCCGGTGAGGCACCCCACGACGAGGTGATCCTGTTCTACGCCAAGGAAGGCCTGAACGTGCTGGCCCCGCTGCCCGGCGACATCTTCCGCATCGTCGCCCCGGCCGCGGACGTACCGCAGGTGCCGTCGGCAGCATTCGTGCAGTCACTGCTGGATGCCCGGGGCTTCGGCCCGGGCCAACTAGTGGTCACCGAACTGCTGTGGGGAACGCGGTTCCACATCCACCACCGCGTCGCCGATAGCTACCGGGCCGGCCGCATACTGCTGGCCGGCGACGCCGCCCACGTGCACAGCCCCGCCGGCGGCCAGGGCATGAACCTCGGTATCACCGATGCGATCTCACTGGCCGACGCGCTCTCCGAAGTCCTGCACGGTGGCTCCGACACCGCGCTGGACGCCTACGGCACCGCCCAGCGTCGACGGGCCGAGCAGGTGCTGAAACTTACCGGACGGCTGACCCGGATCGCGACGCTGCCCCGCCCGGTACGCCCGATCCGCAACGCCGGGATGCGGCTGTCCGCGCGGGTTCCCGCCGTGCGACAGCGGCTGGCGATCCAGTTGAGCGGCCTGGGCCACCGGTGATCGTCGGCGACGATCTGGCCCCGCTCGCCAAGCCCCGCTCCCCCTCGCGACCCGAGGGGTGACCTCCCACCGCCATGGGCAACCATCCGGCAAAATGGGCGACATGGACACTGGTGTCACCTCGCCTCGGGTCTTGGTCGTTGACGACGACTCCGACGTGCTTGCCTCGCTGGAACGCGGACTGCGCCTCTCCGGATTCGAGGTATCGACCGCCGTCGACGGCGCCGAGGCCTTGCGCAGCGCCACCGAGACCCGGCCCGATGCGATCGTGCTCGACATCAACATGCCCGTGCTGGACGGCGTCAGCGTCGTCACGGCACTGCGCGCCATGGACAACGACGTACCGGTCTGTGTGCTCAGCGCCCGCAGCTCAGTCGACGACCGGGTGGCAGGGCTGGAGGCCGGCGCCGACGATTACCTGGTCAAGCCCTTCGTGCTGGCCGAGCTGGTGGCGCGGGTGAAGGCGCTGCTGCGCCGCCGCGGCGCCACCGCGACGTCCTCCTCGGAAACCATCACGGTGGGCCCGCTGGAGGTGGACATTCCCGGCCGGCGGGCCCGCGTCAACGGCGTCGACGTCGACCTGACCAAGCGGGAGTTCGACCTACTCGCGGTGCTGGCCGAGCACAAGACCGCGGTACTGTCCCGCGCGCAGCTGTTGGAGCTCGTGTGGGGGTATGATTTCGCGGCCGACACCAACGTCGTCGACGTGTTCATCGGCTACCTGCGCCGCAAGCTGGAGGCCAACGGTGGCCCCCGGCTGCTGCACACCGTTCGAGGAGTCGGGTTCGTGCTGCGCTTGCAGTAACCGGATCGAAGCAGGCCATGAATACCCTGTCGCGGATCTTCGCCCGCACGCCGTCGCTACGAACCCGGGTCGTAGTCGCGACGGCCATCGGCGCGGCGATTCCCGTGCTGATCGTCGGCGCCGTGGTGTGGGTCGGGATCACCAACGACCGCAAGGAGCGGCTGGACCGCCGCCTCGACGAGGCCTCGGGTTTCGCGATTCCGTTCCTGCCGCGCGGCCTTGACGAAATCCCGCGCTCGCCGAACGACCGTGACGCCATCATGACGATTCGCCGCGGCAACCTGGTCAAGTCGAATTCCGATGTCACGTTGCCCAGGCTGGACGTCGACTACGCCGACACCTACGTCAACGGAATTCGCTACCGAGTGCGGACGGTGGAGATCCCCGGGCCGGAGCCGACGTCGCTCGCCGTCGGCGCTACTTACGACACCACCATCGCCGAGACCAACAACCTGCACCGGCGGGTGATGCTGATCTGCGGTTTCGCCATCGGCGCTGCGGCGGTGTTCGCCTGGCTGCTGGCCGCGTTCGCGGTGCGTCCGTTCAAGCAGCTCGCCCAGCAGACCCGGTCGATCGACGCGGGCGACGAGGCGCCGCGGGTCGAAGTGCACGGTGCCAGCGAAGCCGTCGAGATCGCCGAGGCGATGAGGGGGATGCTGCAGCGCATCTGGAATGAGCAGAACCGGACCAAGGAGGCGCTCGCTTCGGCGCGCGACTTTGCCGCCGTGTCCTCCCATGAGCTGCGCACTCCGCTGACCGCGATGCGCACCAACCTCGAGGTGCTGGCCACGCTGGACATGCCCGACGAGCAACGCAAAGAAGTGCTCAGCGACGTCATCCGCACCCAGTCGCGGATAGAGGCCACCCTGAGCGCTCTGGAGCGGTTGGCCCAGGGCGAGCTGTCGACGTCGGACGATCACGTGCCGGTCGACATCACCGACCTCCTGGACCGCGCCGCCCACGACGCGACCCGGATCTACCCCGACCTCGATGTCTCGCTGGTGCCGTCGCCAACGTGCATCATCGTGGGGTTGCCGGCCGGGTTGCGCCTCGCGGTCGACAACGCGATCGCCAACGCCGTCAAGCATGGCGGCGCCACCAAGGTCCAGCTGTCGGCGGTCAGCTCGCGGGCCGGAGTGGAAATCGCCGTCGACGACAACGGCGGTGGAGTTCCCGAAGGTGAGCGCCAAGTGGTGTTCGAGCGGTTCTCCCGCGGGTCGACGGCCTCACATTCGGGGTCGGGCTTGGGGCTGGCGTTGGTAGCCCAGCAGGCGCAGCTGCACAGCGGAACGGCGTCGCTGGAAGACAGCCCGCTGGGAGGCGCCCGGCTGGTGCTGCGCCTGCCCGGCCCCAGCTAGCCTTTCTTTGGCCTCTTGCGCCACGGCGTGAAACCGGCACGCACAGCGGAATCCTGGTCCTTGAACCAGACCTGGGCGACCGTTGAGTCGTAGGTCGGGTCGTCGGGAGTGTAGTAAAGCCTGGTTTCCGAATGGCCCTTCACCAGCCATCCCGCCGGTCCGCCGCCGTCCGGCATGGCTTGCGCCGAGCCCGGCCCGTACGGCGCGGACGGCACCGTCGGAATCTTTGTCGTCGGTGCCTCTTTGGTGACCGGAATCTTCGTCGTCGCTGCCTCTTTGGTGACCGGAATCCTCGTCGTCGGCGGATCCGTAGCGACCCGAATCCTCGTCGTCGGCGGCTCCGGGGCCACCGTGATCTTCGTCGTCGTCGGTTCGGGCTTCGTCGACTTAACCGCTGACTTCCCCACCAGCACTTGACGTTTGACCGGGCGAACTGTCAGCGCGAGCGTCAGTACCAAGCCCATCACAAAGGACAGGGCGAATAGCCCCCAGTGCACATGGTTCACCGGCCCGCGCCCATCTTGGAGTTGGTCAACCTGGCGATCACCCAGGCAACCGCCGAACCCGCCAAGAAAGCAAGCAGATACCACAACCACTGGATCACGAAATCCATGCTGGATT
>DATKEW010000355.1:0-3231 GCA_035511785.1 Mycobacterium sp.
CGACGAAGCCTACTGGGTGGAGAACCTCTGCTCGCCGGTGCGCTTCTCGGCGGCGGTGCGGCGGCTGCTCGATCTGGGCATTGACACGTTCCTGGAGGTCAGCCCGCATCCGATCCTGTTGAGCGCTGTGCGCGAGGACGCAGAGGACGTGGGTCGCGCGAGCACTCTGCTGCCATCCATGCGCCGTGACGACGGCGGACGCGCCACCCCACTCGCCTCACTCGGCAACCTCTACACCCGCGGGCAGCCGGTCACCTGGGAGCAGCTGCATCCCTGGGGTGGGCGATGCGTGGCGGCGCCCACCTACCCGTGGCAACGCGATCGTTTCTGGCTGGATCGCGCCGCCACGAGCGACGGGCCGGCTCGCCCCGCCAGCTCCGACCAGCCGGCGTGGCGCGGGCCGCTGCGCTCGTCCGTGCACCCGAAGACGGTGTTCTCCGAAATCGAGGTCGGCACGGAACTGATGCCGGTGCTGACGGACCACCGGGTTCATGGTTTGGTGGTCCTTCCAGCGGCCACTCTCCTCGAGCTTGTTGTGGCCGGGGCCGCGCGGGCCTTCGGCGCGACGAGGCCCTTGCTCCGAGACATCGTTTTCCACCGGTCGCTGGTACTCGCCGACGCGCAGCGGCGCACCGTCCAGCTCGTACTTCAGGGAGATCCGCCGGGGCCCGTTTTGTTCGAGTGCTACGGTCTGGAACCCAGTACGTCGGGATCGTCGCGGTGGTCGCTGCTCGCAAGCGGCACCGTCGATGCGCCTGGGCCGGACGCCGCCGACGACGAACGGCACCTCCCCGAGGTCACCCGGGCCCTTTGCCCGGACGCGATCCCCGGGCCGTCGTTCTACCGTCGCCTGGCAGAGCATGGCCTGCAGTACGGGCCAGGCTTCCAGGCCGTGGCAGAGATCTGGCGCCGCGACGGCGAGGCGATCGCCCGGCTGAGGCCACCGGTGGCGGGCAGCTCCGTAGTCGACGCCGACGGCTTCGACGCCCCTGTCCTGGATGCCTGCTTTCAGGTCCTGGCCGCGACGCTTCCTCCACGCAATGGTCGATCGCGCGACACCTACCTGCCGGTGGGCGTGTCCGAGTTACGAAACCGCGAGACGTTCCTCCATGGCATTTGCTGCCACGCATTGCTGCGCCCGGGGCCGGACCCCGAGCCGGACATCATCGAAGGCGACGTGTTCCTGCTACGCGAGGACGGGCAGGTGGCCGTGGCGGTCCGCGGGCTGCGTCTGCAGCGGATCCCGGACGCTGGACCAGCTTTGCCGGCGGCGGGTGCGACGGATCTTCGTGACAGGCTCTACGAGCTGCGGTGGCAGCCTGCGACACTCGGCGCGCCTGATCAGGACGCGCCGAGCGGACCGGTTGAAGCTGGAAGTTGGCTGATCTTCAGCGACGGCAGCACCACTTCCGACACCCTGCGGCACCTGCTTAAACAGCATTCTCAGACGTGTGTGCTCGTCGAGCCGGACGTTGACTTCGCGCGCCTTGGACCCGACAGTTACCGCCTCGATCCGGCGCAGCCGCAACACTTCCGGCGACTCCTCGGGGAAGCGTTCTCAGAGCGGCGACCCTGTCGTGGCGTGGTGCACCTGTGGAGCCTGATGGCCGCACCGCCGGCGGAGACGTCGACCGATTCGTTGGAGTCTGCGCGGGCCCTCGGCGCCGCAACCGTGCTGCATCTCGTGCAAGCGCTGACAGTATCCGGCTGGCCAGAGACACCGCGCCTCTGGCTGGTTACGCGGGGAGCCCAGGCGATCGGTGGCGACGTCGAGGCCGTGTCCATTGCTCAGGCACCGCTCTGGGGGATGGGCCGCAGCATCGACCACGAGTATCCGGAGCTGCGCTGTTCGAGCGTCGACCTGTCTTCGGGGGGAGGTCCGGAAGAGCTTCACGCACTGGTCCGGGAGTTGTGCGCGGATACCCCCGAGGCCGATGTGGCGCTCCGTGGCAACCGGCGCTACGTAGCGCGGTTGGCCCGCTACGACTACGCAGACGACGCAGATGTGCAGAAGACCGCGCCCGACACGGGCATGCCATTCCGAATGGAGTATCCGGAGCCGGGCGGGCTCGACGATATTCGTGCCCGCGCAGCCACCCGACGGCCGCCGGGGTCGGAGGAGGTCGAGATCCGTGTTCACGCAACCGGTCTGAACTTCATCGACGCGATGCGCGCTCTCGGCGTGTACCCAGGTCAGGCCGAGGGGCCGGTGCGCGTGGGCATCGAATGCGCCGGCACGGTGACCGCCATCGGTGACGGCTTGGCCGGCTTACAAGTGGGGGACGCCGTGATCGCCTTGGCGATGGACGGCGTCGGCTCCTTCGTCACCACTCAAGCGTGCCTGGTGGCCGCCAAGCCGGCGCACCTGAGTTTCGAGGCGGCGGCGACGATACCCATCGCTTTTCTGACGGCCTACTACGCGCTTTATGAACAGGCACGGCTACGCCGTGGCGAGCGCGTCCTCATCCACTCGGCGGCCGGTGGCGTCGGTCTTGCGGCGATCGAGGTCGCGGGCTGGCTGGGCGCGACGGTGTACGCCACCGCTGGCACCCCGGAGAAGCGAGAGCACCTGCGCGAACTCGGCGTCCAGCACGTCTCGGACTCGCGGTCCCTGGCGTTCGCCGACGAGGTGCTGACCGCCACCGACGGCGACGGCGTGGACGTCGTGCTCAACTCGTTGACGGGCGAGGCGATCGCCAAGGGCCTCGCGGCGCTGCGCCCGTACGGCCGCTTCGTGGAAATCGGTAAGCGCGACATCTATGGGCACGGCCGGCTACGCCTGTGGCAGTTGCGGCACAACGCGTCTTACATTGTCGTCGATCTGGCACAGCTGATCTTGGATCGCCCCGCGTACGTGGGTGCGCTGTTGCGCGACATCGTGGCGCACGTCGAGCAAGGGGTGTTCCGGCCGCTGCCGGCGCGAACATTTCCGGTTGCCGAGACCGCCGCCGCCGTTCGGTCCCTTGCGCAGGGCAAACAAATCGGCAAGGTCGTCGTGTCGGTGGACCAACCGGTGCCACCGGTTGTGCAATTGGCCCAGCCCCCAGTCGGATTCGAAGCCGAGGCCACTTATCTCATCACCGGCGGGCTAGGCGGGATCGGCCGTGCAGTCGCCACGTGGATGGCCAAGCAGGGTGCCCGGCATCTGGTCCTCATGGGGCGTGGTCCCGCCTCGAAGTCCGCGCAGAAGACGCTCGACGCGTTGCGGGCGGAAGGCACCGAGGTGGTTGT
>DATKEW010000356.1:0-4947 GCA_035511785.1 Mycobacterium sp.
CTGCATCTCGACCCGGGCGAGGTTGGCTCCGATGCATTGGTGCACACCGTAGCCGAAACCCAAGTGTCCGCGGGTGTTTCGGTCAGCGTCGAATGTTTCTGGGTCGTCGACGAATTCGGTGTCCCAGTTTCCGGCGGGCAGGTTCATCACGACAAAGTCCCCGGCGCGGATCAACTGACCGCCGATAACGAGGTCTTCGGTCGCCACCCGATCGACTTGGCTGTGCACGATGGTCAGATACCGCATGAGCTCCTCGACGATGTTGGCGATGACGGCGTGGTCGTCGGTTTGGCCGAGCCGCTCGTAGATATCGGGATGCTGCAGCAGCGCAACGGTTCCCAGCGAAATCATGTTGGCGGTGGTTTCATGGCCGGCCTGCATCATGATCACACTTGTCATGGCCGCGGTCTCATGGTCGAGCTGGCCGGTCGCGACGTATTCCGTGACGAGACGGCTGATCAAGTCGTCGCCGGGTTCACGCTCTTTGCGCTTCACCAACTCCTGTATGTAGGCATACATCGCCCCGAAGGCCTCTGCCTTCCGCTCTTCGGATGACTTGGTGTCCAACCCAACCGTGGTGTGGTGCTGGAAGAGCGGGAGATCTTCTGGCGGCACTCCCAGCAGCAACGCGATCACCAGAGACGGAACCGGCAAGCCGAAGTCACGCACCATGTCGCCCGGTGGCCCATTGCCGATCATCTTTCCGAGATACTGATCGACCAGTTGCTGGATCTGCGGCCGCATCGCTTCGCAGCGCCGGAAGGTGAAATTGCTGGTGAGCATCCGCCGCAAGCGGTGATGCTCGGGATCGTCGATCCGGGCGAATATCACCGGCGTGCTGTCGTCGGCACGCGACGGCTTGATGGCCGCCGGGATGGTGTCCGCCGACAGGCGCGGATCGAGCAGCGCTGCCCGGATGTCCTGGTAGCGGCTTATCACCCACGCGGGTTGTCCGTGATACATCGCCCGTCGCAACCCGGGCTCCTCCCGCCAGCGCGCGAATTCGGAAGGGGGTTTTAGCGGGCAGTGTGCGGCGCGCGGAGCGGGTATGACCGGGAGATCTGTCTCCGAACGGAAATCGGAAGTTGTTGACATCAGCGACGTTTCCCATTAAGTGTCAGATGGCTGCCAATTGCATGAGCGTAGAACGGACACCACTGGCAGTCAACTGTCAGTTAAGCTGACACGATGACCGCGGTTGAGGACCGGCCGTTGCGAGCCGATGCGGCGCGCAACGTTGAGCGGATCCTGCGTGCCGCGCGGGAGGTCTACAGCGAGCTCGGGGCGGATGCGCCCGTGGAGGCCGTTGCGCGCCGCGCCGGAGTCGGTGAACGGACGCTCTACCGCAGGTTTCCGACCAAGGCCGACCTGGTCCGCGCCGCTCTGGATCAAAGCGTGGCCGAGGATCTCACGCCGGCGATGGAAGATGCCCGCCGAGCCGACGACCCGCTGCACGGTCTGGCCCAGTTGATCGAGGCGGCGATTTCGCTCGGCGCCCGAGAACAAAACCTGCTTACCGCCGCGCACCGGGCCGGGTCGTTGACCGCTGACATCTCGGACCCGCTGAACGAAGCGCTCCACGAGCTTGTCCGTCGAGGCCAGCAGGCCGGCCGCGTCCGTGCCGACCTCGTCGCCGATGATCTTCCGCGCCTTATCGCGATGCTCTATGGCGTGCTGCCGACGATGGATTCAAACAGCGACGGCTGGCGACGCTACGTTGCCCTCATCCTCGATGCCATATCGATCACTGAACGACGCCCGCTACCCCCCGGCTCGGCCTTACGTATTTCCGAGCCCAGCGGCTGGCGCTTGTAACGGGTCTCTTGATCAATGGCTAGCTGGGCAAGCCGTTCTCGATCGCGGCGTCTTGTTTGCGCGCGAGGTCGAGCAGCACGTCGTTTGGCGTGGGATTGCCCAGGGAGCAGTCGAACTCCAAATCGACGAGTGTTCTCCCCTCGATGAACACGACTTCGGATATTTCCATCTGCTTCGATGGGTCAGCCGCCACGCCCGCGACCATGAACCCGTTGGAACCGGTGTCGACCGGCTGCTGCGCACCCGTGATTTTCCTGCCGAGTTCGTCTTTCATTGCCGGGATCATCGGGGCGGCCCCGGGTTCGGGAACGTCTGGCCCACGCCTGTCAGTCCGCCGGGGTTCGGAATCGGCGGTCCGTCGGCAGTGGCTTGGGGCCCGATGTCACTGGGTTTGATGAGCAAGTTGCCGTAGTCCGATGGGGTCGCTGAGTTCGCTCCCGCGCTGGTGCTCGATGTTGCCGGTGCGCTGGACGATGCGACTGAACTCGACGCTGTCGTCGACGTTGCCGAAGAGCCGCCATCGCTGCCGCAGCCCGCCACCGTCGCGCTCACCAACACTGCGGTGGCCGCCAAGCCGGCGGCGGATGTCCGCACCATATTCATGAATCCTCGTTGGAGCAAGCGATTTCAGTGGCTGCGGTCGTCTGCCGGAAGCGACGGGTTGTCTTCGGGGGCCAGTTCAAGCACATGAATTTCGCCCGTGGTGCCGTCGACTTCGATGAGGGCCCCCGACGGCAGCGACCTGGTAGCCCCTTGGACATCCACCACACACGGGAAGCCGAACTCGCGCGCCACCACGGCCGCATGTGACATCGGGCCACCGAGTTCGGTGACAACGGCCGCGGCGTAGCAGAAGGCGGCGGTGTACCCGACGTCGGTGACCTCGGCGACAAGAATCTCGCCAGGTTGCAGGTCGTCGATGGTCTCCGGCCGCACGATCCGCACACGGCCGCGCACCCGTCCCCCGCACACACCAACCCCATGAAGGGTGTCCCCGCCGGTTAGGGCCGGCGACGATGTGCTGGATGGGTGCCAGCTGCCGCTGAACATCGTTGGAGGGACGACGCTTGCCAGCCTGCGGTGTTCGGCCCGGCGCCGCGCCACCACGTCCGACACATCCGGCGGGAGTGCGTCGAGTTCGTCTATCAATAGGTAGAACACGTCGTCGGCCGTGTCGAAGATTCCGGCATCGACCGACCGGCGCCCGAACTCACGAAGCAGACTGCGCAGTACCCAATTGGCGCGGACCATTTTGTCGCGGCGGACTTCACGGTCGCGGAGTTGGCGCGCGGCCAGCGCCGCGACGGGCTTGGCCCGCAACGGAATCCGCGGATGCCAGGGCTGCGGCGCGGGCGGCGCGCTCATCGCCCTGGCCACCATCCGGACCAGCAGCTCGGGAATGTCGGCGTAGCTGGTCGACAGCATCTCGAGCTCCGCGGGGCCGCGATGCCCGATCAGGTCCAACTCGGCCAGCACCGCCGAATGAAACTCCGGAGCATCGACGGCGAGCTTGCCAAGGCGTTCTCCCGGTTCACCAAGCAGACGAACCACGTTCGGGTCGCGCTGCGCGGCAACCACCAAGCGATGCACCGCCTCCACCGATCGCGCACTGACCAGCTCCGGCCCCGCCGCCGGGGCGGTGTCGCGCCCGCACAGGCCTCGCAACAACACATTGAACGCGGCGCACAACATGAATGACACCGAGGCCAGCACCCAACCGTGCACAACGTGGTCGCGCGCCAGCAGGATCAGGCTGAGCAGACGGCGGTCGTCGAGGTGGGTGACATCGTCACCCACCAGACGTTCCAGGCGATCGACGTCGGCCAGGTACTCGTGGGTGTCGCGGGGCGAACCGGCACTCAAGCCCACCAGGTTGACGCCGAACACGCCGATGTTGCGGACGGTGCGCAATTGCCTTCGGGTGCGGCTGGTTTCGGTGGGGGGACGCTCCTCGCCGAAGATCGGTAGGGAGGCCATGCTGGGGCCGAAGTACCCGCTGTTTCTGACAACCGTCGGGGGCTTGACGAATGGCACGGTTTCGGCCATAAAGTGCGCCGACGTGATCGCGCCATACAGCCGATGCGCGAACACCGCGACGGTTCGCATCGCGATTTCCCGCTGGACTATCCCGCCGGGCCGCAGCCGCTCGGCGATGGTCACGCCGCCGGCACGCAGCCCGCGCACGGTCGCCGACGCCGACGACGGCGAAAACGGGCCTGGCAGCGCCTCCGACAAGTTGGTGGCCAAGAAGGTCGGGAAACGTGGGTCAATCGGTGTGTCGAACTCGCCGTTATCTGCTTCCGGGCCAGCCAATCTGGGCACCACTCCGTCGCCGGCCGCCGCGTCGACGGCGGGCAGGTCCCCGATATTGGCCAGCCGCCACGGCAGCGATATCACCCGGTCGCCCACCGTGACCCGGCCACGCACCGCGAGCGCGAAATCTTCGACGCATTCCCCGGAGTTCCAAGCCGGCACGAATCCCCACTCGTCGCGCAGCCGCGAGGTATCCATCAATGGCGCGCTTCGCACCAACTCCAGCTCGGCGAGTGAGCGCACGCGCACCCGAAGCGGGCCCGGCCCCGAGCCAAGCGGCACGATCGGACGTCCCAGCATGGCGGCGATCTGACGAAATGTGGGCGCACCCGGGGCGGCGAGATTGACCGGGCCGCTGACGATTCTCGCGTTCACAATCGCGCGTTCCAACAGCCGAAGCGCATCGTCGAGGTGGACGACTTGCACACGGCGATCGGCGGATCCGTCGGGAAACGCCGGCAGCGCCAGCAGCCGGCGCACCCAGTTATCCACGCCTCGGCCAAGGATGAGCGCGGAGCGGATCGCTACCCATTCGGCGCCGGAGGCCGCCAGCATCTCTTCGACCTTGGCCTTGTGCCTGCCATCGGCGGACGCCGCAGTTATCGCGTCGTGCTCGGAGTTTGGCACGTCCTTCTGGCCGTAGACATGTGCCGACGACGCGAAAACGATGCGCCCGGTCCCGGTCTCCGCCATCGCCTCGAGGACGTTGCGCGTGCCCTCGATATTGACCTGGTGGCTGATCCGGTTGTCGGGGCCGGGGCTGTTTGCCCATGCGCAATGCGCGACGACGTCGGCGCCGGCGATGGCGCTTTTGACGGC
>DATKEW010000357.1:0-7875 GCA_035511785.1 Mycobacterium sp.
CCATCCGGCTGCGCGGGCTGATGTCGCACATGGTTTACGCCGACCAACCAGACAACCCCATCAATGACGTTCAGGCCCAACGGTTTTCCGAGATGCTGGCGCAGGCGCGCGACCAGGGGGTGCGGTTCGAGGTTGCGCACCTGTCGAATTCATCGGCCACCATGTCTCGTTCCGACCTGGCTTTCGACATGGTGCGGCCCGGTATCGCGGTGTACGGTCTGAGCCCCGTGCCGCAGCTCGGCGATATGGGGCTGATACCGGCGATGACGGTGAAATGCACTGTCGCGCTGGTGAAGTCGATCCATGCCGGCGAGGGCGTGTCTTATGGTCACACCTGGATCGCCGAGCGTGACACCACCGTGGCGCTGATGCCGATCGGCTACGCCGACGGGGTTTTCCGGTCGCTGGGGGGACGGCTGGACGTGCTGATCAACGGCAGGCGACGGCCCGGCGTCGGGCGGATCTGCATGGACCAATTCCTCGTCGACCTGGGTCCCGGACAGATCGATGTCGCCGAAGGCGACGAGGCGATCCTGTTCGGACCCGGCAGCAGGGGAGAACCCATCGCGCAGGACTGGGCCGATCTGCTCGGCACCATCCACTACGAAGTGGTCACCAGCCCGCGGGGGCGCATCACCAGGACCTATCGCGAGGCCGGAACCGTTGAGCGATGAGGAAACTCGCAGGCGCCACAGGGAAAGGGCTTGGCTTGCGGGAGGCGCGGGGCTGACTGCGGTCGCCACTATCGTCGGGGCCTCGGCCCGCCGTTCGGTGACCCAACGCACCGTCGCAGTCGAAGACCCCTACGCCGATGAGGATTTCGAGAGGTTGGACAGCGACCGGGCCTATGTGGTGACCACGCCCGACGGTGTGCCGTTGGCGGTTCGCGAAGTCGGTCCGGTGGACGCGCCGGTGACCATGGTCTTCGTTCACGGCTTTTGTCTGCGCATGGGGGCCTTCTACTTTCAGCGGACCCGGCTCGCCGAGAAGTGGGGACCGCGGGTGCGCATGGTCTTCTACGATCAGCGCGGACACGGGAGCTCGGGCGAAGCTTCGCCCGAGACCTACACGCTGACCCAATTGGGCCGGGATCTGGAAAGCGTGCTGGCCGAGGTCGCGCCGCACGGGGTGATCGTGTTGGTCGGCCATTCGATGGGTGGCATGGCGGTGTTGTCGCATGCCCGCCAGTACCCCGGGCAGTACGGACGCCTGATCGTCGGTGCGGCGCTGATTTCGTCTGCCGCCGAAGGGGTTACCCGATCGCCGCTGGGCGAAATCCTGAAAAACCCGGCGCTGGAAGCGCTCCGGTTCACCGCGCGGTCGGCCCCCAAGCTGATGCACCGCGGCCGCAACGTGTCGCGTTCGCTGATCGCCCCGATTCTGCGGGCCGCGTCCTACAGTGACCTGCAGGTCAGCCGAAGCCTGGACGCGTTCTCCCAGCGGATGATGAACGGCACCCCGATCGCCACCCTGGTGGGCTTTTTGCACGCTCTGGAAGTGCACGACGAAACCGCCGGGCTGTGGACGTTGCTGCGCATCCCGACCCTGATCGCGTGCGGTGACTACGACCTGATCACCCCGGACGAGTACTCCAGGAAGATGGCGGCGTCCCTGCCGCAGTCCGAGCTGGTCATCGTCACCGGGGCCAGTCACCTGGCGCTGCTGGACAAGCCCGAAGCCATCAACGACGGGCTGGTCCGGCTCGTCCACCGGGCCACCCCGGGCAGGATGGCCCTGCGCTACCGGCGCTTCCGGGAACGGTTGCGGCGCCATGGGTGAGCGGTCCGGCACGGCCACGTGCGAGCGCGTCGAGGACACCATTGCCCTGGGGTCCCGGTTGGGCGAACAGGTGCGCGCCGGCGACGTCGTGGTGCTCTCCGGCCCGCTCGGTGCCGGAAAGACCGTGCTGGCCAAGGGTATTGCCGCGGCGATGGATGTCGACGGCCCGGTCACCTCACCGACGTACGTGCTGGCGCGGGTGCACCCGCCGCGCCGGTCCGGCGCGCCGGCGATGATTCACGTCGACGTCTACCGGCTGTTGGACCACTCGGATCCGCCAAGCGCCGACCTGCTTGGCGAGCTCGATTCGCTGGACCTCGATACCGATCTCGAGGACTCGGTCGTCGTGGTGGAGTGGGGCGAGGGGCTGGCCGAACGCCTCTCCGAGCGGCACCTCGACGTCCGCCTCGAGCGGGTCAGCCACTCCGACGTGCGGATCGCGACCTGGGAGTGGAACCGCTCATGAGCCTGATCCTCGCCCTCGACACCGCCACCCCGGCGGTGACGGCGGGTGTCGTCCGGCTGGACGGCTCGGCATGCACAGTCCTGGCCGAGCGGGTCACCGTCGACGCCAGGGCGCACGCCGAACGGCTCACCCCCAACGTGCTGGCCGCCCTGGCCGATGCCGCGCTGACGATGGCCGATCTCGACGCCGTCGTGGTGGGCTGTGGGCCGGGCCCCTTCACCGGTCTGCGGGCCGGGATGGCGACCGGTGCCGCGTACGGGCACGCGCTGGGCATCCCGGTACACGGGGTGTGCAGCCTGGACGCCATTGGGGTGCTGACCACCGGCGACACGCTGGTGGTCACCGACGCCCGCCGGCGCGAGGTCTACTGGGCCCGGTACCGCGACGGGGCACGCACCGCCGGGCCGGCGGTCAGCGCCCCGGCCGACGTCGACCCGGGCACGGCGCAAGCGGTGGCGGGCTCGCCCGAGCACGCGGGATTGTTCGGCCTGCCGCGCTGCGAGCCCGTCTACCCGACACCGGCCGGCCTGGTAGCCGCGGTGTCCGACTGGTCCGACAACCCGGCGCCGCTGGTGGCGTTGTATCTGCGCCGGCCCGATGCCAAGCCGTTGGCTGCCCGCCGATGACCGCCTGCAGCGAGCCCGTGGCCATCGGCGCGTTGACACGAGCCGATGCCGAACGCTGTGCCCAGCTGGAGGCCCAGCTGTTCGACGGTGACGACCCGTGGCCGGCGGCGGCGTTCAACCGCGAACTGGCCAGTTCCCACAACCATTACGTGGCCGCGCGCGTCGCCGGCGGGCTGGTGGGTTACGCGGGCATCTCAAGGCTCGGCCGCAAACCGCCGTTCGAATACGAGGTGCACACCATCGGCGTGGACCGGGCGTACCAGGGACAGGGCATCGGCCGCCGGTTGCTGGACGAGCTGCTGAATTTCGCCGACGGCGGTGTCGTCTACCTGGAGGTGCGCACCGACAACGAGGCGGCCATCGCGCTGTACCGCAGCGTCGGTTTCGCTCGGATCGGCCTGCGGCGGCGCTACTACCGAGTCAGCGGCGCCGATGCGTACACGATGCGGCGGGAGGGCTCGTGACGATCATCTTGGCCATCGAAACCTCTTGCGACGAAACCGGAGTCGGCATCGCCCGGCTGGACGCCGATGGCACCGTGACGCTGTTGGCCGACGAGGTGGCGTCCAGCGTAGACGAGCATGTGCGGTTCGGCGGCGTGGTGCCCGAGATCGCGTCGCGGGCGCATCTGGAGGCGCTGGGCCCCGCCATGCGCCGCGCGCTCGCGGCGGCCGGCCTGCAAAAACCTGATGTCGTCGCCGCCACGATCGGGCCCGGGCTGGCCGGTGCGTTGTTGGTGGGAGTGGCTGCGGCCAAGGCGTATTCAGCCGCGTGGGGAGTGCCGTTCTATGCGGTTAATCACCTGGGCGGGCACCTGGCCGCCGATGTGTACGAACACGGCCCGCTGCCCGAGTGCGTGGCGCTGCTGGTGTCCGGTGGGCACACCCACCTGCTGCATGTGCGTTCGCTCGGCGAGCCGATCATCGAGCTCGGCAGCACCGTCGACGACGCCGCGGGCGAGGCCTACGACAAGGTCGCACGGCTGCTGGGGCTGGGCTACCCGGGCGGCAAGGTGCTCGACGACCTGGCGCGCACCGGCGACCGGGAGGCGATCGCGTTCCCGCGCGGCATGACCGGCCCGGCCGATGACCCGTATGCGTTCAGCTTCTCCGGGCTCAAGACCGCCGTCGCGCGGTACGTGGAGAGCCACCCCGATGCGGTCACGGCCGATGTCGCTGCCGGGTTCCAGGAAGCCGTCGCCGACGTGCTGACCATGAAGGCGGTGCGCGCGGCAACGGGGCTCGGCGTCTCGACCCTGCTGATCGCGGGGGGAGTGGCCGCGAACTCGCGGTTGCGTGAGCTGGCCACGCAGCGCTGCGCGGCGGCCGGCCTGACACTGAGGATTCCCAGGCCACGCCTGTGCACCGACAACGGGGCGATGATCGCGTCGTTCGCGGCGCAGTTGCTGGCCGCGGGAGCGCCGCCCTCGCCGCTGGACGCGCCCAGCGACCCCGGCCTGCCGGTGGTAAAAGGGCAGGTGAGCTGAGCGCGGGGCGCCGATACACCGGAAGCAGCGGGGCGGCCTTGAGTGCTAGCACTCGCATGTATAGAGTGCTAGGTGGCAATCGGCCAACCCCCCGTGTCGGCACCCGCGACGACGGCGCGAGGGCACGGACGGATGCCGAATCACCTGATAATTCGGACGGTTCGGGGCAAGCCCCGGACCGACCGCCAACTCCGGTCCGGGCCCGCCCCGGACCCGATCCAAATAGTGGAGGGCTCCAATCGTGGCGAAGGTGAAGATCAAGCCACTCGAGGACAAGATTCTCGTGCAGGCCAACGAGGCCGAGACCACGACCGCGTCCGGTCTGGTCATTCCTGACACCGCCAAGGAGAAGCCGCAAGAAGGCACCGTCGTCGCAGTCGGCCCCGGCCGGTGGGACGAGGATGGCGCCAAGCGGATCCCGGTCGACGTGTCAGAGGGTGACACCGTCATCTACAGCAAGTACGGCGGCACCGAGATCAAGTACAACGGCGAGGAATACCTGATCCTGTCGGCACGCGACGTGCTGGCCGTCGTATCCAAGTAAAGACCCGTGTTCCGCCCCGGCGATCCCCGTGTTGCAAACCACGGGTGATTTCCGGGGCGGCACGCGTTAGAGCCGGGCGTGAAGGAGCCTGATGAGCAAGCTGATCGAGTACGACGAAACCGCGCGTCGCGCCATGGAAGCGGGCGTGGACAAGCTCGCCGACGCGGTACGGGTGACGCTGGGGCCGCGCGGCCGGCATGTGGTGCTGGCCAAAGCATTTGGCGGGCCCACGATCACCAACGACGGTGTCACCGTCGCGCGTGAGATCGACCTGGAAGACCCGTTCGAGAACCTGGGCGCCCAGCTGGTGAAGTCGGTGGCCACCAAGACCAACGACGTCGCCGGGGATGGCACCACCACCGCGACCGTGCTGGCCCAGGCGTTGGTCAAGGGCGGGCTGCGCATGGTCGCCGCCGGCGCCAACCCGATCGCGCTGGGCGCCGGAATCGGCAAGGCCGCCGACGCGGTGTCCGAAGCGCTGCTCGCCGCCGCCACCCCGGTTTCCGGCAAGGACGCGATCGCGCAGGTGGCGACGGTCTCCTCGCGTGACGCGCAGATCGGCGAGCTGGTCGGTGAGGGAATGAGCAAAGTGGGCCACGAAGGCGTGGTCAGCGTCGAAGAATCTTCGACGCTGGGTACCGAGCTGGAGTTCACCGAGGGCGTCGGCTTCGACAAGGGCTTCGTGTCGGCGTACTTCATCACCGACTTCGACTCCCAGGAGGCCGTGCTCGAAGACGCGCTGATCCTGCTGCACCAGGAGAAGATCAGCTCCCTGCCCGACCTACTGCCGATGCTCGAGAAGGTCGCCGAGGCGGGCAAGCCGCTGCTGATCATTGCCGAGGACATCGAGGGCGAGGCACTGGCCACGTTGGTCGTCAACTCCATCCGCAAGACGCTGAAAGCGGTGGCGGTCAAGTCGCCGTTCTTCGGCGACCGGCGCAAGGCGTTCCTCGAGGACCTGGCGGTGGTCACGGGCGGCCAGGTGATCAATCCCGACGCCGGCCTGCTGCTGCGTGAGGTGGGCACCGAGGTGCTGGGCACCGCCCGCCGCGTCGTGGTCAGCAAGGACGACACCATCATCGTCGAGGGCGGCGGCTCCGCGGATGCGGTTGCCAACCGCATCAAGCAACTGCGCGCCGAGATCGACAAGAGCGACTCGGAATGGGATCGCGAGAAGCTGCAGGAGCGGTTGGCCAAGCTGGCCGGCGGGGTGGCAGTCATCAAGGTGGGGGCCGCTACCGAGACCGCGCTCAAGGAGCGCAAGGAAAGCGTGGAGGATGCCGTCGCGGCCGCCAAGGCTGCCGTCGAAGAGGGCACCGTCGCTGGCGGAGGATCGTCGCTTATCCAGGCCCGCAAGACGCTCAAGAAGCTGCGTAAGTCGCTGACTGGCGACGAGGCACTTGGCGTCGACGTGTTTTCGGGGGCGCTGAGCTCACCGCTGTATTGGATCGCCACCAACGCCGGGCTGGACGGCGCGGTCGCTGTCAACAAGGTCAGTGAGCTGCCCGCCGGGCACGGACTGAACGCGGAGACGCTCAGCTACGGCGACTTGGTCGCCGACGGCGTCATCGATCCCGTCAAGGTAACCCGCCTGGCGGTGCTCAATGCGGGGTCGGTAGCCCGGATGGTGCTCACCACCGAGACGGCCATCGTGGAAAAGCCGGCCGAGGCGGACGAGCACAATCACGGTCACCATCACCACCACTGAGTGAGTAGTACGAAAGCACCCCCGGCTTCTGGCCGGGGGTGCTTCGTTTGATGGTCCTATCCGGCTGGGACTTTGTTGCACTCCTACGCCTCGATGGTCAGCAGTGTGTGCAGGTGCTCGACGACGGACTCGGGCTGCTCCTGCTGCACCCAGTGCCCCGCGCCGGGCACCAGGCGCACGCCCGTCATGTGCGCAAAGGCCGTTCCGCACATTATGTCCAGGGCACCCGGCATTTGGTATGTGCCCCAGTCGCTTTGGCCGGAGATAAACATCGAAGGCACATCAATTGCCTTGCCCGAGAACAGGGTCAGGTCCGCAACAAGATGCGGTTCGAGGCTGGCCCTGTACCAGTTGAGACCACCCTGAAAGCCCGTGCGCTCGTATTCTTCGGCGTAGACAGCTATCTCGGCGTCTGGCAACCACTGATTACCGGCGATCTCGGTCGCCGATGGCGCGAAGGGACGCACCGTCTCGGCCATCGTTTGGTCGCGATCCATCACGTAGTAGGTCGGCATCTTGGCCAACTCGTCGGCTGAAAAGCTCGCGAGCGGATAAGGCTTGTTTCCCGTCCAGTCGGCGCTTTTGTAATGGAAATAGGCGCGCAGGAATGTGCCCACACTCTCTGGGGCACGCCACATGTCGTCGTTGGCGGATCTGGTCGTGTAATAGCGCTGGTAGTGCTTACGCGGGCGCGGCAAGCGACCCAGGTCAGCTTCGATGGCACCGATAGCGTTGCCCGGCTCGGCGCGGTCTAAGCCTGGGGCTGCTGTGCCGAACGGTAACATCGGCGGCCCCGCGAACGGCGCGCTGAGGATGGCACACCGCGGGTAGACGTCAGGCCGGGTCAGAGCGCACCACGATGCAACGGGAGCGCCGAAATCGTGGCCGATCACGGCCGCCGCCTGCCGGTAGCCGAGCGCGAATGTCAGCGCCACCGCATCGCGAGCCAGATTCAGCATCGAGTACGGGCGCAGATCCTGGTCGTAGGTTGCGCTCCAGCCTGTGGTGCGGCCGTAGCCGCGCTGATCCGGCGCCACGACGTGGTAGCCGAGCTCAGCGAGCGGGACCATCACCTTGCGCCAGCAATAGGCGAGTTCAGGGAAGCCGTGCAGAAGGAGCAACAATGGCTGGCCCGGTTTCTCATCACCAGCCTCGAGCACATGCATGCGTAGGCCGTTGACGCTCTCGACGAAGCGGGAGTGCACGCCGGCGGGCAGGTGGCGGGTATCAAGGGGCGCCAGGGTCATGGTGGTGAACTCCATGTGG
>DATKEW010000358.1:0-4473 GCA_035511785.1 Mycobacterium sp.
GCCGAGCTCCAAGAACACCTTCTTGATCGTCGCGGCGGCGTCGCCCATCACGCTGCGTCCGGTGGCCGTGGAGCCGGTGAACGAAATCATGTCTACCCGAGGGTCTTTGGCCAACAGCGCCCCGAGAGCATGATCGCTGGAAGTGACGATGTTCACGACGCCGGGCGGAAAGTCGGTGTGCTCGGCGATGATCTCCCCAAGCACTGCCGCGCACCACGGCGTGTCCGGCGCCGGCTTCAACACGACGGTGTTGCCGGCGGCCAGCGCGGGACCCAATTTGGCGAGATTGATCTGGTGCGGGAAATTCCACGGGGTGATCGCGCCGACGACGCCGATGGCCTCGCGCGCGATGGTGCGCCGGGTGGGGATTCCCATCGGCGACGCCTCACCGAGATCCCGGTTCCACACGTAAGACTCGGCGATGTCGGCCGCGAAGCTCAGGTCGCCCACCGGGCCCTCCAACTGAGCCGCGGCGGTGAGCAGGCGCGGCGCGCCGACTTCGGCGATGGTGATCTCGCGCAATTCCTCGATGTGCTCGCGCATCGCCTCGCGCAGTTGGCGCACGCACCGCACCCGCAGCGCGGTGTTGCGCGACCAGTCCGTGTCGTCGAAGGCGCGCCGCGCGGCATCGATGGCGCGGCCCATGTCGTCGGCGTCGGCGTCGGCGGCGACGCCGAGCACTTCTTCGGTTGCCGGATTGATCGTCGGGAAGGTGCCGGCGTTGCCGGTCGACATCTTGCCGTCGATGAACAGTGCACTGACGCCGTCGGCCAACAGGGCCATCTCTCGCTCCCGTCTATGGCAATTCCAAGGGGCAACTCCACCACGCCAATCGGGTGGACACTTGTCCGATATTATCCCATCGCACCATAGCCGCCAGGTCGTCGGCGGTGCAAGGGCCGATCTCGTCGGCGAGCAAGACTCGTTGGATAACTGCTTATTAAGCAGCATATTCAACAATCGGGCTTGCGTCGCGCCGCGTCCATCCGATAGCTTGGACATGTGTCCAGCGATGCCCTGGTTACCATCACTTCCCAGGCCGAGCACCAGACCGGTCAGGCGCCGCGCAACCCCCGTCAAGAGGAGACCTTCCGCAAAGTCCTCGCCGCCGGGATCGAAACCCTGCGCGAGAAGTCTTACGCCGACCTGACAGTGCGCGCGGTGGCCGCCCGCGCCAAAGTCGCCCCGGCCACCGCCTACACGTACTTCTCCTCGAAGAACCACCTGATCGCCGAGGTCTATCTCGACCTGGTCCGCCAAGTCCCGTACTTCACCGACGTCAACGAACCCATGCCCAACCGGGTGGACAAGGCCTTGCGCCACCTGGCCCTGGTGGTCGCCGACGAACCAGAGGTCAGCGCCGCATGCACGACGGCGTTGCTTGGCGGCGGTGCCGATCCGGCGGTGAGCGCCGCGCGCGACCGGATCGGCGCGGAGATTCACCGTCGTATCTCAACTGCCATCGGTCCCGGCGCCAACCCCACCACTGTGTCCGCGCTCGAGATGGCCTTCTTCGGCGCACTCGTTCAGGCCGGTAGCGGCGAATTCACCTATCACGAAATCGCCGATCGCCTGACCTATGTGGTGAGGCTCATCCTGACCGGCGCCGGGGAGACGAGCCAGGAGACAACTCCCGAATGACCGTGCATGTAGGCGACCATGAGCTGGTCCTCGATCCTTACGACTATGACTTCCATGAAGATCCGTACCCGTATTACAGGCGCCTTCGCGACGAGGCCCCGTTGTATCGCAATGACGAACTGAAGTTCTGGGCGTTGTCGCGGCATCACGATGTGCTGCAAGGTTTCCGGAACAGCACCACGCTGTCCAACCGCGACGGCGTGTCGCTGGATCCGGTGTCGCGCGGACCGCACGCGTCGAAGACGATGTCGTTTTTGGCGATGGACGATCCCGCCCACCTGCGTCTGCGCACGCTGGTGTCGAAAGGCTTTACCCCGCGCCGGATCCGGGAACTCGAGCCGCGAGTCACCGAGCTCGCCGTGCAGCACCTCGACGCAATGCTGGAGAAGGCGGCCTCGGGTGAAACCGTCGACTACGTCGCGGAATTCGCCGGCAAGCTGCCGATGGACGTGATCTCCGAATTGATGGGCGTCCCGCTGGCAGACCGCGACCGCATCCGCGCGATGGCCGACGGCGTGATGCACCGCGAGGACGGCGTGAACGACGTGCCGGCTTCGGCCATCGAGGCCTCCATCAACCTCATCGTCTACTACCAAGAGATGATCGCCGAGCGCCGCCAGAAACCGACCGAGGATCTGACTTCGGCGTTGCTGGCCGCCGAAATCGACGACGACTGGCTCACCGATGAGGAAATCCTCGGCTTCATGTTCCTGATGGTGATCGCCGGCAACGAGACCACCACCAAACTCCTTGCCAATGCTGCGTTTTGGGGTTACAAGAATCCCGATCAGCTGATCCCGGTCTACGCCGATCTGTCCAGGGTGCCGCTGTGGGTCGAGGAGACCCTACGCTATGACACATCCAGTCAGATCCTGGCGCGCACCGTGTCTGGCGAGCTCACCCTGTATGACACCACGATCCCTGAGGGCGACGTGCTACTGCTGCTGCCAGGTTCGGCACATCGCGACGAGCGGGTGTTCGACAACCCCGACGATTATCTGATCGGACGCGACATCGGCTCCAAGCTAATGAGTTTCGGTAGTGGCGCGCACTTCTGCTTGGGCGCGCATCTGGCCCGGATGGAGGCCCGGGTGGCGCTCACCGAATTGTTCAAGCGAATCCGCGGATATCAGGTCGACGAATCCAACGCCGTCCGCGTCCACTCCAGCAATGTCCGCGGATTCGCTCACCTTCCGATCGCCGTGGAGGTCGCCTGAATGCCCCGCTTTGAACCACATCCGGCGCGCAGGCCCGCGATCGTTGCCGGTGCCTCGTCTGGCATCGGAGCGGCCACCGCGGTCGAGCTTGCCGCCCACGGCTTTCCGGTCGCACTGGGTGCGCGACGCGTCGAGAAGTGCCAGGAAATCGTCGAAAGGATCCGCGCCGGCGGGGGTGAGGCGATCGCCCTGCCGCTCGACGTGATCGACGCCGACTCGGTCAAAGGATTCGTGCACCAGGCGACCGAGCAGCTTGGTGACATCGAAGTTCTCGTCACCGGCGCCGGCGATACGTACTTCGGTCGATTGCACGAAATCGACACCGAGACTTTCGAATCGCAGATCCAGATCCATTTGATCGGGGCAAACCGGTTGGCCACCGCGGTACTTCCCGGCATGGTCGACCGTCAACGCGGCGACCTCATCTTCGTGGGTTCCGATGTCGCGCTGCGCCAGCGCCCGCACATGGGCGCCTACGGTGCCGCCAAGGCCGCGCTGGTGGCGATGGTCACCAACCTGCAGATGGAGCTCGAGGGCACCGGGGTGCGAGCTTCGATCGTGCACCCAGGTCCCACGAAGACCGCGATGGGCTGGAGTCTGCCCGCCGACGCGATCGGCCCGGCGCTGGAGGATTGGGCCAAATGGGGCCAGGCACGCCACGACTACTTCTTGCGGGCGTCCGATCTCGCCCGGGCGATCACGTTTGTCGCGGAGACGCCCCGGGGCGGCTTCGTGGTGAACATGGAGCTTCAGCCCGAGGCGCCCTTGGCCACCACGAAAGAACGCCAGCAACTCAAACTGGATGAGAAGGCACCGGATTCATGACAACTGCGATCGTGCCGCGCGTTTCCGGCGGCGAAGACGAACACGGTCATCTCGAGGAGTTTCGCACCGATCCGATCGGCCTCATGCAGCGCACCCGTGACGAGTGCGGGGACGTAGGCGAATTCCAGTTGGCAGACAAACGCGTCATCCTGTTGTCCGGTGCGAATGCCAACGAGTTCTTCTTCCGTTCTGCCGACGAGGATCTCGACCAGGCCGAGGCGTACCCGTTCATGACGCCGATCTTCGGCAAGGGTGTCGTGTTCGACGCCAGCCCCGAGCGGCGCAAGGAGATGCTGCACAACTCGGCGCTGCGCGGCGAACAGATGAAGGGCCACGCGGCCACCATCGAGGGCGAAGTCAAGAGAATGATCGCCGACTGGGGCGGGGAAGGCGAGATCGACCTGCTCGACTTCTACGCCGAGTTGACCATCTATACCTCGACCGCCTGCCTGATCGGGCTGAAATTCCGCAACCAGCTGGACTCCCGGTTCGCGCACTACTACCACGAATTGGAGCGCGGCACCGACCCGCTGTGCTACGTCGACCCGTACCTGCCGATCGAAAGCTTCCAGCGCCGCGACCAGGCCCGCAAAGACCTGGTAGCGCTCGTGCAGGAGATCATGAACCAGCGAATCACCAATCCGCCCAGGGACAAGAGCGACCGCGACATGCTCGACGTACTGGTGTCGATCAAGGACGACGAGGGCAATCCCCGGTTCTCCGCCGACGAGGTCACCGGCATGTTCATCTCGCTGATGTTCGCCGGACACCACACCAGTTCCGGAACGTC
>DATKEW010000359.1:0-4078 GCA_035511785.1 Mycobacterium sp.
GCCGACGGTGGCCATCGAGCACCTGCACGAGCTGCAGATCTCGGTTCCCGAGCAGGCCGCGAAATTGCTGACAATGCTGGAAGCGCGGGGCACCGGCCACTGGGCCACGTTTTCCGAGCTGGTCGCCGACTGTCAGGCGCCGATGGAGGTTGTCGGGCGCTTCCTGGCGCTGCTCGAACTGTATCGATCTCGGGCGGTAGCATTCGACCAGTCAGAGCCGCTCGGCGTGCTCCAGATTTCATCGACCGGGGAACGCCCGGCCAGCGAAGCCTTGGTAGAAGTGCGGGACTAACCATGACCGAAGATTTGCCCGGCATCGATTTGGGCTGTGGCATTGCGGACATCGCTGAGGCAGCGCCGATGGATGCCGAGGAACTCGGCTCCGTGCTTGAGGCGCTGCTGCTGGTGGTGGACACCCCGGTCACCGTCGAAGCGCTGGCCGCGGCCACTCAGCAACCCGTTTACCGCATAGCCACGAAGCTGCAGCAGATGGCCGCCGAGCTCACCGAACGCGACAGCGGCATCGACTTGCGGAAAACCAGCGAGGGCTGGCGGATGTACACCCGCGCCCGATTCGCACCCTACGTGGAGAAGCTGCTGCTGGACGGTGCGCGATCCAAACTCACCCGAGCCGCGCTGGAGACGCTGGCCGTCGTGGCCTACCGCCAGCCCGTCACGCGTGCGCGGGTGAGCGCGGTTCGCGGTGTGAATGTGGACGCCGTCATGCGCACCCTGCTGGCGCGCGGCCTGATCACCGAGGCGGGTGTCGACGACGACACCGGCGCGGTGACCTTCGCCACCACCGAGCTGTTTCTGGAGCGCTTGGGACTGACGTCGCTGGTCGACCTCCCCGATATCGCACCGCTGCTTCCGGACGTGGACATGATCGAGGACCTCAGCGAATCACTGGACAGCGAGCCACGTTTCATCAAACTCGCGGGCGGTCAGGCACCCGAGCAGGCGCTGTCGTTCGACGTGGATCAGGATTGATGGTCCAGCCGGAGGAGTCCCGGGGGACGCGTTTACAAAAAGTGTTGTCCCAGGCCGGGATCGCGTCGCGGCGGGCAGCGGAGAAGTTGATCATCGACGGACGCGTCGAGGTGGACGGACGGGTGGTGACCGAGTTGGGTACCCGGGTCGACCCGGACGTGTCGGTGATCCGCGTCGACGGGGCAAGGGTGGTCGTCGACGACTCGATGGTGTACCTCGCATTGAACAAGCCGCGCGGCATGCACTCGACCATGTCCGACGATCGCGGCCGGCCCTGTATCGGCGACCTGATCGAGCGCCGGGTGCGCGGCAACAAGAACCTGTTTCACATCGGCCGGTTGGATGCCGACACCGAAGGGCTGATACTGCTCACCAACGACGGCGAGCTGGCACACCGGTTGATGCATCCCTCCCACGAGGTGCCCAAGACGTATCTGGCGACGGTGACCGGTTCGGTGCCGCGCGGGCTGGGAAAGAAGCTACGGGCCGGTATCGAATTGGGGGACGGTCTTGCGCACGTCGACGACTTCGCCGTGGTGGACGCTATTCCGGGTAAGACGTTGGTGCGGTTGACGTTACACGAAGGACGCAATCGCATTGTGCGCCGGCTGCTGGCGGCCGCGGGTTTCCCGGTGGAGTCGCTGGTGCGCACCGACATCGGCGCGGTGTCGCTGGGAGAGCAGCGGCCGGGCAGCATCCGGGCGTTGCGGCTTGACGAGATCGGGGCACTGTACAAAGCGGTGGGCCTGTGACTGACGTAGCGGTCGCCATCGACGGTCCGGCGGGAACCGGGAAGTCTTCCGTATCAAAAGGATTGGCTCATGAGCTGGGGGCGCGGTACCTGGACACCGGCGCCATGTATCGGATGGTGACGCTGGCGGTGTTGCGCGGCGGCATCGAGCCGGCCGACGCCGAAGCCGTCGCGGCGATCGCGTCAGCGGTGCGGATGTCGGTGGACTACGACCCCGATGGCGATCGCTATTACCTTGACGGAGAAGATGTTTCGATCGAGATCCGCGGTGACGAAGTCACCCGAACCGTGTCGGCGGTGTCGTCGGTTCCGGCCGTGCGCACCCGGCTCGTCGAGCTGCAGCGCGCCATGGCCACCGGCCCGGGCAACGTCGTTGTCGAGGGCCGAGACATCGGAACCGTGGTACTGCCCGACGCGCCGGTGAAGATCTTCTTGACCGCGTCGGCGGAAACCCGCGCCCGGCGGCGCAACGACCAGAATGTCGCGGCGGGGCTGCCCGACGACTACGAGGGCGTGCTGGCCGATGTGCGCCGCCGCGACCATCTGGATTCCACCCGGCCCGTGTCGCCGCTGCGCGCGGCTTCGGACGCCGTGATCGTCGACACCAGCGACATGACCGAGGCGCAGGTGATCGCCCACCTGCTCGAGTTGGTCAAGCAGCGATGCGGGGCAGTGCGGTGACCCAGGACGGCACCTGGACCGACGAAAGTGACTGGGAGTTCGTCGATTCCGGCCTGGAAGACCCGGCGGAGGCCGCACCCGCGCCGGTGGTGGCGGTGGTGGGCCGACCCAATGTCGGAAAGTCGACGCTGGTCAACCGGATCCTGGGCCGGCGCGAAGCGGTGGTGCAGGACGTTCCCGGCGTGACGCGAGATCGGGTCTCCTACGACGCGCTGTGGACCGGACGCCGGTTTGTCGTGCAGGACACCGGAGGATGGGAGCCCGCCGCCAAGGGCCTGCAGCAGCTGGTGGCCGAGCAGGCGTCGGTGGCGATGCGCACCGCCGATGCGGTGATTCTGGTGGTCGATTCCACTGTCGGTGCCACGGCCGCCGACCAAGCCGCCGCCCGCATCCTGCTGCGCTCGGGTAAGCCAGTCTTTTTGGCCGCCAACAAGGTTGACAGTGAAAAGGCCGAAGCCGACGCAGCGGCATTGTGGTCGCTGGGACTGGGGCAGCCGCACGCGGTCAGCGCGATGCACGGTCGCGGCGTGGCCGATCTGCTCGACGAGGTGTTGTCCGCGCTGCCCGAGGTGTCCGAAGCGGCACCGGCGGCGGGCGGTCCCCGGCGGGTGGCGCTGGTCGGCAAGCCCAATGTGGGCAAGAGCTCGTTGCTGAACAAGCTGGCGGGCGACCAGCGTTCGGTGGTGCACGAGGTCGCCGGGACGACGGTGGACCCGGTGGACTCGCTCATCGAATTGGGTGGCAAGGTGTGGCGGTTCGTCGATACCGCGGGCTTGCGGCGCAAAGTCGGCCAGGCCAGCGGGCATGAGTTCTACGCTTCGGTGCGCACCCACTCGGCCATCGACGCGGCCGAAGTGGTGATCGTGCTGATCGACGCGTCCGAGCCGCTGACCGAACAGGATCAGCGGGTGCTGTCCATGGTGATCGAGGCCGGACGGGCGCTGGTGCTGGCGTTCAACAAGTGGGACCTGGTCGACGAGGACCGGCGCGAGCTGCTGGAGCGCGAGATCGACCGCGAACTGGCGCAGCTGCGGTGGGCGCAACGGGTCAACATCTCCGCCAAGACCGGCCGGTCGGTGCAGAAGCTGGTGCCGGCGATGGAGACCGCGCTGGCGTCGTGGGACACCAGGATCGCCACCGGGCCGCTGAACACCTGGGTCAAGGAGGTGGTCGCGGCCACGCCACCGCCGGTGCGTGGTGGCAAGCAGCCGCGCATCTTGTTCGCCACCCAGGCCACCGCCCGGCCGCCGACGTTCGTGCTGTTCACCACCGGTTTTCTCGAGGCGGGGTATCGACGCTTCCTGGAACGGCGGCTGCGCGAGACGTTCGGGTTCGACGGCAGCCCGATCCGGGTCAACGTGCGGGTGCGCGAAAAGCGGGGAGCCAAGCGCCGGTGACCTGAGCCTTTCGTGTGCACTCAGGGCTTCGAGCATGCTGCCATGGCGGAAATCCGGCGGTGGATTCACCGTCGGCGCACGCCCGAAGCCCAGGACGCACACTCGAACCCTTCGCGAGGCCATGACGGCGTGATGAGTCGTCTGCGGTAGGCTTTCGACCTGCTGTCGATGATCCGGCGGCAACCGGGCTGTGGCGCAGTTTGGTAGCGCACTTGACTGGGGGTCAAGTGGTCGCAGGTTCAAATCCTGTCAGCCCGAC
>DATKEW010000360.1:0-8983 GCA_035511785.1 Mycobacterium sp.
AGACGTTGGGCGACGCGTGGGAGAGCCTGGCGCGCAAGCTCTGTGGACGGTGATCAAACCGCGATGGTCGTGTCCACACCAAGCTGGGTCCTGCATGTCGACCTCGACCAGTTTCTGGCGTCGGTCGAGCTGCGGCGCCACCCCGAACTGACCGGGTTGCCGGTCATCGTCGGCGGCAACGGCGATCCGACCGAACCGCGCAAGGTCGTCACCTGCGCCTCGTACGAGGCCCGCGGGTTCGGGGTGCACGCGGGCATGCCGTTACGCACCGCCGCTCGCCGCTGCCCCGGCGCCACGTTTTTACCGTCGGATCCGGTCGCTTACGACGCCGCATCCGATCGGGTGATGGGGTTGTTGCGCGACCTGGGATACCCGGTCGAGGTGTGGGGCTGGGACGAGGCGTATCTCGGCGTCGCGGCCGAGGACGATGTCGGCCCCACCGACGTGGCCGAACAGATCCAGACCGTCATCTTCTCGGAGACCGGGCTGTCCTGCTCGGTCGGTATCAGCGACAACAAGCAGCGCGCCAAGGTCGCCACCGGCTTCGCGAAACCGGCCGGCATCTTTGTCCTCACCGACGCGAACTGGATGAATGTGATGGCCGACCGTCCAGTCGACGCGCTGTGGGGTGTGGGGCCCAAGACGGCGAAAAAGCTTGCAGCCCTGGGGATAACCACGGTGCGAGAACTTGCACACAGCGATGCCGAGCTGCTGACGTCCACATTCGGCCCGCGCACCGGCCTTTGGCTGCTACTGCTCGCCAAGGGTGGCGGCGACACGGAAGTCAGCGCCGAGCCATGGGTTCCGCGCTCCCGCAGCCACGTCGTGACGTTTCCGCGTGACCTCACCGAACGCGCCGAAATGGACTCGGCGGTAACGGAATTGGCACGGCGAGCACTCGATGATGTTGTGGGAGCGGAGCGGATCGTCACCCGGGTGGCGGTTACCGTGCGCACGGCGACGTTTTACACCCGCACCAAGATCCGCAAGCTGACGGCGCCCACCACCGACGCCGACGTCATCGCCGCCGCCGCCCTGCGCGTCCTGGACCTCTTCGAGCTGGACCGGCCGGTCCGGTTACTCGGGGTACGGCTGGAACTCGAAATGCCCGAGTAGCGTCAGCGCGGTACCGGGCTGGGCCGAAGTGCGCGCGTGAAGATCACGTTGACCTGGCGCATCGCCACGCTGTAGGGCCACCACGCCAGCCGCTTGAACGCATACAGCGCCCGGATGTCCTGCGAGGTGTAGATCAGGTATCGGTTCTTTGCCACCCCGGCCAAGATCTTCTCGGCCGCCTTTTCCGGCGAGACGGCACGACCACTGAAGCGGTGGACCCACCGGCTGACCCCGGGGTCCTCGCGATCGACGCCGGCGATCTCGACGGTGTTGACCAACGGCGTCTTCACCGCGCCGGGCACCACGACAGACACCCCGATGCGATGCCGGGCCAGGTCGAAGCGCAACACCTCGGAAAGACCGCGCAATCCGTATTTGCTGGCGCTGTAGGCGGCATGCCACGGCAGCGCGACCAGCCCGGCCGCCGAGGAAACATTCACCAAACGCCCACCACGGCCGGCCGCCACCATCGCCGGGACGAACGTCTCGATGACGTGGATCGGACCCATCAGGTTGATCGCGATCATCTTGCTCCACTGCTCATGGCTCAGCCGGTCGACGGTCCCCCAGGCCGACACCCCGGCGATGTTCATCACGACGTCCATACTCGGATGCTTGGCGTGGATGTCGGCGGCGAAAGCCGCGACGTCGTCATAGTCGGCGACATCCAGCACCCGGTGCTCGGGCACCTGCGCACCCAGCGCGCGGGCGTCGGCCACGGTTTGCGCCAAACCGTGGGCGTCGCGATCCGTCAGGAACAGCTGGGCGCCCTGCGCCGCGAGCCGCAACGCGGTGGCGCGGCCAATGCCGCTGGCCGCACCGGTGACAAAACACCGCTTCCCTGCGAAATACGCCTTCCGCGCCATGGCGGTGACGATACCGGCGGTAACGATCCGTTCAGCTTCGGCCGCGGCTCCAGAGCGAGTTCAGCCACAACTGCGCGAGCACCCGCACGCGCCGATCCACGTCACCGTCGCGGCCGGCCAGGATGGGGTCGCCGGTCAGCGTCAGCGCGGTGGTGCCCGCCAGGGTGCGGACCAGGGTCGGGATGTCGTCGCTGATCGGATTCGCGGTCCCGGCCCTCATCTCGGCCTCGACGATGGCGACGAGCTGCCGCAACACCACCTCGAACTGCTCCTCGACAATGTCGCGAATCTCAATGTCGGTGTGGCGGGCGGCATTACAGGCCGTCACCACCGGGTCGTTGTGCCCACAGACAGCGGCGGCGCTGCCCACCATCCGCTTGGCGAACTGCTCTGGTGACTCGCCCGGCTGGCGGGGAGCGAAATAGTGCGTGAGTTCTTCGAGTTCTTCGGTTGCCTCGGCGATAATCTGGGCGAGCACCGCGTACTTGGAGTCGAAATAGAAGTAAAAGCCGGAGCGGGCCACCCCGGCGCGCAGGCTGATGGTGCTGACCGACAGCTCCGCGAACGGTCTTTCTTGCAGAAGTTCACGCACCGCCCGCAGGATCGCTTGCCGGTGTTTGTCACCTCGCCGTCGCAGGGCCGGCTCGCCCGGCTCGGGATTGACGGCGTGGGTGCTCATCCCCTTGACCTTGCACTACGCTGCCCGAAAAGCAAACTTGACAGCCGTCAAGTTTGTCGCCAAGGATGATTCTCACGCGACAGCGCTCACCTGTCCCGGGCCCGCAAAGGAGCGTCCATGCCCGCCACCATCAGCACCCCGCAATACCTTCTCGACCAGGCGCGGCGCCGGTTCACCCCGTCTATCAACAACTTTCCCGGCATGGGCCTGGTGGAACGTAGGCTGCTGAACACTCAATTCCCGGAGCACAAGCTCGCCGATCCGCCCCCGGGCAGCGGCCTCAAGCCGGCCCTCGGCGACGCGGGGCTGCCGGTCATCGGCCACATCATCGAGGTGTTGCGTGGCGGTCCGGACTACCTGATGTTCCTTTACCAGAACAAGGGCCCGGTCGTATTCGGGGACTCGCCAGTCCTGCCGGGGGTCGCGGCGCTGGGCCCTGACGCCGCGCAGGTCATCTACTCCAACCGGAACAAGGACTACTCGCAGCAGGGCTGGGTTCCGGTGATCGGGCCGTTTTTTCACCGCGGGCTCATGTTGCTCGACTTCGACGAGCACATGTTCCACCGGCGGATCATGCAGGAGGCATTCGTCCGCTCCCGGCTCGTCGGCTACGTCGAGCAGATGGACAAGGTCGTGTCCCAGGTGATCGCCAACGACTGGGTGGCCGACGACGCCCGCTTCCTTCTTTATCCGGCCATGAAGGAGCTGACCCTCGACATCGCCTCGATGGTCTTCATGGGCCATGAGCCCGGCACCGACCGCGAGCTGGTCACCAAGGTGAACAAGGCATTCACTGTCACCACCCGCGCGGGCAATGCGATCATCCGCACCAGCGTGCCACCGTTCACCTGGTGGCGCGGCCTCAAGGCGCGCGAACTGCTGGAGGACTACTTCCGCGACAGGGTCAAGGAACAACGCGGAAAGGGCGGCACGGACCTGCTGTCGGTGTTGTGCCAGACCGAAGACGAGGAAGGCAACAAGTTCTCGGACGAGGACATCGTCAACCACATGATCTTCTTGATGATGGCCGCCCACGACACATCGACGTCGACTTCCACGACGATGGCCTACCACCTGGCCGCCCACCCGGAGTGGCAGCAGCGCTGCCGTGACGAATCGGACCGCCTCGGTGACGGACCGCTCGACATCGAATCGCTGGAGAAGCTGGAGTCACTCGACCTGGTGATGAACGAGTCGATCCGGTTGGTGACGCCCGTCCAGTGGGCGATGCGGCAGACGGTCCGCGACACCGACCTGCTCGGCTACTACATCCCGAAGGGCACCAACGTCATCGCGTATCCCGGGATGAATCATCGTCTGCCGGAATTCTGGACGGATCCGCTGAAATTCGACCCGGAGCGGTTCACCGAGCCGCGCAACGAGCACAAACGACACCGCTACCAGTTCACGCCGTTCGGCGGCGGTGCGCACAAGTGCATCGGGATGGTGTTCGGTCAATTGGAGATCAAGACGATCCTGCACCGGCTGCTGCGCCGCTACCGGTTGGAGCTGCCCCGCCCTGGCTACCAGCCATGCTGGGACTACGGCGGCATGCCGATACCGAAGGACGGCATGCCGATTGTGCTGCGCCCGCTCTGACGCTGCGGGGATTACGCAGCGCTTTCGGCGCTGAATAGCCGGTTGGCGCAGGCGATCACCGCGCGCAGCGCCGACTGGGTCGGGTCCTCCGACCAGCCCATGGCCCACTCGGAACGGCTCCCGTTGCTGCCGCAGATGAAGGTGGCGGTGCACTCACCCGAGCGCAGCTGATGGAACTTCAGTGTCTCGACGGTGATCCCGCGCTCGTGCAGCATCGCGGTGAGAGCGGCGACCGGCCCGCTGGCGGCAGCGGTCGAGGTGTTGATGCGGTCGCCGACGGCGATCACGGCTTGGAAGTTGCGTGCTTGCGGACCCAGCCGCCCGGCCGGCCGCTCGGCGTCGGTGCACGCCCAGTGCCCGAGTAGGAGCGGCCCGGCTGTGTGACTGTAGGTCGCGACGAAGTTCTCCCACGACATCGCCTCGGCCTGCTCCCGCAGACCGCGCGGCAACGGCGCGCCGAAGTGATGACCGAACCACGCGCCGGCGCCGCACGGGCGCGCCGAGGCGTCCAGATTCGAAGTGGAAAGAGGCTTTGAAAGAGGCACGGTGTCGGTCTTCTCTGATCAGCAGGAGCGACCGACGGTAGTAGCTTTCCGACCCACAGCGGGGGGTCGGTCTGGATCAGACCCCGCTGCGGGTGCTGGCTACTACCGCACGCTCAAGAAGACGCATGAGCGCAGAGATTAGCCGCCAAGGGCCGACGGCGCAACTTCCTTTACCCGGTGGCGCCTGATCAACACGCGGTCCGCCGTGCCGCGGTCGCAACAGGCCGCGGTTTTCGATCAGGAATGTTGGTTTACCCGTGTCGAATACTGACTATAGGCATCCGATTGGTGGTGTTAGCCCTCGACGCCTAGCACCCGCGGATGAAAGGCCAAAGCAATGAACGCGAAGAGCAAGAGGACTCTGAAAGCCGCCGCACTGGGCGCGGGGCTGATCGCGGTATTGCTCCTACCGACGGGATGTACAACCACCACAGGGTCCGGAAGCGGGATAGACGTAGGGGTAAACCTCATGCCGGCTCCAGGAGCGGCTCACACGGTCGTAGCGCCGCCCACCGCCGACTAGCCGATGCCGCCCCCGACGGCCCGCTGGGAACCGCTGCGGTGGTTCCCTCAGGGTCTCTGCGCGTGCTTCATCCGGTCGGCCGCGGTGATGGGCTAAACCGCAGATATGCCTGAATAGTCGTACCGGTCGTCGTGCTGTGGGTACGCACCAAATCCGATATGGCGTTCACCAGAAAGAGCCCGCGACTGGCGGGGCCGGTGGGGCCGGGGTTCACGCGCCCCACCAGCGGGTCATCGAGGCGTCCGCTGTCCCGCGCCTCACAGACCAGATGCTCGTCGTCCCGCCAGAAGGCCAGCCTGCACGCGCCGTCGGTGTAAATCAAGCTGTTGGTGGCCAGCTCGGTGGCGACCAATTGCAAATCCTCGATGCCGTCCGGGGACAGCCCAACCCAGTCGGCGTAGTTGACGGCGAAAGCCCGTGCCAGACGTAGATCCGCTGACTTGCGGACCATGTACGTGACGGCCCCCGGATTAGCGGGAAGCGGCTGGTTGCAGCGCGCCAGTGCATCGTCGGGTGCATACTCGGCGCTGGGATGCAGCGAACCGCATCTCCACAGCATGGGGTGCGTAGCGCGGGCGTCTGCCAGCACGTCGTCATCCAGCCGGCTCGCGTCGTACAGACACAACCCCGTCACCTGGTGACCTTCGAATGCCTCGTTGACCAGCGCCTCATGCTGTACGCAGGCCAAAAGCTCATCCGAGCTGCGGCCTGGCCAGAAAACCTCGCTGACAATGCGCACCCGCTGGTCGGGGTGTTCCTCAACAAAGGAACCCTCCATAGCCATGAATCGGCTCGGGTTGCGGGCGACCTGAGTGGTGTCGGCCATTCGCAATCCGTCCAGCACTCCGCCGCCCGCGCTGCACAGCTCGTCATGCAGCAACGCCATCATGTCGCCGGGCACCGCCACCAGCACCGCTTCGTCCATCGCCAACCCATCGATGACGAAGTTCGACACAAAATCCAAGTACTCCGTTTGAGAGTGATAGAGAAGCGCGGAATGAACGAAGCCTTGATGCTCCCTTTCCGTGCCCATGCTCACCTCGGCGCCCCTGCTTTCCACCACAATGCCAACCCCCTGCTGGACCGGCCGTCCTACTTCGCGTTACCTACCTCCATACCCCGGACGGGCCCCCGCTATGCAGGCAATATTTCACAACACGGGCTCTCCCCGAACGCCGGCCGGATTACAGCCACCAGGAAGCGGCAGCGTCCAGATGACGACGGATGCGGTAGCGGGCCAAACTGTCGTCTCCGGCCGCTATCGCCTCGAGAATCCGCAGGTGAGCGCGCTCGACGGCGATGATGTCGGCCCCAGTCGGCAGGGCCCGCCCGGTGCTGGACCAGTGCCGGCGGAACAGCTCGACGATGATTCGGAGGAACAAGTCCAGCAGCGCGTTGCCGGCCAGCTGCGCCAGCCCGACGTGAAACCTGAATTCCTCGACTGTGGCCTTTCGCACGTCATCGGCGGTTTGCAGGTTGTCGCCAAGCGCGGGCCGGTGGGTATCGAGGAAGGACGCCACCTCGGATTCGGTGCGCCGCTTGACGACTTTGGCGACGTTGTCGATCTCGATGGCATCTCGGACGCAGCGTAAGTCTTCGCGGCTCGGCTTGCGGTACTGCAGGTACAGCGCGATGGTGTCGATGCTGGCTTGCGCTTGGGGTTGTGCGACGACGAGCCCGCCACCGGGTCCGCGGCGCATCTGCGCCACCGAGTGAAATTCGAGCAGGCGTACCGCTTCCCGCAGTACCGCGCGACTCACCCGGTAGCGCTGTAGCAGCGCCATCTCGGTTCCGAAGACCGAACCGACCTGCCAGCCGCTGGCGGCGATGTCGTCTCCGATGTTGGCCGCCAGCACCTCAGCCAACTTGCCGCGGGGGGCGTCGGGGTCGAGCCGCCGCCGGCCTGCCCTGCTTGCATGCCGGTCATTTCCGCCGGCATCGTCGCCGGGGTGATGCTGCTGCAGCCAGGCGGTCACCGCTTCCACGTGTCGCTCGGACAGCGTCTTGGCTCGCGCGGCATCACCCGCGGTGACGGCGGCGACGATTTCGGAGTGGTCGTTGTGCATGTAGTCGATCGCCTCGATGGCCTCACTTGCCGAGTCGGTCCGCGACTGCAGCACATATCGTGTGGTGAGCCTCATCAAGACGTCGATGAACAGTTGCAGGACAGGGTTTTTGGATCGCTCGGCGAGCGCGATGTGGAATTCGTCCCGCGGCGCCGGCAGGCCTGGCCTCCAGTGCTCCTCCGCGCTCAGAACCGCTCGTAGCCGGTCGATGCCGGCTTCGTCGATCCGCTCCGCGGCGAGAGAGGCCGCCAACGGTTCGAGCACCAGGCGCGCGTTGAGCAAGTCGGTCAGCGTCGTGCCCAGGTACTCGAGATAGATGACGACGGCGCGAGTCGCGGGGCCCGCATCCGGCTCGCAGACGAGCAGCCCGCCGTTGGGTCCACGCCGCATCCGGGCGACATGATGATGCTCGACCAGCCGAACGGCCTCCCGCAGCACCGATCGACTCACGCAAAACCGTTGTTGCAGAGCGTGTTCGGAGCCCAGTGACTCGCCGATAGGCCAGCCGCGGCGAACGATATCCGCCTCGATGTCGCGGGCAATCGTCGAAGCTAACTTGCTGGCTGGGCCGGACTCCGGCTCGGTACTCATTGCCTCAGCATGTGAGCAACATGCATCCCGCGACGGGCCCCCCGCCCACGGAAACCACGCCGACCTCCGGGCGCTGCGACACCTGCCGCTCCCCTGCTTCACCGCGCAACTGCAGACACCCTTCGTGCAGCGCCCAATATCCGTGCATGCGACCCGCGGACAGTTGGCCGCCATAGGTGTTCAGCGGCAGCACACCATCGCGGGCGATCCGCGCGCCACCCTCGACGAACGGGCCGGCCTCACCGTCACCGCATATGCCCAGCGCCTCCAGCCAGGCGATGGTGAGAAATGTGAAACCGTCGTACAACTCGGCAACGCCCAGGTCGGCGGGCTTCAACTCGGTGCGCGACCACATCTGCGCCGCCGCGTCCGACATAGCCATCTTGGGGTAGTCGTCGCGGTGGAACCAGCCACCGGCACCGTCCGACCCGCCGATCGCTTCCACCCGCACCGCACGGTGCGGACAGTCGCCGGCATACTCCGCGTTCGACACCACCACCGCGATCGAGCCGTCGACGGGGACATCGCAGTCCAGCAGCCCAAACGGCGTCGAAACCGGCCGAGCGCCCAGGTAGTCAGCCATCGTCATCGGTTCGCGGTACACCGCAAGGGGATTCAACGCGGCGTTGCGCCTGCCGTTGAGGGCCAGCCAGCCCAACTGCTCCTTGGTGGTTCCGTACAACTCCATGTGCCGACGGCAGTTCAGCGCCAGCCAGTTCGCCGCGGAGTAAGCCTGGGCCGCAACCAGATCGTTGACATCGTCCATCGGGCCGACAGCCGGCCGCGGGGCGCCCTCGGGTGTGGAGAACATGCGTGCGACTGGCGGGGCGGGCGCATTCTCTTCCTTTTTAACCGGGACCGTGCCGCCGAGCATTTGGATGGTCCGGTAGATCACCACATGGCGGGCGCGGCGCTCGGCGACCGCACGGCACGCCGACATCACCGGGCTCAGCAGGCCGCCGGTGCCGAATCCGGAACCGCAGTCCGCCGCCTCGATC
>DATKEW010000361.1:0-6961 GCA_035511785.1 Mycobacterium sp.
GCGTCTGCCGGCTAAATGTGAGAACGATTGTTTCCTGATATTGTCGGGTCCGCGCGTCGGTGTCAAGATGGTTTCCATGGACGAGCCCTCGAGCGTGCGGCCGTACCGCGGAGTCGAGGCCGCCGAGCGCCTGGCCACCCGGCGCAACCGGCTGCTGGCCGCGGGCCTGGACCTGCTCGGCGCAGAGCAGCAGGAGATCTCCGCACTCACCGTGCGGGGCGTCTGCCGTCAAGCCGGCCTGGCTGCCCGATACTTCTACGAAAGCTTCACCGACAAGGACGAATTCGTCAGCGGCGTCTTCGACTGGGTGATCGCCGATCTGGCCGCTACCATCCAGGCCGCGGTGGCGGCGGTGCCGGTACAGGAACAGACCCGCGCGGGTATCGCCAACATCGTGCGGACGATCGCCGGTGATGCCCGCATCGGACGCCTGCTGTTCAGCACCCAGCTGGCCGATGCCGTGGTCGTGCGCAAGCGCGCCGAATCCAGCGCGCTGTTCGCCATGCTGTCCGGCCAGCATGCCGGCGACGCGCTGCGGATGCCGGCAAACGACCGCATCAAGGCGGGTGCGCACTTCGCGGTCGGCGGCGTCGCACAGACCCTCAGCGCCTGGCTGGCGGGCGACGTCCACCTCGAGTCCGATCAACTCGTCGATCAGCTGACGTCGCTGTTCGACGCCCTCACCGACCCAAAGCTCTACGGCCTCAAGGAAACAACGGCAGCTGCCACAGCCGCATCCCGGGGTCAAGCCGCCACAAGCGCATCATCGTGAGTCGCACAATGCGCTGCGCACCGATGATCATGAAGATCGCCAGCGGCACCTCGATCAGCAGCGCCGTGACCACCGATAACCAGAGATCCTTGGGCCCCGCGGTCATCAGGTCGAACCACGCGTCGCAGATCAGCAACACCCCGGAGGTGAACGCTGAAAACGTCAGCAGCTGGCGACGCAGGTATCCCAGCACGGCCGTTGCCAGCATGAAACCGACCAGCAGAAGGTCAAAGCCCACCCAGGTCGCGGTCCAGTTGTGGGCCACGTAGTTCTCCGGCAGCGTCACGAAGAGATACACGAGCCAGGGAATCATTGCGATCGAACCACCGATCATCAAACCCAGTCGGACACGCCGAATCCGGCTGAGCAATTCGGGGTCGATCAGGTCGCTCAGGGGTTGCTCCAGCCGGGAAATCAGCTCTCGCCGCTGCTCGGGTGTCAACGCCGCGATCTGCTCGTCGGTCAAAATCCCGTCGGTCATCATGGGCATCCCCCGCTCGGGCACGGTTTTGCCGGTCAGCGTACGGCGGCCTGGACTCGCGGTCGCCGGTCGGACGCGGTCTTCGGCACGGTCTGTGCGTCGTCCTCAGTGAATTCCTTTACCCAGCAGGCGAATTCCAGCGTGATGCCGTCGGGGTCCTGGAAGTAGAACGAGCGCACGTACACGCCCGGATGCACCGTCGCCGACACCTGCCCCTCACTCTCGTCGTGGTTGAGCACCGGGCCGACCCGCACACCCTTTTCCTTGAGCCGCTGCCGGTAGGCGTCGAACTTCTCGGCCGGTACATGAAACGCCAGATGGTTCATGGTGCTCACCGCGCTGGTGATATCACCGATGCCCGGGATGGCACCCGGCGACGAGATGCCGGGCACACGATCGGGTGCGTCGGCGAACCAGAAGAAGGCGACACAGTCGCCGTTGCCGGCGTCGAAGAAGAAGTGCTGCCCCTGACCCCTGGGCAGATCGAGCGATTTGATCAGCGGCATGCCCAGGATGTTGGTGTAGAAGTCCACCGTGCGCGCCATGTCCGAACACACCAGCGCGACGTGATTGATCCCGCCGAGCTCGAATTCCGTATTTGTGTTGTGCGGCTTGATCATCTCGCGGCTCCCATCGGTCCCGGGGGGCGAGGCCCTGGCCAAGATCCAAATCTGAATCTAACATCAGGTTCAGTTTTGTTCCAGGGGAGGTGCGCCAAGTGTCGACCGCGGCAGAGCCCAATGGCCGGCCCGGCCAGTCCGGCGACTTCCCGACGCACCGCGGCCGGCGCACCCAAGCCGCGATCGACATGGCCGCGCGAACGGTCATCGCGCGCAAGGGCATCCTCGCGACGACCATCGCCGACATCGCCACGGAAGCGGGCCGCTCGGCGGCATCCTTTTACAACTACTACGACTCCAAAGAGGCGATGGTCCGCCAGTGGGCCCTGCGCTTCCGCGACGAGGCCAACCAGCGGGCGCTGACGGTGACCCGGCATGGCCTGTCCCACCGCGAGCGCGCGTACGAGGCCGCCGCCGCGCACTGGTACACCTACCGCCACCGGCTGGCCGAGATGATCAGCGTGTCCCAATTGGCGATGGTCAACGACGACTTCGCGCAGCACTGGGCCGAAATGTGCGCGATACCCATCTCTTTCATCTCCGAGACGGTCAGACGTGCTCAGGCTGAAGGCTACTGCCCCGACGACGACCCGGAGCTGCTCGCCCAGGCGATCGTGGCGATGTTCAACCAGTTCTGCTACATCCAGCTCAGCGGGGCACGTTCCGGCGAGCCCGACGATCAGGCCTGCATCCAGACCCTCGCCAACATCTACTACCGAGCCATCTACTGCGAAGCAGAGGCACTGAATTGACTCGCCATGCCGGTGCCGCAGGGGTCATCCGCGAATTCGTCGGGCTGCCGTCTCGCACCGCCGGGCGCGCCGGTGCCGGCGGCCATCCGTGCCAGGGGCTCTACCACCGCGGGGTCGGGCGGAAGCCGAAAGTGGCGATCATCGCAACGCACTACCAGATCGACTTCTCCGAGCACTATCTCGCCGACTACATGGCCACCCGTGGCATCGGATTTCTCGGCTGGAACACCAGGTTCCGCGGTTTTGAAAGCAACTTCCTGCTCGACCACGCACTGGTCGACATCGGCGTGGGAGTACGCTGGCTGCGCGAAGTTCAGAAAGCGGATACCGTTGTGTTGCTGGGCAATTCAGGGGGTGGTTCGTTGATGGCCGCCTATCAGTCACAGGCCGTCGACGCCAATGTGATCCCGCTCGAAGGCATGCGCCCCGCCGCCGGTCTGACGGAGCTGCTCCCCGCCGACGGGTACGTCGCCACCGCCGCTCACCCCGGGCGGCCGGACGTGCTGACGGCATGGATGGACGCCGCCGTCGTCGATGAAAACGATCCCGTCGCCACCGATCCCGACCTCGACCTCTTCAACGAGGCCAACGGTCCCCCGTACTCGCCGGAGTTTCTCGCCCGCTACCGCGCGGCGCAGACCGAGCGCAACCACGCCATTACCGACTGGGCCGAGATGGAGCTCAAACGTGTTCGCGCCGTTGGGTTTTCCGATCGACCGTTTACCGTGATGCGGACCTGGGCCGATCCCCGCATGGTCGACCCCAGCATCGAGCCCACCAAACGTCAGGCCAACTTGTGCTACGCGGGCATCCCGGCCAAGGCGAACCGCTCCGCGCATGGCATCGCCGCGGCTTGCACGCTGCGCAACTGGCTGGGCATGTGGAGCCTGCGGGTGGCGCAAACCCGCGCCGAGCCGCACCTGGGCCGCATCACGTGCCCGGCCCTGGTGATCAACGCCGACGCCGACACCGGAGTCTTTCCGTCTGACGCCCGCCGCATCTACGACGCGCTCGCCGGCACCGACAAAACCCGGTACTCGATCGAGACCGATCACTACTTCACCACGCCGGGCGCGCGTAGCGAGCAGGCCGACACCATCGCCAAATGGATATCCAAACGGTGGCGCTAAGAGTCCTCGCCCACTTCGTCCCCGGCGACAAAGTCCTCAATTTCCTTGCGCCCGAAAAAGACTGGCTTGACATCCGCTGGTGTGCCGACGATGACGACGCCGCCCTCTACCGGGAGCTGCCCGACGCGGAGGTGATTTGGCACGTGCTCCGGCCGCTGTCTGGGGCCGACCTGCGGCGTGGAACACGGCTGCGGCTGGTGCACAAACTCGGCGCCGGGGTGAACACCATCGATGTGGAGACCGCGACGAAACGCGGTATCGCAGTGGCTAATATGCCCGGCGCCAACGCACCGTCGGTGGCCGAGGGCACGGTATTGCTGATGCTGGCCGCCTTGCGCCGGCTCCCGGCGCTGGACCGAGCGGTACGCGACGGAGCCGGTTGGCCGGCCGATCCGGAACTCGGCGAGACGGTACGCGACATCGGCGGCTGCACCGTCGGCCTGGTCGGTTACGGCAATATCGCCAAACGGGTCCGCGACATCGTCACCACGATGGGCGCCACGGTCCTGCATACCAGCACCCGTGACGACGGACGGCCCGGCTGGCGGCAGCTGTCCGAACTGCTCGCCGCCAGCGACATCGTCTCGTTACACCTGCCGTTGACGGCCGAAACTCATCATCTGCTCAACCGAGACGCGATGGCCCGGATGAAACCGAATGCGGTCCTGGTCAACACGTCACGCGGTGCCGTCATCGACGAAAACGCGCTCGTCGACGCGTTGCGTAGCGGGCGGCTGGCTGCTGCGGGACTGGATGTTTTCGAAGTCGAGCCGGTCGCGCCCGACGCTCCTCTACTCGGTCTTGACAACGTGGTGCTGTCTCCACACGTCACCTGGTACACGGCCGACTCCATGCGGCGCTATCTGACCGAGGCCGTTGCCAACTGCCGCCGGCTGCACGACGGACACCCACTGGCCAATGTGGTCAACCAACCGACCGGTTATTAGATTTATTGGTGCTTGGCCAAAACGGATCCCGAGAGTGTGGGAAGGCGACCAATGCCGATCGCGATAACTCCTGAGCATCAAGACCTGGCCGATTCGGTGCGATCCCTGGTGGCGCGCGTCGCGCCGCCGGAGGTGCTGCACGAGGCCATGGAAACCCCGATCGAGAACCCCCCGCCGTACTGGCAGGCGGCGGCCGAACAGGGCCTGCAGGGGGTTCATCTGGCCGAGTCCGTCGGCGGACAGGGTTTCGGCATCCTCGAGCTGGCCATCGTGCTCGCCGAGTTCGGCTACGGGGCAGTGCCCGGGCCGTTCGTGCCGTCGGCGATCGCCAGTGCGCTGATCTCCGCGCATGACGCGCAAGCCAAAGTGCTCGCCGATCTGGCGTCCGGCGCGGCCATCGCCGCCTACGCGTTGGATTCCGGGCTGACCGCCACTCGCCAGGGCCCCGATGATCAAGTGCTGGTGATCCGCGGCGAAGCGCGCGCGGTTCCCGCGGCGGCGCAGGCATCCGTATTGGTGCTCCCGGTGGCGATTGACAGCGGCGATGAATGGGTTGTGCTGCGCGCCGACCAGCTGGAGATCGAGCGGGTGAAAAGCCTTGACCCGCTGCGCCCCATCGCGCATGTGCGGGCCCACGCCGTCGAGGTCGGCGACGATGCCGTGTTGAGCAGCCTGACCATGGCAACCGCGTATGCGCTGATGTCCACGTTGCTGTCCGCCGAGGCGATCGGCGTGGCACGTTGGGCAACCGATACCGCATCGCGGTACGCCAAGATCCGGGAACAATTCGGCAGACCGATCGGCCAGTTCCAGGCCATCAAGCACAAGTGCGCGGAGATGATCGCCGACACCGAGCGGGCCACCGCCGCGGTTTGGGATGCCGCCCGCGCGATCGACGAGGCCAGCCAAAACAATTGGGACATAGCCGCTTCCGGGGTCGAGTTCGCCGCCGCGGTGGCCGCGACGCTGGCACCGGCGGCTGCTCAGCGCTGCACTCAGGACTGCATTCAGGTGCACGGCGGCATCGGATACACCTGGGAGCACGACGCAGGCGTCTACTACCGCCGGGCGCTGATGGTGGCCGCATGCCTCGGCCGGCGCTCGGAGTACCCGCAAAAAGTGGTGGACATCGCGACCAGCACCGGCATGCGTGCGGTGGACATCGACCTCGACCCCGAGACCGAAAAGCTGAGGGCCGAGATCCGGGCCGACGTGGCCGCACTGAAAGCGATGGAGCGTGAGCCTCGCAAAGTCGCGATCGCCGAGGGCGGTTGGGTGTTGCCGTATCTGCCCAAGCCTTGGGGCCGGGCATCGAGTCCGGTCGAGCAGATCATCATCGCCCAGGAGTTCACCACCGGACGCGTCAAGCGGCCGCAGGTCGGCATCGCGGCGTGGATCATTCCGTCGATCGTCGCGTTCGGCACCGAGGAGCAGAAGCAGCGCTTCCTGCCGCCGACCTTGCGCGGCGAGATGATCTGGTGCCAGCTGTTTTCCGAGCCGGGCGCTGGATCGGACCTCGCCGGCCTGTCCACCAAGGCAACCCGGGCCGAGGGCGGCTGGTGCATCACCGGCCAGAAGATCTGGACCACCGCCGCGCAGTACTCGCAGTGGGGCGCGCTGCTGGCCAGGACCGACCCGTCGGCGCCGAAGCACAACGGCATCACGTACTTCCTGCTCGACATGAAGAGCGAAGGCGTCACGGTCAAGCCGCTGCGCGAGCTCACCGGTAACGCAATGTTCAACACCGTCTACATCGACCACGTGTTCGTGCCCGACGAGTGCGTGCTGGGCGAGGTCAACCGGGGCTGGGAGGTCAGCCGCAACACCCTGACGGCGGAGCGGGTGTCGATAGGCAGCAGCGACGCGAATTTCCTGGCGACCCTTCCCGAGTTCGTCGGCTTCGTTCGCGACGGCCAGTTCGACCAGATCGGGCAACACCGGGCGGGGCAGTTGATCGCCGAAGGTCATGCCGCCAAGGTGCTGAACCTGCGCTCGACACTGTTGACCCTGGCAGGCGGCGACGCCATGCCGTCGGCGGCGATCTCCAAGCTGCTGTCCATGCGCACCGGCCAGGGTTATGCCGAATTCGCGGTGTCCTCGTTCGGCACCGACGCCGCCATCGGCGACACCGACCAGTTAGCGGGCAAGTGGGGTGAATACCTGCTGGCCAGCCGGGCCACCACGATTTATGGCGGCACATCGGAGGTGCAGCTCAACATCATCGCCGAACGGCTGCTGGGCCTGCCCCGCGACCCGTAA
>DATKEW010000362.1:0-2685 GCA_035511785.1 Mycobacterium sp.
GCGCCGCCGCCCGCGTGGCCCGACTCGATGCGTCCGATCCCGGCCAGCAAGTTCCAGCTGACGCCACAGCCGGGGGCCTCGACGGCCATCTTCTGCTCGGCATTGCGGTAGGCGGCCAGTGCAACCGTCGGGATGCCCAGCGCACCAGGCGAATTCACGATCATAGGTGGCGGCGGCGCCGAAACGGAGCCGGCGGCCACGTGGAAGGCGGTCGGCGCACGCTCGATGGCGATGACAACCGGGCCGGAGAGGTCGGGAACGGAGGGGGAAACGGCGGCAACCGGGGTGACGACGGCATGCACGGACGGGATCGGGCTCTTTCCGTGAAGCAGCGGCGGCGCGCCCCCGACCGCTCCCGCCAACACCAACGGAATAATCACAACTACCCCGAATGCCGGCGTCCGCGTTACGCCAAGCGCCCGCTTCCGGACCGCCGCCGCGGCCGGACGTGCAACCCAGCGTCCCCCTATGCGCACTCGACCTTCCTAAGTGTGTGAGCTATCGATAGGTGTGTGAACTGCTGGAGACCTCTTCTTGGAGTTCGTGAACTTGATCACCATACATAACTCCCGTGACGGGAGTGGCGCAATGGTGGATTTGGTATTCGCTTTCTGCCGCAGGTCACAGAGCCGGATATGCGACGACCAGTCAAATGACATCACGGTAATTAACGCGATTTGTCTGTAACTCTGGGCAAAGTGTGGGCACGGCGTGGGCACAAGCGCCGAAAACCTTGGCGCCCTTTGAAAACCGAAAGGCCCCGGCGACCGCGTGCACGGCCCCGGGGCAATGGCCGAACGGCAAAGGAGTTCGACACAATGAGTATGACACCGGAAAACGCCACTAGCTGGCGAGACATCGCCGACCAGCTCACGCCGAAGCAGATCGCCGAGCTTGAGCGCAGCGAGCAGGGCTACCGCGACCGTGCGAAGCAGCCAAAACCCTGGTGGTCAGCCGAGCCGCGATCAGATACCGAGATCGACCGACTGTTTCTGCACCTTGCCCAGAAAGCCGCGACGGACAATCTGCATGACGTGCTGTTCGCCGACGTTGCTCTCCCCGACGGCGCAGTGCGCGCAGTGTCCGGTGACGCCTGGGAAGACGTCGAGCCTCAGCCGTACCGCGTAATTTTCGGCGCGGACCGCGCCGGTGTCACCGGACATGATGTGCAAGTCTCAACGGCCGCGATTCAGCTGGCGGACGGCAGCATCGACGACGGTCAGGTGATCGAGGAACCCCACATCTCGCTTTTGCAGGGCGGCATTGAAGCGATAAGCGGTCTCACCCCGCGGGCACGCTCGCGAGCTGGCTGCGATGCTGCTCGAGGCCGCCGAGATGGACGGGTGGTCCGTGCGATGAGCAATATGGTCGATGACGTCCTGTGGGCGGTTCGCTCGCCGACGATCGCCCGCGTGAACGAACTGATGGACCGCGTCTCGCCAGCCGACCTGACCACGCTAGAGGTCTTGGCGATCGCCGGCGTGTTGGAGGCGGCCGACCAGCGAGTGAACGCACGGATCGCGCCGGTGCTCCAACTCCATCAGGCGAGAGGTTCAATCTGAACCTTTCCTCGTCCGGTCACGTGGGTGAAGTGTGAATAACGGAGCACGGCCCCAAGCTCCACGCATGCGCGACGTGGAGACCATCGACGCCGAACTACGGCTAGTAGTCCAGGCGTGGCGCATAGCTCGGGTGGTGAGGGACCGGATACCTAGTACTGCGCATATAGACGAGCTGCTGGACGAGCGAGCCGCGGCGCTCGACCGAGAGGGGTTTTTCTCATCTCTAAGCTCCCTAAGCCGCCCGGCGGCGAGAGGCCCCGGTTCCTGGAGGTAATCAGGAACCGGGGCCGTCGCCCCCTGCCCGGCGCGCCCAGCGGTGGGCTGAGTCCAGTTGCTGATGTCACGTGGAACCAGCCCGGCCGCGACCACCGGAACCAGATCGCACCTAGTCCGCGTCTGACTAGTTGATCGGCCGCCGCTGCTCTCCTCGGGGCGGCCCGATTCGCGTCGAGGTTCAGGTCGTCGGCAGCGAAGGAGACGCTAACGGAGTAAGACCACCAGCACGGCGAAAGCGACTTGGAGCTCGCGTCCTAGGAGGAGTCGGCGCGGATGCGGTAGCTCTCAGAGCCGACCGAGCAGTTCGGCCTTCTTCGCGGCGAACTCCTCGTCGGAGAGGATGCCGCGCTCGTGCAGCCCGGCCAGCGACTCGATGGCCGCGACGATGGCCGCGGGATCCCCGGACGCACCGGAAGCAGGCTCGGGTGCCTGCGTCTGAGGTGCGAATTGCGGTGCGGGGCCGGAAGCAGGCTCGGGTGCCTGCGTCTGAGAGTGCCTGCCCTCCGCGCCCGAAAACATAGGTGCGAATTGCGGTGCCGGGCCGGACTGGTACTGCGACTGGTACTGCGGGTCGACTGGCGACTGGTACTGCTGCTGGCTGCGCGGAGTGGGTGCCGCGGTAGGAGTTTCGGCCACCCGCTGCGTACCGAGCTCAGAGAGGCTCGATACACCGAAGGTGCCCAACTGGCTGGTAAAGCCCACCGAGGCGTATCCGCCGCCCTGCTGCTGTTGTTGCACGCCGCCGATATGGTGCTCGCCGGTGTCAAACACCTTTGTGACACCGTTGATCTGGATCGCCAGCCGCCGGGTACTCGGGAAGATTGCGTAGCGCACATCGTTCTGGCCG
>DATKEW010000363.1:0-6429 GCA_035511785.1 Mycobacterium sp.
ATGCGCGGCCATGGACGGCACGGTGCTGGTCAACCTCATCAACACCAAGTTGACGGTGGCGGTCCGGCTCGCGCCGAACACGGGCGCGGTGACCGGTGAACCCGACGTCGTTCGCAAGGACACCCACGCCCACGCGTGGGCATTGCGGATGTCGCCGGATGGAAACGTCTGGGGCGCCACCGTCAACAAGACCGCCGGTGACGCCGAAAAGCTCGACGACGTGGTGTTCCCGCTGTTCCCGCAGGGTGGCGGCTTCCCGCGCAACAACGACGACAAGACGTAATCGGGCCTAGTCAGGACCTAGTCGGGAAGCTCGCGGGGCACCACGAACACGTCGACCAGTGCGCCGTTGCGCCACACCGTCATCTCGATCCGCCGGGCGATCGCATCCTCGACCATCAGCTGCTGAATCGCGGTCGCGGTGACGACACGATGACCGTCGACGCTCACCACGATGTCCCCGCGCCGCAGGCCCGCCCTGGCAGCGGGGCTGCCCGCGACCACGCTGGCGACTTGCAGGCCCTGAGCGGTGCCGAGCTTGGCGGCGACGGCGGGCGGCACCGAAACGTGTGAACCGGCAATGCCCAGCCAGGCGCGGCGCACGCGGCCGGTGTGCATCAGCGCGGCGATGATCTTGTGGGTCGAGGCGTTGATCGGCACGGCGAGCCCGAGACCGACGCCGGCGACTGCGGTGCTCACGCCGACCATCCGGCCGCGACTGTCGGCGAGCACGCCGCCGCTGTTTCCCGGATTGAGCGCGGCATCGGTCTGAATCACCTCGTCGACGACGCGGCCGTTGCGGGTGGGCAGCGACCGGCCGAGACCGGAGACGATGCCGGCGGTGACGCTGCCGGCCAGCCCCAGCGGGTTGCCGACCGCCACCACCAGTTGCCCGACCCGCAGCTGTTCTGCGCGTCCCATGGCCACGGGCGGGGGAACGTCTCCGCGCGCCTTCAGCACCGCCAGGTCGGACAACTCGTCACGCCCGGCGACATCCGCCGCAACGGTAGTGCCGTCGGTGAACGTCGCCTCGGCGGAGCCGGCCCCGGCGACGACGTGCGCACTGGTCAGCAGGTAACCGTCGGGCGTGATGACGCTGGCGCTGCCCGCGCCGTCGCCGCGCCGAGTGTGCACCGCCAGGCTGGCCACGCTGGGCAACACCGCGTTCGCCACCGCGGTGACCACGGCGGAGTACGCGTCCATTGCTTCGGCCTCGAAGGCGTCATCAGAGTCGTCGGGCATAACCGCCTCAGCGTCCCACCCGCTTTCGGTATGCCCCCGTTCGCCATCGGCAGAACGGGCGGCTTCCTCCTCAGCCCTGCCCACAGGCGGCCAGGACCAGCTCACGCACCCGCGCCGCGTCGGCCTGCCCGCGGGTGGCCTTCATCACCGCGCCGACGATCGCCCCCGCCGCGGCCACCTTGCCGCCGCGGATCTTCTCCGCCACATCGGGATTGGCGGCCAAGGCTTCGTCGACGGCGGCCTGCGTCACCGAGTCGTCACGCACCAGCTCCAAACCGCGGGCGGCCATCACCTGCTCGGGCTCGCCATCCCCGGCCAGCACACCCTCCACGACTTCGCGGGCCAGCTTGTTGGACAGCTTCCCCTCGTCGACCAGCGCGATCACCGCGGCGACCTGAGCCGGGGTGATGGCCAATTCGTCCAGTCCGACGTTCGACTCGTTGGCCTTCTGCACCAGGAAGTTTCCCCACCAGGAGCGGGCTTCCTTGCTGGAAGCGCCATGCTTGACGGTCGCGGCGACCAGTTCGACCGCGCCGGCGTTGACCAGATCGCGCATCACCTCGTCGGAAATGCCCCACTCTTGCTGAATTCGCTTGCGGCTCAACCACGGTAGCTCGGGAATGGTCTGCCGCAGCCGGTCGACCAGTTCGCGGCTGGGCGCCACGGGTTCCAGGTCGGGCTCGGGGAAATAGCGGTAATCCTGGGCGGTTTCCTTCGCGCGTCCCGGGCTGGTGTATCCGGCCTCGTGAAAGTGTCTGGTCTCCTGGATGATTCGGCCGCCGGACGCCAAAACGGCGCCTTGGCGCTGCATTTCGTAGTGCACGGCGACTTCGACGCTTTTCAGCGAGTTGACGTTCTTTGTCTCGGTCCGGGTACCGAATTCGGATGTCCCGATGGGCTTCAACGACACGTTGGCGTCACAGCGCATCGAGCCCTGGTCCATCCGGACATCGGAAACGTCCAACGCGCGCAACAGATCTCGCAATGCCGTCACGTAGGACCGAGCGATCTGCGGCGCCCGCGCTCCCGCTCCCACGATGGGCTTGGTGACGATTTCGATCAGCGGCACGCCGGCGCGGTTGTAGTCGATCAGTGACGTCGTCGCGCCGTGGATGCGGCCTGTCTCACTGCCGATGTGGGTGAGCTTGCCGGTGTCTTCCTCCATGTGCGCGCGCTCGATGTCCACCCGCCAGGTGGTGCCGTCTTCCAGCGGTGCATCAAGGTAGCCGTTGATGGCGATCGGCTCGTCGTACTGCGAAATCTGGTAGTTCTTCGGCATGTCCGGATAGAAGTAGTTCTTCCGTGCGAAGCGGCACCAAGGCACGATCTCGCAGTTGAGCGCGAGTCCGATGCGGATCGCCGACTCCACCGCGGTCCGGTTGAGCACCGGCAGCGAACCGGGCAGTCCCAGACACACCGGGCACACCTGCGTGTTGGGTTCGGCGCCGAAGGTGGTGGCGCAGCCGCAGAACATCTTGGTCGCGGTGGACAGCTCAACGTGCACCTCGAGGCCGAGCACCGGATCGAAGCGCGCGACGACGTCGTCGTAATCCAGCAGGTCAGCGCCCGAAGCCTTGGGCGTCCCAGCGGCAACAGTCATGAGGTCGATCCTAATGGTGACCGCGCCGGCGGCAGGGCCGGGCACTGAAAAGGTCAGGACTGGTGCGGCGAACGCCGAGCCCCCAGCCGGATCTCCTGCTCCGCGCGCCTGCCGGGGACAAGGTCGGCCAGCGCGGCCGCCATCTCCAGGTAGCTGCGCCTGCTTTGCCTGCTCAATCGATCCAGCCCGATCTCTTTGCCTTCGTGCACATGCCGATCGAACGGCAACACCACGGTGGTGGCGACGCGCGCGGACAATTCCTCGATTTCCTTGGTGGCCACAGCGCCGGGCTTGGCCGGCTCAACGTGGTTGATCGCAAGCACCGTCGACCTCACCAGTCGCTGATATCCGTTGTTACACAACCACTCCAGCGTTGTCCTGGTCTTGCGTACCGCATCGATGGAGGTGCTGGTGACCACCACTAGGGCCCGTGACTCCGGCAGAACGGCGTCCATGACGGCCGAATTGACCGCCTTGACGCAGTCGACCAACACCACCGAATAGTGGTTGCGCAGAATCGAGAACGCCTTGACGACGTCGTGACGCTCCAGTCGCCAGTCGGTGCGCGCATAGTCCGGCAGCCCGAGCACCTCCAGCCCGAAGCTGTTCATGTACGTATGCGCCCGAACCTCCGCGTATTGCGTGACCGCGTCGGCCGTCAGCAAATCGGCCATGCTCAGCGGGTTGCGTCGACCGTGGCGCTCCGCCAGGTCCCCGGCGTCGATGTCGACGGCGATCACCCGGTCGTCACGCACGTCGGCGAGGGTCGAGCCGAGCGCCTCGACCACCGCCGTCTTGCCGACACCGCCTTTGAAGTTGAGGACCGCGACGGGAAATGCGCCGCCGAGGACCGTGCAGATGCGGTCCCGCAGCTCGAGCTCGTGTGTGGTGGCTTTGCCCGGACCCAGATCGATCCCGGTGAGGCGGCGGATCAGTTCTCGCCAGCTGAACCCGCCCGAGCCCGCGGTGTCCTGCTGGTCGAGGCCGTCGAGCGCCGTCCCGCCCCGCAGCAGCTCGGGGCGCGTCGGTGGGACCCGCCGCGCCGGTGCCGCCAGAGTCGGTGCGACGGGCTCAGCCGACCCCGGTGGCTGCTGGGACGCGGGCGCATCTCGCCGGTAGGCCCGGGGCTCGGTGGCGGCCCTCGGGTCGGCGTCATTGCGCCAGCGCGGCACACGCGGCGGGTGGTCCGGCGGGCCCGACGGCCGCGCCGATGCGCCGGATTGTTGATTGGCTCCGCGAACTGAACCGCGGTTGCTCATAGCTCCGGTATAACCGCTTGGAACCCGCGGTTAAACCCTGGATATGGGCCCGGTCGGCCGCAGCTGGTCGTTCAGGCGGCAAGTTCAGCCAGTTGTTGCATGGGTGCTACCGGTTGTTTGCCGATCCCGTCGGCTCAGCCGAAGAAAGCGGCGGCGTCGTCGTAGCGGCTTTCGGGCACCAGCTTGAGTTGGCGCACGGCATCTGCCAGCGCCACCCGACCGATGTCCTGGCCGCGCAGCGACACCATCTGGCCATACTCGCCGGCGTGCGCGGCGTCGGCGGCGTTGACCCCGAACCGGGTGGCCAGCACCCGGTCGTAAGCCGTCGGGATACCGCCCCGCTGGACGTGGCCCAGCACGGTGACCCGGACCTCCTTGTTGATCCGCTTCTCCACCTCCAACCCCAGCTGCTGAGCCACCCCCGTGAAACGCTCGTGGCCAAACTCGTCAATTCCACCTTCGCGCAACGCGATCGACCCAGGGATAGGCTTGGCGCCCTCGGCGATCACGCAGATGAAGTGCGAATCCCCGCGCTGGAAGCGGCGTTTGACCAGCCGGCACACCTCCTCGACGTCGAAGGGCTGTTCGGGGATCAGCGTCATGTGCGCGCCGGAAGCCAGTCCGGCGTTCAGCGCGATCCAGCCGGCATGCCTGCCCATCACCTCGACCAGCATGACGCGCTGGTGTGATTCGGCGGTGCTGTGCAACCGGTCGATGGCGTCGGTGGCCACCGTCAACGCGGTGTCATGACCGAAAGTGACGTCGGTGCAATCGATGTCGTTGTCGATGGTTTTCGGCACACCGACGACGGGCACGTTCTCCTCGGACAGCCAGTGCGCTGCCGTCAGGGTGCCTTCACCACCGATCGGGATGAGCACGTCGATGCCGTTGTCGTCCAGCGTCTGCATGATCTGGGGCAGCCCGGCCCGCAGTTTGTCGGGGTGCACGCGGGCGGTGCCCAGCATCGTTCCACCCTTGGCAAGCAGCCGGTCGTTGCGGTCGTCGTTGGCCAGCTGCATGCGCCGGTTCTCCAGCAACCCGCGCCACCCGTCCTGGAATCCGACCACCGACGAGCCGTATCGGGAGTAGCAGGTGCGCACCACCGCCCGGATAACGGCGTTGAGACCCGGGCAGTCGCCGCCCCCGGTGAGAATTCCGATCCGCATGCCCTTATCTTGCCCTGCCCGCAACCCGCGTGGCGGCGGGATCTCAGATGGCCGACGGCAAAGGTCCGCGGGCGGCCTCATAGGCGGCACCCACCCGGTACAGCCGATCGTCCGCCAGTGCGGGCGCCATGATCTGCAGTCCTACCGGCAGGCCGTCATCCGGGGACAGCCCCGACGGCACCGACATGCCGCAATGGCCGGCCAGGTTCAGCGGCAGGGTGCACAGGTCGAACAGGTACATCGCCAGCGGATCGTCGACCTTCTCGCCCAGGCCGAACGCGGTGGTCGGTGTCGCCGGCGACACCAGGACGTCGACGGACCGGTAGGCCTCGTCGAGGTCGCGGGCGATCAACGTGCGGACCTTCTGCGCCTGGTTGTAGTAGGCGTCGTAATAGCCCGCGGACAGCGCGTAGGTGCCGATCATGATGCGCCGCTTGACCTCTGGACCGAAACCGGCGGCGCGGGTCAGCGCCATCACCTCCTCGGCGCTGTGGGTGCCGTCGTCACCCACCCGCAGCCCGTAGCGCATCGCGTCGAAGCGCGCGAGGTTGCTCGACACCTCCGACGGCAGGATCAGGTAGTAGGCGGGCAGCGCGTGATCGAAGTGGGGGCAGTCGACTTCGCTCACCTCGGCGCCCAGTGCGCTCAGCTGCTCGACCGCGGCCTGAAACGACGCCAGCACCCCGGGCTGGTAGCCCTCGCCGCGCAGCTGCTTGACCACCCCGATGCGCACGCCGCGCAGATCGCCGGCCGCACCGGCTTCGGCGGCACCGACCACGTCGGGCACCTCGGCGTCGACGGACGTCGAGTCGCGGGTGTCGTGACCGGCGATCACCTGATGCAGCAGTGCGGTGTCGAGCACGGTGCGCGCACACGGGCCGCCTTGATCCAGCGACGACGCGCAGGCCACCAGCCCGTAGCGGGACACCGTGCCGTAGGTGGGCTTGACGCCGACCGTCGCCGTCAGCGCGGCCGGCTGACGGATGGAGCCCCCGGTATCGGATCCGATGGCCAGCGGCGCCTGGAACGCCGCCAGCGCCGCCGCACTGCCGCCGCCGGAGCCACCGGGCACCCGGTCGACATTCCAGGGATTCCGCGTTGGGCCGTAGGCGGAGTTCTCGGTCGACGAACCCATCGCGAACTCGTCCATGTTGGTCTTGCC
>DATKEW010000364.1:0-4993 GCA_035511785.1 Mycobacterium sp.
TCGGTCATCATGTTCACCAACAGCAGCTGGCGGGTGTTCAGCGGCGAGGTCCCCGTGATCGCGCTGCCGATGATGGCGAACAGCACTTCGCCGGCGTTGCCGCCGAGCAGCACGGACACCGCCGCCTGCACCCGCTGCCAGAGTTGGCGTCCCTCCTCGATGGCGTGCAAAAGCCCCTCGATACGGGCGTCGACCAGCACGACGTCGGCTGCCATGTGAGCCGGGTCGCTGCCCCCGGCGACGACGCCGATACCGACGGTGGCGGCCCGGATGGCGGCGGCATCGTTGGACCCGTCGCCGACCATCGCGCACAGCACCCCGGCACCCTCGAGCGTCTGGACGACTTGGACCTTGTTCTCCGGCGTCATCCGGGCGAAGATCACCCGCTCGGTCACGACGCGCTCTTGGTCTTTGCGCGACAGCGAGTCCCATTCGGCGCCGCTGATGACCTGCCCGTCGGTGACTGACAAGCCCAGCTCGGCAGCAATGGCCTTTGCGGTGATCGGATGATCACCGGTGATCAGCTTGACGTCCACCCCTCGCTGTCGCAGGTTCGCGAGCAGGCCGGCGGCTTCGGCGCGTGGAGTATCCGACAGACCGAGGAACCCGGCCAGCGTCAACCCTTCTTGGGCGAATTCGGCGATGTCGTCGGGGTCTTCTTGGATCGCCTGAGCCTGCTGCGGGCTCAGCCGGCGTTGCGCCACCGCGATCACCCGCAACCCTCCGGCGGCCAGTTCGGCGACCGTTTTCTCGATGGCCGGACCGACGTCCCCGCAGGCGGCCAGCACCACTTCGGGCGCACCCTTGACAGCCAGCTCGCTGCCGGTGACCGAGGCCGAGAACGACCTGCCGGAGCGGAACGGAAGGTGGGCGTCGGGTTGGGTGCCGGGCGTGGACCCGTCGAGCGACGCGACGGCCGCCTCGACGATGGCGGTATCGGTGGCGTGTGCGTGTGGGCCGCCGTTGGCGGCCGGCGCTGCGTGCGCGGCGCGGCGCAGGACGTCTTCGCGCGAGTACCCCGGCGCGGGGTGGACCTGCGCGACCCGCAGGCGGTTCTCGCTGAGTGTTCCGGTCTTGTCGAAACAGACCACGTCGATACGGCCGAGCGCCTCCACCGACCGCGGAACGCGGACCAGCGCTCCGAACTTCGTCAGCCGCCGTGCCGACGCCGCTTGCGCGAGCGTCGCCACCAATGGCATCCCTTCGGGGACCGCGGCCACGGCGATGGCGATGCCGCTGGCGACCGCCTGGTGCAAACCGGTGCGGCGCACCAGCCCGAGCGCCCCGACCAGTGCACCGCCGCCCACGCTGACCGGGAAAGCCCGATTGGTGAGCTGGCTGAGCTGGTGCTGCAGCCCGATGTCGGAAGACAGGTCGGCGGACACGAGTTCGGCGGCGCGCCGCGCGTGGGTGTCGGCCCCGACAGCGGTCACCATTGCGACCGCGGTACCCGCCACGACGGTGGTCCCGGCGAACAGCATGCAGCGACGCTCGGCGAGGTCGGCGCCGGGCGTGGCCTCGACCTGCTTCTCCACCGACAACGACTCGCCGGTGAGCGTTGACTCGTCGACTTCGACGTCGACCTCCTCGACGACCCGGGCGTCGGCGGGCACCACCTCGTGGGTGCGTACCTCGATGACATCGCCGGGCCGCAGTTGCTCCGCGATGACGTCGATGTACAGCCGCTGGCCGTCCGGACCGGTTTCTACCTTCCTGGCCGGCGGAACCTGCTGTGCCAGCAGGCGGTTCAGCCGGTTTTCGGCGCGCAGCCGCTGACTGGCCGCGAGTATGGAGTTTCCGGTCAATACCGAAAAAACCAACACCGCATCGACCGGGGAGCCGAGCACCGCACTGGCCGCCGAGCCGAGCGCCAGCACGGGAGTCAGCGGGTCGGTCAGCTCGGCGCGGACGGCCTTGAGCAACTGCCAGAACGCGTGCGGGGGAGTCTCGGCCGGTCGCGCGCCTCGACGGTCTGGCTCCGCAGCCGTCTCGGACTGGGGCGGGGGCAATGCCTTACGGACCTGCTCGACCGACATCGCATGCCATTCGTGGGCGGCTGTCGGGCGGGGTGTGTCGGTCCCGATGACCCTCCGTGCCAGCAGGTATCCCGAGAACAAACCCGCCGCCGCGCCGGTGGTCACCGGTCCGGGCCCGAGGCCGCGGATACCCGGGATCATCAAGAGCGATCCCATAGCTGTTGCGCCGGCCGATATCCCGACACCTCGTTGGCGTGCCGTCCTAGCCGCCGGAAGCGCGTGCAGCACCCGCCACGCACCCGCAAGATCGGGCAACAAGAGATCGGCGTCCCAGGGCAGCGGGCCGGCGTCGTGCCGCGGCAGCATTCCCAGCGCTACATCCGCAGACGAAATCGCTTGCGCGGCAGCCGAAGACAACACCGCAACGGTGCGGCCCGCCTTTTGCAGGTCGGCTACGGCCCCGGCCAGGGCGTCGTCGACGGACCCGTTGTGGGGCCTGATTTCGTCGAACGCGGGTCGTAACTCACCCAGGGCGTCGGCATCGACCGAGACCAGATCCGTCCCGGTCCGGTTTGCCTCGGCCACCACCGCCGAGGCCAATGGATCCAGCGCGGGGCGAAACAGCGCCTCGGCTTCGGCATCCGGTTTGCCCGCCGATATCCCGGGCACGCGGTGCCAGCCCGGCCGCTGGCCGTTGCGCTCCAGCACGAGCCGGGCGCGATCCCACGCCGCGGGCAGCTCGCGGTCGTCGGCACCACGGATGCGCGCTACCCGCAGCGTGTCGGTGCACAACACTCGGGGATCGATGACGATCGCGTCGATTTTGTCCAATCGGCGCAGCGCATCCGGCCGCAACGGCAAGACCCCGTGCTGATCGGCCAGTCCCCGTCCGAGCTCCGCGGCGAAAGCCTCAGGCGTGGTCCGGATGGCCTTGGGCGCGGTCACCAGCACCGCGGTCGCGGCCATGCTCAGGCTGCGGGTGGTGGTTCCGACCAGCCCGGTGCTGAGGGCCTGGATGAGCGCGAAACGATCGGCGTGGCGTTCGACGGCCCTGGCGCGCGGTGGCTTCGGCGGCGTCGATGTGTGGGGTGGCGCTTGCTGGGTGTGCGTCGCCAGCTCCGGTTCGTGCCGGCGCCACGCTCGCGCCTCGGCACGGCATTCGGCGGCTTTCAGCGACTGCATCAGCAGGCCCACCGATAACGACGCGGGGGATTGCGTCACCGTTTCCGCGGCCGCGGTGGCCAGCGTCATCACGGTGTCGGTTGTGGGGCCGCCGATGCGGTCCTCGAGCAGCAGACGGCGCAGCCAGGGCTGGTAGTCCACCGCGACCACACCCGCCAGGACACTGAGCGGCAATCGCGGCCAACGCAGCGCCCGGCCGGCCAGCGCTATACCCAGCCCCGCGGCGTTGGCGGCGACGGTGACCGTCCTGGTCGCGAGCACCACATTGTCGCCCGGCAGAGTTGCCGGCGCATCTTTGATGACTTTTATTTTGCTGCAACGCTTTTCGGCGGCGTCGACAACGCGGCAAAGATCGCGCAGCGATGTGTCCTGACCGCTGACGCCGATGACCACACGCGACAAGGGGTAGTTGAGGCCGGCCGATGTGACGCCGGGGTGGGCCCGGACCGCGTCGAGCACGGCGCGTCCCAGTTCACCGTCGTCCGCGCCGGCGAGCCCGCGCACCTCGATCCATGCGCGACCCTCGCCACGCCAACAGCGCCGGCTCAGGGTTTGGTGGGAAACGTCGCCGGAAAGCGCCCTGGCTGCCTCTCGCAGCGGAATGGCGGCGATGTTGACACCGCTTTCAGCGGCAGAAAACGCGGTCGCGACGGCACGCAACGGCATCGATCGTAGGGATGCGCCAATGCTCAATTGTTACTCGACGATGCCTGTCAATTGGTGCTGCGCAACTCGGTGCTCCCCGCCCGGCGACCGCTGGCCTTCTTGGCCGTCGACTTACTGGCGGCCTTCTGCGGCGCGGCTTTTTCCGGCGATCCCTCGGTGGGTACCGGCTTGAGACTTGCCTTCGCCGGCGCCTCGGGTTTCCGGTTCAGCCTGCGCAACAACAACGCGCCACCGCCGACGGCCAGCAGCACCGGCCACTCGACCAGGCCGGCGACGCCGAGCGCACCGATGGCCAACGCGGCCGCGGGCGTCGAGTGACTGCCCGTGCCGACTCCGCGTTTGATGCCCTCCGCCGCTCCCGTTACCCCGCCGACGATTCCATTCACCGCCGCGCCACCCACCGCGCCGGCCGCGGCGGCGGTCGCGTCCGCCGCACGATTCACCGTCCGGCCCACGTTACGGACCGCTCCACCGACGACACCCATGAGGACTCCCTGGCCTGGATCGCTCTCGCTGCTGAACTGCCTCAGAAACGTTGCGTATACCCGTTGAACAACAAGTTAACAGCAACAAAAGAAAATATTCTCGTTATCATTTCGAAAGGAAAGCCTGCCACGTTGCTGACGCGTACACAACGAGCAACCGTCCGCAGTCTCCGCACCCCTATGCCGGGGCAGGTGCGGCTCCGTCGGCCCGCAAATCGATCAGCACCGGCGCGTGGTCACTGGGCGCCTTGCCTTTGCGCTCCTCCCGCACGATCTGCGCGTCGGTCACACGGTCGGCCAACGCCGGCGATGCGAGTATGAAGTCGATGCGCATGCCCTGCCGCTTCGGGAACCGCAACTGGGTGTAGTCCCAGTAGGTGTAGACCCCCGGGCCCGGCGTGAAAGGCCTTACCACATCAGTGAATTGCGCGTCGACGATGGCCTTGAACGCCCGGCGTTCCGGCTCGGAGACATGCGTGGCTCCCTTGAAGAATTCGGTGTCCCATACATCGTCATCGGTGGGGGCGATATTCCAGTCCCCGACCAGTGCGATCTGTGCCACCGGATCGTCGTGCAGCCAGCCGGCCGCCGTATTACGCAGCGCGGCAAGCCAATCCAGCTTGTAGGTGTAGTGCGGATCACCCAGGGCGCGGCCGTTGGGCACGTACAGGCTCCACACCCGCA
>DATKEW010000365.1:0-5037 GCA_035511785.1 Mycobacterium sp.
CAGTCCGCGCAAGGTCAACAAGCCGGTGACCGGTCAGTACACCGCCGCGGGCGTCAACCCGCGCCGGTACTTGGCCGAACTGCGCCTGGACAACCCGGACGCGGCGGCCGAATACGAGGTCGGCCAGGAGTTGACGGCCGAGATCTTCGCCGACGGCACCTACGTCGACGTCACCGGCACGTCCAAGGGCAAGGGCTTCGCCGGCACCATGAAGCGCCACGGCTTCCGCGGTCAGGGCGCCAGTCACGGTGCCCAGGCGGTGCACCGCCGTCCGGGTTCGATCGGCGGCTGCGCCACTCCCTCGCGCGTCTTCAAGGGCACCCGGATGGCCGGCCGGATGGGTAACGACCGGGTGACCGTGCAGAACCTGTTGGTGCACAAGGTCGATACCGAGAACGGCGTGCTGCTGATCAAGGGTGCGATCCCTGGCCGTACCGGTGGGCTCGTGATGGTCCGCAGCGCGATCAAACGAGGTGAGAAGTAATGGCAGCCAACACCCTGAAGATCGACGTCAAGACGCCCGACGGCAAGGTCGAGGGCTCCATCGAGCTACCCGCCGAATTGTTCGACGCGCCAGCCAATATCGCGCTGATGCACCAGGTGGTCACCGCACAACGGGCGGCGGCCCGCCAGGGTACGCACTCGACCAAGACACGCGGCGAGGTCAGCGGCGGCGGTCGCAAGCCTTACCGGCAGAAGGGGACCGGGCGTGCCCGGCAGGGTTCGACGCGGGCCCCTCAGTTCACCGGCGGTGGCGTCGTGCACGGCCCCAAGCCGCGCGACTACACCCAGCGCACACCCAAAAAGATGATCGCCGCGGCGTTGCGCGGGGCGTTGTCCGACCGGGCACGCAACGGGCGCATCCACGCGGTTACCGAGCTGGTGTCGGGTCAGACCCCGTCCACCAAGAATGCCAGGGCATTTCTGGGCACCCTCACCGATCGCAAGCAGGTGCTGGTAGTCATCGGCCGCAGTGACGAGGCCGGCGCGAAAAGCGTGCGCAACCTGCCCGGTGTGCACATCCTGGCGCCCGACCAGCTCAACACGTACGACGTGCTGCGCTCCGACGACGTGGTGTTCAGCGTCGAGGCGCTCAATGCCTACATCGCGGCCAACACCGCCGAGGAGGTTTCGGCCTGATGGCAACCGTCACTGACCCCCGCGACATCATCCTGGCTCCGGTCATTTCGGAGAAGTCGTACTCGCTGCTCGACGACAACGTCTACACGTTCGTCGTGCACCCCGACTCGAACAAGACGCAGATCAAGATCGCTGTCGAGAAGATCTTCTCCGTCAAGGTCGCTTCGGTGAACACGGCCAATCGGCAGGGCAAGCGCAAGCGCACCCGGGCCGGATTCGGCAAGCGCAAGAACACCAAGCGCGCCATCGTCACCCTGGCGCCGGGCAGCAAGCCGATCGACCTGTTCGGAGCACCGGCCTAGCCGCGCGCGAGAGAAAGACCTGATTAGACATGGCAATTCGCAAGTACAACCCGACGACCCCGGGTCGCCGCGGCGCCAGCGTGTCCGATTTCGCCGAGATCACCCGCAGCGAGCCGGAGAAGTCGTTGGTGCGCCCGCTGCACGGTCACGGTGGGCGTAACGCGCACGGCCGGATCACCACCCGCCACAAGGGCGGTGGCCACAAGCGGGCCTACCGGGTGATCGATTTCCGGCGCAACGACAAAGACGGTGTCAACGCCAAGGTCGCGCACATCGAGTACGACCCGAACCGCACCGCCAACGTCGCACTGCTGCATTACCTCGACGGCGAGAAGCGCTACATCATTGCGCCGCAGGGGCTCTCGCAGGGTGATGTGGTGGAGTCGGGCGCCAATGCCGACATCAAGCCGGGCAACAACCTGCCGCTGCGCAACATCCCGGCCGGTACCTTGATCCACGCCGTGGAGCTGCGACCGGGCGGTGGCGCCAAGCTGGCGCGTTCGGCCGGGTCGAGCATCCAGTTGCTCGGGAAGGAAGGCAGCTACGCGTCGCTGCGTATGCCCAGCGGTGAGATCCGCCGGGTCGACGTGCGCTGCCGCGCAACCGTCGGCGAGGTGGGTAACGCCGAGCAGGCGAACATCAACTGGGGCAAGGCCGGTCGTATGCGCTGGAAGGGCAAGCGCCCTTCGGTGCGTGGTGTCGTGATGAACCCGGTCGATCACCCGCACGGTGGTGGTGAGGGTAAGACTTCCGGTGGCCGTCACCCGGTGAGCCCGTGGGGTAAACCCGAGGGCCGCACCCGCCACCCGAACAAGGCCAGTAACAAGCTCATCGTCCGTCGCCGGCGCACCGGCAAGAAGCACTCGCGCTAGGAATTTCCAGGAGTAGCCATGCCACGCAGCCTGAAGAAGGGTCCGTTCGTCGACGACCATCTGCTCAAGAAGGTCGACGTCCAGAACGAGAAGAACACCAAGCAGGTCATCAAGACCTGGTCGCGGCGTTCGACGATCATTCCGGACTTCATCGGCCACACCTTCGCGGTGCACGACGGACGCAAGCACGTGCCGGTGTTCGTCACCGAGGCGATGGTCGGCCACAAGCTGGGTGAGTTCGCGCCGACGCGAACCTTCAAGGGGCACATCAAGGACGACCGGAAGGCCAAGCGCCGATGACCACTACTGAATTTCCGTCGGCGGTCGCCAAGGCACGGTTTGTGCGGGTGTCGCCGAGAAAGGCGCGCCGGGTGATCGACCTGGTGCGTGGCAGGTCGGTGGCCGACGCGCTCGACATCTTGCGCTGGGCGCCGCAGGCCGCCAGCGAACCGGTGGCCAAGGTGATCGCCAGCGCCGCCGCCAACGCGCAGAACAACAACGGGCTGGACCCGGCGACCCTGGTGGTCGCCACCGTCTACGCCGACGAGGGCCCGACCGCCAAGCGCATCCGTCCGCGCGCCCAGGGCCGCGCGTTCCGCATCCGTAGGCGCACCAGCCACATCACCGTCGTGGTGGAAAGCCGGCCGGCCAAGGATCAACGGTCGGCCAAGTCGACCAGGGCGCGTCGCGCCGAGGCCAGCAAGGCCGCCGCGAAAGCCCCGGCGAAGAAGGCACCCGCCAAGAAGGCGCCCGCCAAGAAGGCGCCGGCGAAATCCGAACCGGCCAAGGCAACTACTTCTGAGACTTCTGAAGCGAAGGGAGGCTCAGACTAGTGGGCCAGAAGATCAATCCGCACGGCTTCCGGCTGGGCATCACCACCGACTGGAAGTCTCGCTGGTACGCCGACAAGCAGTACGCCGAGTACGTCAAGGAAGACGTCGCGATCCGTCGGCTGCTCTCCAGCGGTCTGGAGCGCGCCGGTATCGCCGACGTGGAGATCGAGCGCACCCGCGACCGGGTCCGGGTGGACATCCACACCGCCCGTCCCGGCATCGTCATCGGCCGCCGCGGCACCGAGGCCGACCGGATCCGTGCCGACCTGGAAAAGCTGACCGGCAAGCAGGTCCAGCTCAACATCCTCGAGGTCAAAAACCCCGAGTCGCAAGCGCAATTGGTGGCGCAGGGCGTCGCCGAGCAGTTGAGCAACCGGGTGGCGTTCCGCCGCGCGATGCGCAAGGCCATCCAGTCCGCGATGCGCCAGCCCAACGTCAAAGGCATCCGGGTGCAGTGCTCGGGCCGTCTCGGCGGCGCCGAGATGAGCCGCTCGGAGTTCTACCGCGAGGGCCGCGTGCCGTTGCACACTCTGCGCGCTGACATCGACTACGGCCTGTACGAAGCCAAGACCACCTTCGGCCGGATCGGCGTGAAGGTGTGGATCTACAAGGGCGACATTGTCGGTGGCAAGCGCGAACTGGCCGCGGCCGCGCCGGCGGGCGCCGAGCGTCCGCGCCGCGAGCGGCCATCGGGCGCACGTCCGCGCCGCAGCGGCGCGTCGGGCACCACAGCGACCAGCACCGAGGCCGGGCGGGCCGCCGGCGGCGACGAAGGCGCCGCGTCCGCGGGCGACAGCGCGGCTGCCCTCGAATCGCAGAGCACGGAGAGCTGAATCATGTTGATTCCCCGCAAAGTCAAACACCGCAAGCAGCACCATCCCCGCCAGCGCGGCATCGCCAGCGGTGGTACGGAAGTGAACTTCGGCGACTACGGCATCCAGGCCCTCGAGCATGCCTACGTCACCAACCGGCAGATCGAGTCGGCTCGTATCGCGATCAACCGGCACATCAAGCGTGGCGGCAAGGTGTGGATCAACATCTTCCCGGACCGCCCGCTGACCAAGAAGCCCGCGGAAACCCGGATGGGTTCGGGTAAAGGCTCGCCGGAGTGGTGGGTGGTCAACGTCAAGCCGGGCCGCGTGCTGTTCGAGCTCAGTTACCCCAATGAATCGGTCGCGCGGGAGGCGCTCACCCGGGCAATCCACAAGCTGCCGATCAAGGCACGCATCGTTACCCGAGAGGATCAGTTCTGATGGCAGTGGGAATTTCGCCTGGCGAACTGCGTGAGCTCACCGACGAGGAGCTGACCGAGCGTCTGCGCGAATCCAAGGAGGAGCTGTTCAACCTGCGCTTCCAGATGGCGACCGGACAGCTCAACAACAACCGCCGGCTGCGCACGGTGCGTCAGGAAATCGCGCGCGTCTACACCGTGCTGCGGGAACGAGAACTGGGCCTGGCTTCCGGGCCCGACGGTAAGGAATCGTGATGGCTGAATCCAAGACCGCGTCGAAGGCCGCCCCCAAGGCCGCCAAACCGGCCCCGAAGCAGGCTGCTGCGAAGGAAACCGCGTCGAAAGACAAGGGCCCCAAGCACACACCGCGCGCTCCGAAGACGCGTGGCCGGCGCAAGACGCGCATCGGTTACGTGGTGAGTGACAAGATGCAGAAGACCATTGTGGTCGAGCTGGAAGACCGTATGCGACACCCGCTGTACGGCAAGATCATCCGGACCACCAAGAAGGTCAAGGCGCACGACGAGAACAGCACCGCCGGCATCGGTGACCGGGTTGCACTGATGGAGACCCGTCCGACCTCGGCGACCAAACGCTGGAGGCTCGTCGAGATCCTCGAGAAGGCAAAGTAGAGGCCAAGTAGCCCCGAGCAGACGCCT
>DATKEW010000366.1:0-5654 GCA_035511785.1 Mycobacterium sp.
CGGGGACTGACCTCGCTTGACAGCGCGACGAACACGTCCGGCGCGATCTCGTGAATCACCTCAAGCAGGCGCTGCTCGTGGGTGGGGTTGCGGAAGGACCACAGCAACGACACCGCGATCGCGCGCACCCCATCATCGACCAGCCGGTGAATTGCGGTCCGCGCCTGGGCCTCGTCCAGCTTCACCACCACCGTGCCGTCACGGTCGACCCGCTCGACGACCTCGAGCGCGTGGCGCTTTGGCAGCAGCGCGTGACGCTTGTTTTGGCGCAGCACGTCTTGGAGCTCCTCCGGCGATCGCCCCACGTATCGACCCTCCACATTCATGATGTAGATGGAGTCGCGATGCCCGATGGTGGTCAAGAAACCCACTGGCGGCACGTGCCCGGTCACCAGCGCATTCAGTGACGACGTGGTGCCGTGGGCGATGTGGTGCGTCTTAGCCAGCATCTCTTCCGGCGTCTGGCCGATCTGCTCCGCCAGCACGCCCAGAACGTCGATCACGCCCTGGGAATAATCCGGCGGTGTCGAGGGAGTCTTGCCGGCGACCACCGTGCCGTCGTCGTCATGCAACACGCCGTCGGTGAATGTTCCGCCGACGTCCACTCCGATGACATAGGACATTCGTGGCTGCTCCTTCGACTTCGACGACCACAGTTCTTACGCTCATGTCGATTATTCGACGTTATCGAAAGAGTGTCAAGCATCACTCCAGTCCGTGCTAATCTGTTTGAACGTGATGTCGAAAATTTGACATCAGAGCAGAACAGGCCTACGTTACCTCGGCGACTGTGACCGACCCAAGGAGGAACACATGGGCGTTGGTGAGCGATGGGGCGATCGGCTGCCTTCCTTGCCGGAAGCCGCGATCCAGCGGTACCAGGCGGCCGGCGTGTGGACGGACCGCACGATCTGCGAACAATTGCATGCCACGGCCCAACGGTTCTCCGACCGCGACGCCGTGGTCGCTCTCGACGGACGGCTCTCCTACGCCGAGCTCGACACGCGGACAGACCAGATCGCGGTAGGACTCCGCGACCTGGGGCTGCGGCCGGGCGACCCGCTGTTGTTTCAGGTGAACAACCGGCTGCAGTCGATTCTCGCGTGGTACGGCGTACAGAAGGCGGGGCTCGTGCCGGTGGCCACCCTCGCCCAGCACCGACGGCACGAGATCGACCAGATCAGCCGGCGCACCGAGGCGGTCGCCCACCTTGTCGATGCCACCCCTGGCGCGAAGTTCGACCTGCTCGATTTCGCGGCCGAGTGCGCCGACGGGCATCCCACCCTGCGCCACGTGCTGACCGTCGGCGCCCCCGCACCCGCCGCTGGCAGTACTCGCGTCGAGGACCTCGGGGTCGATGTCGAGCCCGAAGCCGCGCACGAGATCGTGCGGGCCATCCAGGACGAACTCGATCCGACCGACATCGCGGTTTTTCAGCTCTCCGGTGGCACCACCGACATTCCCAAGGTGATCCCGCGCCGGCACGCCGAGTACTGGTACAACTCCCACACGTACGCGCAGGGTTTCGGTCTGACCGAGCACAGTCGGGTGGCCCACATCCTGCCGATCATCCACAACGCGGGCATCGTGTGCGGGCTGCAGGCTGCGCACAGCGTCGGCGCCTGCCTGCTACTCGGTGTGCCGGACGTGTCCGAGAGTTTCCCGTTTCTGGTGGCCGAGCAGGTCACGCACATCCTCGTCGGGCACGCGCACTTCCTGGCGATCGGCGAGCACGGCATCGCGACACTCTCCGGCTCACTGCAGAAGATTCTGCTGTCGGGCACGAAGGTGCCGCCCGAACTGTTTGACACGATTGAGCGGCACGGAATCTGGAGCGGCCAGAATTTCGGGATGGGTGAAGGCTTCTTCGCGCTTACCCCCGCGGATGCGCCGCGCGACGCCCGGCTGTCGTCGGTTGGTGTTCCGCTCTCCGAGTTGGACGAGTTTCGGATCCTCGAGCCCGGCACCGAGCAGGAACTTCCCGACGGCACCACCGGGGAGCTGTGCTGCCGCGGGCCGTACACCATCCCGGGCTACCTCGACTCCGCCCAATACAACGCCCGGGCGTTCACCTCGGACGGCTTTTACCGCACCGGCGACCTCGCGTCCGTGCTCACCTACGACGGCAGGCGCTACCTGTCCATCGACGGCCGGCTCAAGGACGTCATCAGCCGCGGCGGGGAAAAGGTCAACGCCGAGGAGGTCGAGGGTCTGCTGCTGCACCACCCCGCCATCGAAGAAGCGGCGGTCGTGGCGATGCCGGATGCCCGACTGGGGGAACGTGCGTGCGCCTTCGTCGTCGCACGGGAACAGGAAGTGACACTCGATGCCATCCGCGAGCATCTGGCCGCACTCGGGGTTGCCAAGTTCAAATGGCCCGAGCGCCTCGAATGGGTATCCCAGCTTCCGCGGTCGAACGTCGGGAAGGTCGACAAGCGGACCCTTCGGGAGCGTGCGGCGGAGCTCGTGTCCACCGATTTGGCAGACGCGGCCGGGCGCTGACGGTTGATGCGAGCGTGGTCATGAGAACATCCGATGCGGGTGCAGGCCCGGTTATCCACCGGCGACACCGAGGCAGGCATCGGCCCCGCGGGTGGCTAACCCGTTAGGCTGTCCGCCGTGAAGTCGTCGTCAGCGCGGGACAGCAAGCGATCGGCCGCGCGTCGCAAAGACGCGGCTGATCCCCCCCGCGGCGCACGGTGGGGCCTGGTGGAGAACCAGATACTGACCGAGGCGACGCGGTTGTTCGCCGAGCGTGGCTTCGCGAGGACGACACTGACAGACATCGCGGAGGCCACGGGGCTTACCCGTCCCGCGCTGTACCACTACTTCGCCAATAAAGAGGCACTGCTCGCGCGGCTGGTCAGCGATCTGACGCTGGCGCCTGCCGAGGAATTGGCGAAGTTGCGCCGCTTTGGCGGCAAGACCGCGGTGGAACGACTACACGCGATGGCCTTCGACACCGCACGTCGCCACGCGACCCAGCCAGAGCGGTTCCGTGTGCTGGTCCGTTCGGACGCGGAACTGCCGCTCGAACTCGCGAAGTCCTACCGGGACGGACGGCGACGGATCCTCGCCGAGTTCAAAGCTGTCATCGAAGAGGGCATGGCGAGTGATGAAATGCGTCCGGTCGATGCGCGCACTGCCGCGCTGGGGATCATCGGGCAGTGCACCTGGGTGGCGTGGTGGTACCGACCGACTGAGGACGGCGATGAGCGCACGGTCGCGACGGCGCTGGCCGACATGGCCGTCGCCGCGGTGAGCCCTACCGACGGCCGGTCCACCACCGCGCGCGGCCCGGCGCGCGCCCTCGAGCTGTTGAAGCAGGACGTTGCGTTGCTGGAAGCGGCACTGGCCCTGGAGTCCCAGAGCCCGCCCCCGCGCGACTGACGCCAGTCAGCCCCTACTCACGATCACCATGCCCACGGCAGCCCCGTGGCGCTTTTCACACGCCTGGCCGCCCGACTTGCGCTTGTCCAGTCTTGTTTCTGTCATGTAGAATATTCGTCATAATTGTCAAACTCTGCCGAGGGGTGAGCGTGGTCAACCATCGAGTCGGTCTGATCGTCCCCAGTTCCAACGTGACCGTTGAGACCGAGATGCCGGCACTTTTGCGCCGGCACCGGACGGCTCGCTTCTCGTTTCACGCGAGCCGAACGCGCATGCATACCGTTGAGATCGAAGAGCTGCGCACCATGAACGGCCAGCTGGAGCGCTGCGTCGATGAGCTCGCCGATGCCGAGGTTGACGCGTTGCTCTACGCCTGCCTGGTGGCCGTGATGGCGATCGGCCCCGGCGAGCACGCACTCGTCGAGCAGCGTGCGCGGGACATGCTCGTCGAGCGCGACGACAAGGCCGCCGTCAGGTCAAGCGCCGGAGCGCTGATCGAGGGATTGGCCGGACTGAACGCCCGTCGTATCGCCTTGGTGACGCCCTATGTACGGCCACTGGCCGAAAAGGTGGTGAACTACCTCGTCGAGGAGGGCTTCGAGGTCGCCGACTGGCGGTGTCTGGAGGTGTCCGACAACGCTGAGGTGGGCCGCCTGCCCGGTGACCGGGTGATGACAGCCGCGCGCTCGCTCGACCTGTCCGGCGTCGACGCGCTCGTGCTCTCGGCGTGCGTGCAGATGCCGTCGCTCGATCTGATCGAGGGCGCTGAGGCCGAGTTCGGGATACCGGTCCTGTCGGCAGCGACGGCAGGTGCCTACAGCTTGCTCAAGGCTCTGGGCGAAGCGCCGAACCTGGACGGCGCCGGCCGGCTACTGCAACTCGCGAATTGATGGTTTTGAAGATATCCGCTTGAGACTTGGAGGTTTTCGATGACTGGAGCACCGCATCTGGTCCGGGGCGTCGACCACGTCGCCTACCCGACCCTGGATCCCGCCGCCACGGTCGCCTTCTACCGTGACGCACTCGGCTTCCCGGTCGTCCACTCGATCTGCGCCGTGGGATGGGGCCCTGAAGATCATCCAGACTTCATCCACTTCTTCTTCGACATCGGCAACGGGGACCGGTTGGCGTTCTTCTACTACTTTGGCTACGAGCCGCCGCAGCGCGGGGTCAAGGGCGACGTCTACGCGCGTTTCGAGGACGACATTCCTGACTTCTTCGTGGCGTCACGACATCTCGCGATCCATGTCGACAGTGAGGCAGACCTGTTGGAGTACCGCCGCAGGCTCGACGACAGCCAATGGCCCGTCGAACTACAGGTCCAGCACGAGACGATCGAGTCCATCTACACCCACGACCCGAACGGGTACTTCGTCGAGATCACCCGCGCGCTCCGGCCAGTGACTCCACAGGAGGATCTCGACGCCAACCTCACGATCGACGCTCTGCTCGACGTGCTGCGGGCAGAGCGCCCGACCATGGATGCGCTGCTCGCCCGCAAGGCCGAGTTGATCCTGGAGCGCGCGGCTGACTGGTCGGCCCCCAACGTCGCCACCGGTGTGTCCCCGCGATGAGCGCACTCTATGTGCTCGACGTCCCGGAGAACAGGCCGGTGGCGGAGGTCGCGGCGCGCGACGAACGGGCACTGTCGCTGCGCCGTGTCGGGCCGTACTTCGAGATCGTCTTTGACCGTGAAATCGTGATCGACAGGCGCACGACAGGTTGCCGCCATGCGGTCTGGTACAGCAGCGTGGCCGGGACGCGCGAGGCACGAATCACGCAGTGGGACAAAGACTCTCTGCGGCTGGAGTCGGCATGACGGCGAACCGGACCAGGCTCGGTGCGGGCCGCTACCTGGAGACTCAGGCGCTGCCCGTTGGGGTCACCGAGTCGACGCATTCACTGAAGACGCACGACGAGGTCAAGGTGGATGGTGTGTTGCGCACAGTCCCGGGAGCGCGCACGGTCGTGTGCATCATGCATCCGCGTCAGGACGTGACCCATCACCCGCTCGTGCCGGAACTGCTCGCTCGCGGGTTCGCGGTCTGGACCCAGGGCACGCGTTCGGTCAACAACGACATCGCCTTGTTGCACGAGCAGGCACTGCTGGATGTGGCTGCCGGCCAGTCATTTTTGCGGGAACGCGACTTCGACGCCGTGCTGACGCTGGGCCATTCCGGTGGCGGCACGCTGTTCGCCTACTACCACGAGCAGGCCGGCACACCGTCGGGTGCTCGCCTCGCCGCCGGTCCGGCCGGGCGCCC
>DATKEW010000367.1:0-14998 GCA_035511785.1 Mycobacterium sp.
ACTCGGCGTTGACAATTGTTAGACAAGCTAGCCAAGCACGGCCAGCCCGCGAAACGGAGGAGCGCTGCCATGCGGATTCGACCGAAGTACATCACAACGCTGTTGGTGGCGGGAGCCGCCGCGGCAGCGATCGCCGCCGCACCGACGGCGGTGGCCGCTCCCGCTTCGGCCCTGCCGGCCGGGATCGCCCCCGTACCGATGGACGGTCACGGCGGTGGCCACGGCCACGGCGGCTGGGGCGGCGGTGACCGCGGCGGCTGGGGCGGTGACCACGGCGGCTGGGGCGGCGGTGACCGCGGCGGCTGGGGCGGTGACCGCGGCTGGGGCGGCGGTGATTACGGCGGCTGGCAATGGTGGCTGTCGCGCTGGTGATGGGCTATCCAATCGATGGACCGCTGCAACCACGGTCTTAAGCACCGTGATTGCTGAAACAATCGGCCCGCCACCACGAAGGATGACGGGCCTCTGCGACAACAGCCGCGCCTGGGTGCCTTTGCCAGATCCAGGTGGGCCCATGAGCACGATTCGCACGATGATGTCCTTCTATTCAGCGGAAGTTGATCTGCAACAGGTGTTCATGTCCGGATCGCCGCAGACGGTTGGCGAGGTGTCGGCGGTTGGCCGCCGTTCCGGCCTCACGAAACTGCTCTCCGTCTCGTTATCTACAGCTGGATCGACTTGGTTTCTTGGTACTCGAGAAGGCCTTCGCGGCCCATCTCGCGGCCGACGCCGGAACGCTTGTACCCGCCGAACGGCGCCTTCGCGTTGTATGCGGCACCGTTGACATCGACTTGCCCAGTGCGCATCGCACGGGCGAACGCTTCGGCTCGTCCAGAGTCCGCGGACCACACGCACCCGTGTAGCCCGTAGTTGGTCCCATTGGCGATTTCGAGGGCGGCGGCGTCTCCTTGGTAGGGGATGATGGCGAGCACCGGTCCGAAAATCTCTTCTTGAGCGATGGTCGAACCAGGATCAACGTCGGCGAAAATCGTTGGTGCGACGAAGAACCCGCGGTCGAGGCCGACCGGCGCGTCAAGACCGCCGGTAGCCAGCGTCGCCCCCTCGGCGATGCCTTTTTCGATGTAGCTGCGCACGCGATCACGCTGGGCGGCGGAGACCACCGGGCCCAGCTTGGTGGCGGGATCGAGTGGGTCACCGACGGTCATGGATTCGGCGAAGCCGACCGCCAGTTCTACCGCGTCGTTGTGCCGATCGGCGGGCACCAACAGCCGAGTCCAAGCGGTGCACGTCTGACCACTGTTGAGGAACGCGTTGGCCACTCCCACCTTTACCGCCGTCTTCAGATCGGCGTCATCGAGAACCACATTGGCGGATTTGCCGCCGAGTTCGAGCGTTACCTTCTTGATGGAGGCGGCTGCGAGCGCGGCGACGCGGGCACCGGCGGCGACCGAACCGGTAAAAGAGACGGCGTCGACGTCGGGATGGGTGACCAGCGCCTCGCCGGCTTCAGGCCCGTAGCCGTGCACCAGGTTGACCACCCCGGGCGGGAGCGCCGCCTCGACTATGGCGTCGAACAGGTGCTCCACCACAAGGGGAGCGACCTCGCTGGGCTTGAGCACCACCGTGCATCCCGCGGCCAGCGCGGGGGCCAGCTTCGCGGTGATCTGATGCAGAGGGTAGTTCCACGGGGTGATGGCCGCGATGACGCCGATGGGTTCGTGGACCACGACGGTGTTGCCGATATGCGTTTCCTCGATGCCGCTATCGAGAATCTCGATGTAGTTTTCTATATCTGTGATGGGAAGTGCCGCTTGGATCCGGCTCGCGATCCGCATCGGCGTCCCAACATCGCACGCGATGGTGGTTGCGATGGCCTCGCTGCGCGCCTGCAGGGCATCGCGCAAGCGCCGCAGGTGCTCGGCGCGCTCCGCGTAGGTGGTCTGCGACCAGCTCGCGAACGCGGATTTCGCCGATGCCACTGCATGATTCACGTCCTCAGCTGTATTGGCCGGTATCGTCCCGATCAGCTCTTCAGTGGCCGGGTTGAAGACATCGACCATGGCCCTGCCGACGGCGGCTGTCGCCCAGCCGCCGTCGACAAACCAGTCGCTGCGCTTGCTCATCGCATTGCTCCTCATGCAGGCTTCACGAAACTTGTACCCGCGATCCTAGCAAGTTTTCTATAGAAAAAACCAGAGAGGAGCGGTACCGGGACAGCCGTGCGTGCCAAATCGCTTGCGACCAAGGGAGATCTTGACGTGAAGTTGTTTCTCTATAGAATTTGTTCGAATAAATATCTGTCGACCACGGGAGCTCGAGCAGGAACGGGCACCCAATATCTGATGAGAGCGATGGCAGACGAAGGTTCGCACGTCGATCAACGATCAAACGAGATCGCAGAGATTGTATAGAAACCGTGAGTCCGATTCTCGTTATCGCCGAAGGGCTACTGGATATCGCTACCGGTCGGATCCGCACTGTTAGAGGAGGAACGAATGGTCAAGGCAGTTGTCGTCCACGAACTCGATGGGACGCCGGAAGTCTGTGATGTCGCACTCGCCCCCGTGGGGTCGGGTGACGTGCGGATCCGGATCGCTGCAGCGGGCGTGTGCCACAGCGATCTATCGATGGTCAACGGCACCGTCGCAGCGCAGTTTCCGGTCGTCCTCGGCCACGAAGCTTCCGGCGTGATCGCTGAGGTTGGCTCTGATGTCACCACCGTGGCGGTAGGTGACCGTGTCGTGCTCAACTGGGCGGCGCCCTGTCGGCAATGCTGGTTCTGCCAGGCTGGCGAACCATGGTTGTGCAAGGTGGTCGAAGGGGTCACCACCCTTAGCCGCGGCTCTTTAGCGGACGGCACACCGCTCAACCACTGCATGGGAGTGGGGGCATTCGCTGAGGAAGTCGTACTGCCCGAGACCTCGGTGGTACCCCTCCCCCAGGGTGTACCGCTCGAACTCGGGGCATTGATGGGCTGCGCGGTATTGACCGGGGTCGGCGCGGTCCGTAACACGGCAGGTGTTCGGGCCGGCGAATCCGTCTTGGTCATCGGGCTGGGAGGTATCGGCCTGTCGGCGGTCATGGGCGCCAAACTTGTCGGGGCGAACACAATCATCGCTGTGGACGTGTCCCCGGAGAAGGAGGAACTCGCCCGAGCTGCCGGCGCCACGCACTTCGTTCTCAGTGACCCCAAGTTGCATAAACACATTCGCTCCCTGACCGAAGGACGCGGAGCTGACCACGCCTTGGAATGCGTCGGCGCTGCGGCCACGATCCGGATGGCGTGGAGCTCAGTCCGCCGCGGCGGGAGCTGCACGATCGTGGGAGTGGGACGCAAGGAACAGGAAGTGACTTTCAATCCCCTTGAGCTGTTCCACTTCTCACGCACGATCAACAGCTCCATTTACGGCGCCTCAGATCCCGAACGCGACATCCCGGTCATAGCCGAAGAGGTACTGACCGAGCAGCTCGACTTGGCTGCGCTGATCACCCACCGGATCTCTCTCGACGAAGTCGGCGTCGCGTTCGAACGAATGAAGTCGGGACAGGGTGCTCGGTCGGTCATCAAGCTGGGATGAGCGAAAGGGCTCATGGTTGGAAACCTTGCGCGAAACGACTCAGGGCCAACTGCTGAGCGCACTTCGGCGAAGGTGGCACCACCGAAGAACTCGGAATCGGCCGGAATGCTGAGCAGTTGCACCGGACCGTACCATACCGACGGCGTCTCCTCGGCCGCGGCCACATTCGTCGATGAGATAGTTTCGACCGCACGGGAACTCGAGCATCCGAACACCTATCCGACGACGATCCTCGACGGCTTTCAAGCGATGGTCCGGGCGGCTGGTCCTCGGTACGGCGTATGCGCGCTGATCGACACCCACAGCGGCCGGATCAAAGCATTTCGCCGTCTAAACTCGTGCGCACGGCCGACACCCAGGAGGTGAATCGATGGCCTCAAGCGATAGAGCTGCCACCGAGGACACCTCGGATACCCGATTGGGCAAGCCGGGGCAACGGCTCAATGCCCAGGTCGTCAAGAAGGTCCGGGAGCTGATCATGAGCGGGACGATGCCGGGCGATTCCCGGCTGCGGACCGAACACCTCGCCGAGGAACTCGGTGTCAGCGCCACCCCGGTGCGCGAAGCGCTGATGGCGCTGGCGGGTGAGGGAATGGTGTCCTTCGAACCCGGCCGTGGCTTTCGAGTGCTACCGATGAGCCGACAAGACGTGCTGGACTTGTACGACGTGCAGGCGTACCTGTCGGGCGAACTAGCCGCACGTGCCGCCGTGAACCTCACCGGCGACGACCAGGACCGACTCGACGAGATCCAGGACAAACTCGTCGCCGCGGTTGAGGCAGGCGATTCGGTGGCCGTGGAGGAAGCCGACTTCGCCGTCCATCAACTGATCAATCGGGCGGCCGCCGCGCCCAAGCTCGTCTGGCTGTTGTCGCTGACTCTGCGCTACGTGCCGTTCAGTATGTACGGGCACATCAAGGGTTGGGAGTTGGCCGCCCGCGATGACCACGCGTTGATCTTCCGAGGTCTTCGTAACCGTAGTGAGCAAGCGGCCGCCGAGGCGATGCGTGCCCATATCCGTAACGCCGGCATCATCATCGCCAATCACCTCAGTGAGCAGGGCGTCATAACCGAGCAGTGACTCCGACGTAGAGGCGTGCCGCAGGACGGTGAGTGGAATCGCCGCCGCCTCGTACCGTCGGAGTGTGCCGCAGGGATGTGGTGCGGCACTTTTCAACCGAGCGCTTCCTCTAGTCCCAGAGTCTCTGCCAGCGAACGAGCGTCAGCGGCATGGAATGCGAGCATCAGGAGGTCGCGCAGCTCGCCATCGCGATCTCGGATGTGGTCAACGAGCAGAGCCTCGGGCTGGAAACCGAGGCGTTCGAACATGGCGACGCTCGCTTCGTCGACCGCGACGATTTCAACCACGATCTTGCGCAAGTCCTGTCCTAGCGCAGCGCGCACGGCGTGCCGCGCTAGCGCAGTTCCCACACCATGGCCACGCGCTCGAGGACTGACGACAAGCCGGATGTCGGCGACGTGGCTTGACCACTGCACCTGGCGGAGCAGGGTAACCAGGCCGATGACCGCGCCCTGCTGCATGGCGACCCATCTCTGACCTCGGACTGAACCGTCGATCCAACCCTGAACGACCCGCGGATCGCTGACATCCTCTTTGACGAAGGTCAAATCCGGCGCAGTCAACTCTTCGAGGAATGCTTGCACTGGCGCCAACAGGCTCGCTTCGAGTGCACGGATATCGGTACTCATGGCTCCATCTCGTGGTGGTTGGCGGATTGTTCGTTCTGGTGGTCGGTTGACGGAGACGTGTGCCGCCGGAAGTACTCGACCAAGCGCGGGATCGTCGTCTTGGCCGCGGATTTGCCGACGAACAGGCCGACATGCCCGGTGGGAAGCCCTAACAACTCCTTGTTTGAGGCGCCGATGAGGTCCATTAAGGGCACCGCCGAAGGGGGCGGCACGATGTGGTCCTTGTCGGCCACCACTACCAGGGTCGGGCACACAATCCGCCCGAGGTCGACGGCTTCGCCGCCGAGAACGACTCGCCCAGTCATCAGCCCGTTGCGGCGGATTAGCATCTCGACCCCTTGTCGGGCCACGGCACCAGGAAACGGAACATGGTCGCTATTCCAGTACGTCATGAGCTGATACGCGTGGACGTATTCGTCGTTCCACATGCGGTCGAGCAGGTTGGCGTATCGGCTTACGTCGGCAGTGGGCTTGAGGAGCTTGAACGATTGACTCATCACGCTGGCCGGGATGTTGCCGCTGTCATCGACGATCGCGTCGACCTCGATACGGCCGTTTTCAAACATCTCGCTAAATGCGCCTTGTTTGCTGAAATCTACCGGCGCAGCGAGCGCGGTGAGACTGTGGATGAGACCACGTCGGTCGCGGGCAGCGAACAAGATCGCCAGTATGCCACCCAAGCAGTAGCCGACAAGATTGACGTCGCTAGAGCCGCTCAACGTTGCCGCTCGCCGCAGCGCGGCAGGGATGTAGCCGTCAACGTAATCCTCGAGCTTATTGTCCGCGTCGCGCTCGTCGGGAATCCCGAAGTCGAGCACGTATACGTCGAAGCCCTCCGTGAGCAGCGTTTCAACAAAACTGTTCCCGGGACATAAATCGAAGATGTAGCTGCGGCTGACGAGGCTGAACACGATCACCAAAGGCGGCGAAAAGCGGTGGGCCACACCCGGTAGGTGGTATCGAGTCAGACGTGCCCGCCCGCTTTCCCAAACCACATCGTTTGGCGTCAGACCGGCTTTGGCAGGGCTTCCCGCAACTAGGCGCACCCCGTTGCGTACGCGTAAGGCGTTGCGTTCGATGTCGCGGCGGACGCGGTCGACGAGATCGAGCGGATTAGGAATCTCGACCATGCGGGCCATCCTCGATTTCGCGGTTGAGCTCTCCACGTAGCTGGCGGAGCTCGCGGTCCAGGCTCGCCACCTGGCGGCTGAGCCGCTTGATGTCGCTGCCGGCCGGAAGGTTCAGCAAGTGCCACATCACTCGGCTGCGGCGATCCGCCCACCCTCGAACGCCGTTTCGACCCCGACGCACCGCATGGGTGATGTCGACAAACGTGCTAGTGGCGAACTCCTCGAGGTGTGGGGCGATCACGGCATCGACGGAGTCCACAGCACGGCGCCACAGCGGCTTGTCGGCCATCAGTCGCCTCGTGCGTGGTTCCGCAGAAATGCTGTGATCCGGGGAGCCACCCGCTCAGCGGCGTCCAGCAAGCACAGGTGTCCACCGCCATCGACTTCGAAATACTGTGCGCCGCCGATAAGGCCAGCCAGGATGCGACCGTTCGCGGCGGGAATGACCGGATCGTCCGAACCCGACACAACCAGTGTGGGGACGCAAAGTCGCCGCAGGTAGGGCCGGCTCGACCAGGTCCATGCCGCAGTCAGCTGCGCGAAGTAGCCCAGGGTGGACGGCGGATACGCGAGTCGCGCCTCTGCCTGCGCAGCCTGCACTTGAGCTGCTCGGTCGGTGCCGCCTCCGTACAGGATTGGTGCGACCATCTTCATGTAGGCAGGCGAGTGGTATCGCAATGGTGTCGCGACGGCGGCGAGGGCGGCGAGTCCACCCGGGACGCTTCCCCAGCCGCAGGATGTACAGACAAGCACCAATCGTGAGACGCGCTGGGGGGCTGCGCGAGCCAGCTCTTGTGCGACCATTCCGCCGAACGACAATCCGAGCACCGCGACGTCGCGCAGTTGGAGGTGCCCTAGCAGCCCGTGCGCGACGCGCGCGTAACAGCGCATTGTCATCGGGCGGGTGGAGGTAGCCGACAGTCCTGCCCCCGGATGATCCATCAGAACGACCGTGAATCCCTCGAGGAACGGCAGCAACGGATCCCAGAGCTCGAGGCTCGCACCCATACCATGCATGAGCAGCAGGGGTGGTCCCGAGCCGAGCGTGCGGTATCGGATCCTCGTCCCGTGGATTCGGGTGAATTGGTCCACGGCGATAGGTCCCTGATTGTTCCGTCCCATCGCCTACCCCACCTCAAGCCGCGGCTGTGGCCGGCCGCTACCGGCATGACGGCGAGCTGGGTCTGGGCTTCGCCAGCTGCTCGCGAGTCGCTGACGGCGTGCCGCTGTCACTGCTGTCCGCGTGAGCGGCATCAGTGGCCTCCGTTCTTGTCGGGGTGTCAGGGCCATCGGGTGCGGTGTGGCAATCACCGTGCCGGTTTCGAGTTGGTTGAGAGGTGCCTCGTCGTAACGGATTGCATACACAGCTCTCGTTCGGAGGCCTTCTGCAGCGAATTATGGACTCGGCTGCGGGGCTCTTTCTCGCAACTCGCGGCGCAAGATCTTGCCGCTTGCGTTCTTGGGGAGCTCATCGAGGATGTCGACGCGGCGCGGATACTTGAACGCCGCCAGTCGTTGCTTGCAGTGGTCGATCAGTTCCTCAGCGGTAGCGCTGGCTCCGGGTTTGAGGCTGACGAAGGCAGCCACCGTTTCGCCCCGGTAGCTGTCCGGTATCCCGACCACGCCGCATTCCCGCACGGCCGGGTGCTCATAGAGGACGTCCTCGACCTCGCGTGGCCATATCTTGAAGCCGGACGCGACTATGAGGTCCTTCTTGCGGTCGACGATGTAGAACCAGCCGGCTTCGTCCATGAATCCGATGTCGCCAGTGAAGAACCGGCCGCCGGGCATGGCTTTTGCGCTGTCCTCGGGCTTGTTCCAGTAGCCGGGCACCACGCTTTCGCTCTCCATTACCAGTTCGCCGACCTCACCAACCGGCAGGTCCTTCCCGTTGTCGTCGACGACGCGCACAATGAATCCGGACACCGGCGGTCCCACGGACAGTGCGCCGCTGGTCGGGTCGACGGGGGCGCGTCGGCCTGCGGGTACCGCGTGCGATTCGGAGGTCACCTCGGTCAGTCCGTACAGGTTATGCACGTACGCACCGAACCGCGCTTCAAGAGCATCGACGGTGGCCGGGGAAACCGCTTGTCCCCCACTCCACAACTTCGACAGCGACGACAGGTCGTACTGCGCGACCGAGGGGTCGTTCATCATCGCGATGTAGGCGGTGATCGCGCTCATCACCCAACTCGCCCGGTATTTTTCGATCAGTCGGGCCATCATCACCGGATGAAAGCGGTAACCCAGCACCAGCGGCATCGGCACCAGCAGCGAAACCCCGATGTGCGCGATCAGCCCGGTGACGTGAAACAGCGGCCCGATGCCCAGGCATACGTCCGCAGTGGTGAGCTTGCACCAATTGCGGTAATTCTCGGAGTTGAACGTCACCGCCCGGTGCAGGTTCATCGCCCCCTTGGGCGGACCGGTGGTGCCAGAGGTGTACACCAGGAAAGCGACGTCGTCGCCGCTGAGATCGATCGGGGCTGGGCGAGCGCCCGGGTAGGTCTCGATCAGCTCGAACAGATCGCGTGCACCGTCGGCGCGGTTGCGGGTGATGCCGGGAAACACGTCGGCAGGCCAGTCGGTGACGAAGTCCAGTTCGCTGGCGCTGATGACCGGCACCTGGTGCGCGGCGTGGACCGAATCCAGCGCATGCACCAAAGACTCAAGCTGAACCAGCACGCGCGGTTGGGAATCAGCGATCAACTTGTCCATCTCCGCCGCCCGGAACATGGGGTTAACCGGCACCAGGATGGCACCCAGACGCCATGCGGCGATCATGGCGATGACAAACCCGGGCATGTTCTGCAGCTGGACCATCACCCGGTCCCCCCGCGCCACACCGAACTCCTCGGCCAGGCCGACCGCCAAGCTTGCCGAAAGCCTGTCGACGTCGCCGACGGTCAACGTGGTGTCGAAGTAGTGGATCAACGCCGACGACGGGTCACGCTGCAGAGCCGCGTCGAACATCGCCAGCCCCGTCGCAGTCGGTGGTGACGGGTCCGCGGGAACACCCTCGTCATACAACGCCAACCAGGGACGTTCGTCATATGCTGACATTGTCAGCCCTCCTTACTGAGCCATCACGGCGTTGGCTGGGTCGCGATCGCCGCCCTGGTGGGCAATCCACCAATGGGAGGCTCCGCGCGACTCAGATCGACTTCTACATGCACACTGCTGCCCGGGTGACGATGCGCTGCGCGGAGGCATCCAGCGCCTGCTTGACGTCGGCGAGCGCGAATTCGGCGTCGACCAATTTGTCGAACGGGTACGCCGCCTGGTGTCGCTGTACGAACTCCAGCGCCTTACTGAGGTAGCGGGCTTCGTAGCGTTCGACGTGTTTGATGGTTAGCGACTTGCGGGTGACGTATCCCGGATCGAAAGGCACTGTGCGACCGGGAGAAAGGGTGCCCATGACGAGGTAGCGGCCCCCGCGTCGGATAAGCTCGAGTCCTTCAGCGAAGGCGGCAGGAACACCGGTCACTTCGATGCCCACGTCCGGCCCTTCGCCGCCGAGCATGTCATGGACCGCGGCGAGGCGGTCCGCCGGTTCGGTCACGGTGGAGATGTCGATGACATCGGTCGCGCCGAATGCCTTCGCCTGCTCGAGGCGGGAGGGAACTCCGTCGACGACGATGACCCGGGCGCCGCGCTCGACCGCGACAGCCGCGGCGTTGAGGCCCAGCCCACCGGCTCCTTGGATCAGGACGGTCTCACCGTATTCGAGCCCGATCTGGTCGATGCCGAACATCACTTGGGACAGCGCGCAATTGACGGCGGCTGCAATGGCGTCATCGACATCGTCAGGGACCTTGTAGAAGTGCTGGTGCGGATGGACGTAGTAGTGGGTACCGAAGGCGGCGTGGAAATGCGGCCACTCCTCGGGTTGTTTGCCGAAGAATTCGTAGGCGTTGTCACACAGGCTGGGTTGTCCGCCCCGGCAACGGTTGCAGCGCTGGCAGGTCTGGAAATACGTCACCACCACCCTGTCGCCGACTGAGATGGGCTGTCCCGCATAGTCGGTGGTGACGGCGCTGCCGATCGCGTGGACGCGACCAATCATTTCGTGTCCGAGCCCGCCGCGCTTTTTTGTCGGATGGTGGCCGTTCCACATATGTAGTTCGGAGCCACACACGTTTGCCCGAACAATCTTGAGGACCACCGCGTCGCGCTCGGGTTCGGGAACGTCGTATTCGGCCATGCTCAACTGGCCGGGCTCGGTCATCACGGCCAGCCGTCCGGTGGCGTGCGTCATGACAGCACCGACTTCGATGCGTCGCTGCGGGAAGCGTGATCACCCGTGAGGCTGCGGTCGCCTTTGCGGGCCTTGATCGCCTCGGTCAGCTGCGGCGTGACCTTGCACAGCTCGCCGACGATGCCCAGGTCGGCGATCTCCGAGATCGGCGCCTCTTCGTCCTTGTTCACCGCGATGATCGTCTTGCTCGTCTGCATTCCGGCGCGGTGCTGGATCGCCCCGGAGATGCCCAGCGCGACGTACAGCTGCGGCGACACGGTCTTACCGGTCTGGCCCACCTGGAACTGGCCCGGGTAGTAGCCCGAGTCGACCGCGGCACGCGACGCACCGACAGCTTCTCCCACGGAGTCGGCCAACTCCTCGACGACCGTGAAGGTCTCCGCGCTGCCGACACCGCGGCCGCCGGCGACCAGGACGGCCGCCTCGGTCAGCTCCGGGCGCTCACCGGCGACGGCTGGCTCACGCCTGTTGTCGGGTCCCCCCAGCCCGGCCAGATGCTCGTGCAAGCGGGCTTTCGCCTCGTACCATTCGGCCACCAATCCCTGGCTGGCTTCGGGCGTCGGACGCCCGATGGACAGTGCGGTCGTTTCGATGAGCACGTTCACGGCGCTCCTCTCTGGCCTGCACTGGAAAGTGCGACCTCCCACAACTCGACCGATCGCTGGGGGTGTTCCACCATCGGGTAGTGCCCGCCGGGGACCTCGACGAACCTGCTCCCGGCGATGGCGCGGCCGGTCGGCTCCAGGTACTCCCGGGTGACGAAGAGGTCGCTCTCACCAACGAGCAGTGTTGTCGGTGCCGCGATCCGGGCGAGCGACTCGGTCGGTGCGCCTCTACTCCAGTTGGCCAGGTAGGCGATCCAGACGTCCTGATCCATCGAGTCGCGGTTCCACTTCTCGATGTCGGCCGCGTCGGCCTCCGACATGTGGGGCGACAGCGCGGCGCGAATCGTATCTCCGGGAGCGGCGTACGCATCGAGGAAGGCCTGGTACGTCGCATCGTCGAGAGCCGAGCCTCCCGGCGCTGCCGGGGTCAGCGCAGCCACGCTGAGGACGCGGTCGGGCTGCCGCGCGGCGACCACGGTCGCGGTGGCGCCGCCCATCGAATGCCCGAGGATCGCAAAGCGGTCCCAGCCGAGCTCCTCTGCGGCAGCCAGAGCCACGTCGGCCATGCCCGAGATACCCTGGGCGGGATCGGCCGGACGGTTCACGCCGTAGCCCGGGAAGTCCACGTAGGCATAGGTGAAGGTGTCGAGGTCGGTGAACGGCCTGGACTTGTTCCACACCTGGCTGTCGAGGAACCAGCCGTGCAGGACGAGGACACGGGTGGGGCCTTGGCCGTCGACAAAGGCAACCGAGGTCATCTGGATCTCCTGAATTTGATCGTTGGTGTCTGCGGTCCGGCGGGGCGCCGTTCCGGTGTTGATTCAGCGAATGCCGGTCGCAGCGCCCGAGCCCGCCGTCTGCCCATGCGCGGCGAGGAACGAGTTGATCGCCTCGTAGATCTCGCGAGTGCGAGGCACGTACCCGCCGAGGTTGAGCGTGGCGTGAATGAAGCCGTCGAGGCGCTTGACCTCGGTCGGCACACCGGCAGCAGCGAGCGCGTGGCCATAGGCCTCTGACTCGTCGCGCGTGGGATCGATCTCCGCGGTGAGCACCAGCGCCGGGGGGAGTCCCTCGAGGCTCGACGCATTGCGCGGCGAGGCCAGAGGTGAGTCCTGCAGGGCCAGGTCGCCGAGGTACAGCTCCCACATCTGGGTGACGGCTGCGACACCGACCACTGGACCGTGCGGGAACAGACGCCTCGACTCCGTGTCAGCCGTTGGGTGAATCGGGGGGTAGAGCAGCACCTGGGCGGCCAGGCGAGGACCGTTCTCGTCGCGTGCCCGCTGTGCGGCGATGGCCGCGAGCGTGGCGCCCGCGCTCTCGCCGGCGATCACGATCCGGGCGGGGTCGCCGCCGAGCTCAGCGGCGTGCTCAGCGGCCCACTGAAGAGCTGCGTAGGCGTCGTCGATCGCCGCCGGGAACGGATGCTCGGGTGCGAGCCGGTAGCTCGGCGTGACCACGACCGCCCCGAGCTCCTCGGCCAGCTCGGTGGATGGCGCGTGGGAGAGCGCGATGCTGCCACCGACCCACCCGCCGGGGTGCAGGAACACCACCACGGGCAGGGGTCCTTTGGCATCAGGGTGGTAGATGCGCACCGGCAGGTGCAGGTTCAGGTGCTCGGCGGCGGCGGTGGGGTAGGTCCGCTCCTCGAACTTGACCGACTGTCGCGGCGGCGCCTGGACAAGGACGAACGACTCCAGCATGGCGCGCTGCTCCTCGACGGAAAGCTGTTCGTACGAGCGTGCGTCGCCGAGCATGATGAGGCCCAGGACGGTAGCGACCTTCGGGTCGAGCAGCATGCTGCTGGGCAGTGGAGCGGTTTCCTCGCCGATGCGGAAGCCCCCGAAGCCGGTGGCCTCGACCTCAGCACACATGGCGCGGTACAGCGGCGCGCCGCCGGCGAAGAGCAGCGCGGCCCGCGGCTTGCCAGGGATGTTGGCACCCATGTACCACGACGCTGTCTGGGTCATGAGGGTCGCATCGGCAATGCCGGAGACCAGGACCTGCCACGCGTCGCCGGCCTGGGCGGTCGCCTCGACCAGGTCCGCACCGCGGCCCAGGGTCGCCTCGATCGCGGCCGAGGCGAACTCGACGTGGTCCTCGATTGCGAGCGGCATGTTGTAGATCACCGACGGACTCTGGGGACCGGTGATCATGAACAAGTTCGGGAAATCCGGCACGGCGATACCGAGGTAGGTGTGAGGCCCATCCGCCCAGCGTGTAGCCAGTTCGGCACCGTTACGTCCGATGAGGCCCATGCGCAGCAGCGACCCGGTGATCGCGTCGAACCCGGTGGCCATGACGATGACGTCGAACTCGAAGTGCTGGGCCGAGGTCTCCACGCCGGTCGCCGTGATGGACCTGATCGGGGTCGACTGCACATCGACCAGCTCGACGTTTTCCTGGTTGAAGGTTTCGAAGTACCCGTACTCGAACGGCGCCCGCTTGGTGGCGTAGGAGTAGCCCTTCGGCGACAGCAGGTCGGCCACGACCGGGTCCTCGACCCGCTCCTTGATCCGGTCACGGATGTACTCGCTGACGGTGTCGTTGGCCTCCTTGTTGTGCAGCAGATCACCGAACGTGGAAACCAGCATGCGGAAGCCGCCGCCGTCGTAGTACTTGTCGTAGATCGCCTTGCGCGTCTCTTCGTCGACCGCCAGCGCCGACGGCGAAGCTTCCGGGTAGGGCGCGCCGACGAAGTTCAGGCGCGACGCCGCGCGGATCGCGGCGTAGTCGTTGACGATCTCATCGTGCTCGTGCGCGAAGGTCGGCCGGTTTCCCAGTGGGATGGCGTACTGGGGGGTGCGCTGGAAGACCGTCAGGTGCGCAGCGTCGCGGGCCACCTCCGGGATGACCTGGAGTCCGCTGGAACCGGTGCCGATCACCGCGACCCGCTTGCCGGTGAAGTCGTAGCCCTCGTGTGGCCACGCGGCAGTCCTCAAGACGTCGCCCTCGAAGTCGCCCAGGCCCGGGAACTCGTTCTGCTGGGCGGCGGAGAGGACGCCGCTGCCCGCGATGATGAAACGCGTGGTCAACTTTTCGCCCGCGTCGGTGCCCACCGTCCAGAAGTTGCCGGCATCATCCCAGACCGCCGATGTGACCCGGGTCTCGAAGGTGTAGCTGCGCCGCAAATCGAAGCGGTCGGCGACGTGTTCCAGGTAGGCAAGGATCTCCGGCTGCGCGGCGAACCGCTCGCTCCAGCGCCACTCGCGCTGGAGCGCCTCATCGAAGGAGTAGGAGTAGTTGTAGCTCTCGATGTCGCAGCGAGCACCCGGATAACGGTTCCAGTACCAGGTGCCCCCGGGACCAGAGCCCGCCTCGAATGAGCGGACTCGCAGCCCGAGGACATTGCGAAAGCGATGTGTTGCGTACAGGCCGGCGAACCCAGCGCCGACCACCACGACGTCGACGTCAGTGGGGTTATGAGCAGTGTCATTGGTGGTTTGCATGACATGTCATATTGCCGCGCACGAAACCGACGGCGCGCGGAGTGATCTACCTGTTCAACTACCTGTTTCGGGAAGCACGCATCGACGCAGGCGTGGCGCTGCCGGTCGGCGAACTTCCTATGCACGGTTGCCCCGACTTCATATCATTGCGGTGTGTCGTCGACAGTCCGACAGCCGGGCGATTCAGCGGCGTTTGTCGAGTGAGGGGTTATCCACATGGTCCTTCGCGTCTCGCCAGCGACGTTCATCGGTCGTGTTCAGGAGCTCGACGAATTCCGCGGGGTACTCGCGAATGCCCGGCTTGTGA
>DATKEW010000368.1:0-2527 GCA_035511785.1 Mycobacterium sp.
CCATTGAGCTGCTCGCAGACGGTCATATCGAGGTCGCGGACCTCACAACCGCGGTCGTGCCCCTCGAATCTTCGATGTCGGCGTTCGAGTCGCTGCGCGCCGCACGGACGATGAAAGTCCTTATCGATCCACGCGGCTGACCCATCGCGCGAACCGATTGCGGCCGGTCCCACCCGCGACGATGTCCAACGCTGGCGCCCCGGGCGCCGACGAAGCCGACGTCGATTGTTCGCTTCCCTGCCGACTCAGCGTGATCTACGATTATGTCGAATAGTTGACGTTAGCGATAGAGCCAACCTCCGGGAGGGCAGGAACCTTGTTTGCGGTATTCGCCGAGCACGTTGACCAAGATGATCCGCTGTCCGGGCTGCGCGTCGGTGAGCGGCCGGCTCCGGAAAGGCCGTCGGGCTGGACCCGGGTGCGGGTGGAGGCGGCGTCCCTCAATCACCGTGACATCTGGTTGCTTCGCGGCGCTGGCCTGCCGCCGGAGCGCCTGCCGATGATCCTTGGCTGCGATGCCACGGGGTACGACGAGGACGGGGAACCGGTCATCGTGCACGCCGTCATCGCCGACCCCGACACCGTCGGTGACGAGACGTTCGATCCCAAGCGCACGCTACTGAGCGAGTTACACCAGGGCACGTTCGCCGAGGAGGTCGTCGTCCCGCGGCGCAACGTGCTGCGAAGGCCGTCATCGCTGTCGGCCATCGACGCCGCCTGCCTGTCAACTTCGTGGCTGACGGCGTACCGCATGCTGTTCACCCGCAGCGGGCTACGGGCCGGCGATACCGTGCTGATCCAGGGCGCCGGCGGCGGCTTGGCCACCGCGCTGATCGCGCTGGCGCGCACCGCCGGCTTCCGGGTATGGGTGACCAGTCGGGACGAGAACCGCGGCGAACGTGCCCTCGAACTCGGCGCTCACGAGGTGTTCGCGAGCGGTGAGCGACTCCCGCGTCGAGTTGACGCCGTGATGGATTCGGTCGGCGAGGCGACGTGGTCGCATTCGGTGCGGTCATTGCGCCCCGGTGGCACCCTGGTCACATCCGGCGTGACGACCGGCGACACTTTGCGCAACGTCGACCTCAACAGAATCTTCTTATTGCAGCTGCGTGTGGTGGGCTCAACGATGGGCACCCGAGCCGAGCTCCGCGCCTTGATCGACTTGCTCGACGCCACGGACGTCCGCCCAGTCATCGACTCGATCCTGCCAATCACCGACGCACCCAAGGGATTTCGCCGAATGCTCGACGGTGAGGTCTTCGGCAAGGTCGTCTTCACCGTTCCCGGTCAGTGAGCATGGGTGAGCGATCACCAGATAGATTTCCACCACGTCCATCGACATCTACGCCGACGATCTGATCTTGAACCCCTACCCCTGGAGGTTCGAGGACTGCTGCTGGCGGATACCGAGACTCGGCGTGGAGGGCTCGCCCGTCGGGGTGGCCGTATGCAGTTGGACTCGCACGCCCCGGCGCCTGGCCGGACCGTCGACCTACCCCTGACTGTTGGTCGGGCTCAGCAGCCGGCCGATGTCGAGGGCGTGATCTGGGTGGTCGGCCGGCACGATCCCGGAGTAGATGGCGGTCCAGCAGCCGGGGCAGGACAGTTGCCGGAAGACCACCTCGGAGTCCACGTAGAGATCGGGGGCCGAGGTGACCTGGCGGCCGGCCGCCGACGACGGGCCATCGAAGCGAGCCAACTTCAACAGGTTACTGTCCCGCGCGTCGCCGAGAGTGCGCCCGCAGTGCCGGCAGGCAACCACCGCGGCCTCGCCGGTGGCGACCTCGACCAGGTTGTCGTCGAGCCTGCGGCCTCCTGAGACATCTACGACACGAACGTCGGTTTCGGCGGGCCGGCTTCGGTCGCGTCGCTTCTCACGCTCTGCATTGCGCCGCTGTGCGGTCGCGGCCGCATCGACCTCGCCATCGACGAGCACCACGCCGTAACCCTCAACCGCGCCGGCGACGGTGACCTTGCCTTGGCTCAGGTCGAGCGCCACATCCTCCGGTTCGCGCAGCAAGGGGTCGCCGTAGCCACCGCCGCCCTGCCAGTGCAGGTAGAGCACATCGTTGGTGCCGATGACGGCTTCCTCGTAGCACGGCCGGAGTTGCTGGTCGCCACCAAGGGATTCGAGCGAATCCGGCACGTTCCCGTTGGCGAACTTGTCTTTGACTGACGCACCGCGGGCGATGATGCCGATGGCGGTGTTTCCGGGGTATCCGCCCGCGATGCCGTTGTTCTGCGAGACGGCCTTGCCCGACGATGCCACCACGAGGGCGACGGGCTCGTTGGTGCCGTACGGCATGATCGCAACCGACCCGCTGAGCCCGCCCCGCCGGCGACCGGGCCCGCCCGAATCGGGCTCCTCCTTGCGCCACAGTGTCAGCAGCGGATGGGCGTACTCGTTCATCTCGACGTCGGGAATCCGGCCCATCGGGATACAGGCCAGGCCGCCGGTGTCCATCCCGTCCACGGTCGGCCGCGCTCCATAGCCGGCCGCCATGACGTCCATGACGATGTGGATGAA
>DATKEW010000369.1:0-5867 GCA_035511785.1 Mycobacterium sp.
GAGGGCAGAGATTTCTACGTCCGGCAATTCCGCGACGGTAAGGTAATACCGATGGGCGAGACTATTGCCGATCGGTTATCAAATTTCGCCGGGATATGTGGGCAAGTGCTGGCCCGCGCGCACGCGCGCAGCGGCGACGCCGCAGCGATAGCCGACTATCTGGGCACCAGCGCCAATGTGGAACACGCGTTCTGCGCGTTCGCTTCCGCCTACGCCGACCAGAACGAGCACGATCATGCGCAGCTCGCCCGGGCGGTCGCCGATGGTTCGATTCCCAGCGCTCTCGGCTGGGCATAGCCCACCGGGCGCTTGGAGCACCTCAGTCGACGCCGTCCGATAGTTCCAGCGAGCGGTCCTCCAATCAGACGCCGCGCGTCAACGTACTGACCGTGGTGTCCATCGCGTGAGCTAACTTGGCCAGCAATACGACTGTGGGGTTCCGCATGCCGTGCTCGACGCGATTGAGGAACGCACGATCGACCCCAGCGGCGACGGCGCCACCGCTGCTGCACCGCCGCCGCCTATCGAAACGGACGCATCAGCCCTTCCGGTAGTCGATGACGATGCGGCCGTCGATCTGGCCGCGCTCCATCCGGCCGAAGACCTCGTTGATGTCGTCGAGGTTTGCGCTGGACACCGTGGGGTGGATCAGCCCGCGGGCGTAGAAGTCCAACGCCTCGGCCATGTCTTGACGGGTACCGACGATTGAACCGCGAATCGTCAGGCCCTTCAAGACGATGTCGAAGATCGGGGCCGGGAAGTCGCCGGGGGGCAATCCGTTGAACACGATCGTCCCGCCGCGGCGCGCCAGACCGATGGCCTGACCGAACGCCTGCGGGTGGACGGCCGTGACCAGCACGCCGTGCACGCCGCCGGTGGCTTTCTGCACCTCGGCAACGACGTCGGAGGTGCGGGCGTTGACGGCGACCTCGGCGCCGAGGCGGGTGGCCAGGGTGAGCTTGGAGTCGTCGATGTCCACGGCCACCACCCGCAGCCCCATGGCGCGGGCGTACTGCACGGCGATGTGGCCCAGGCCGCCGATGCCGGAGATCGCCACCCATTGACCGGGCCTGGTGTCGGTCACCTTCAGGCCCTTGTAGACGGTGACGCCGGCGCACAGGATCGGCGCGACCTCCAGCGGGTCGACGTTCTCCGGGATCCGCGCCGCGTAGGCGGCGTTGACCAGCATGTAGGTGCCGAAGCTGCCGTTGACGCTGTAGCCGCCGTTGCGCTGGCTCTCGCACAGCGTCTCCCAGCCGGTGCGGCAGTACTCGCAGCTGCCGCACGCCGACCACAGCCAGGCGTTTCCGACCTTGTCGCCGACCTTGAGGTCATCGACGCCCTCGCCGAGCGCAACGACGGTGCCGTAGCCCTCGTGGCCGGGAATGAACGGCGGTTTCGGCTTGACCGGCCAATCACCGTGTGCGGCATGTAGATCGGTGTGGCAGACGCCGGAAGTCTCCAGCTTCACCAGAGCTTCGCCGTAGCCGGGAGTGGGCAGCTCGAGTTCTTCGACTTGCAGTGGGCCGCCAAATTCGGCGACGACGGCGGCGCGCATCGTATCGGTTGAGGCTTCAGACGCGGCTGGGGTATCGATGGTCTGTGTCATGGTTTCTCCAATCGTGAAAAGGGTTGACAAGAAGGATCTTTAGTCCCGGATCAGAAGAATCCGAGGGCCTTATCTGAGTAGGACACCAGCAGGTTCTTGGTCTGCTGGTAGTGGTCGAGCATCATGTGGTGGTTCTCCCGGCCGATGCCGGACTGCTTGTAACCACCGAACGCGGCATGCGCCGGGTACTGGTGATAGCAATTGGTCCACACTCGGCCCGCCTTGATGTCACGACCGGCGCGGTAGGCGGTATTGCCGTCTCGCGACCACACACCGGCGCCGAGTCCGTACAACGTGTCGTTGGCGATGCCGATGGCGTCGTCATAGTCGGTGAACGACGTCACGGCCACGACGGGTCCGAAGATCTCCTCCTGGAAGATCCGCATGGCGTTGTTGCCGGTGAAGATCGTCGGGGCGACGTAATAGCCGCCGGACAGGTCGCCACCCAATTCCGCGCGCTCGCCGCCGGTGATGACCTTGGCGCCTTCGGACTTGCCGATCTCGAAGTAGGAGAGGATCTTCTCCAGTTGATCGTTGGAGGCCTGAGCCCCGATCATCGTCTCGGTGTCCAGCGGATCCCCTTGCCGCACAGCCTTGGTGCGGATCGCGGCCAGGGCGAGGAACTCGTCGTAGATGTCAGCCTGAACCAGGGAGCGCGACGGGCAGGTGCAGACCTCGCCCTGGTTGAGGGCAAACATCGTGAACCCCTCCAACGCCTTGTCCTGATAGTCATCGGCTGCCGCCATGACGTCGGAGAAGAAGATGTTCGGACTCTTGCCGCCGAGCTCCAACGTCACCGGGATGAGGTTCTGCGACGCGTACTGCATGATCAGCCGCCCAGTCGTCGTCTCACCGGTGAACGCGATCTTGGCGATCCGGTTGCTCGACGCCAGCGGCTTACCGGCCTCCACGCCAAAACCGTTGACAATGTTGACGACTCCCCGCGGCAGCAGGTCGCCGATCAACGAGAACAGGTACAGGATCGACGCGGGGGTCTGCTCGGCCGGCTTGAGCACCACCGCGTTGCCGGCGGCCAAGGCAGGCGCCAGCTTCCAGGTGGCCATCAGGATCGGGAAGTTCCACGGAATGATCTGCCCCACCACCCCGAGCGGCTCATGGAAGTGGTAAGCGACGGTGTCGTCGTCGATCTGGGACAGCGAACCTTCCTGCGCGCGGACGGCGCCGGCGAAGTACCGGAAATGGTCCACCGCCAAGGGGATATCGGCGTTCAGCGTCTCCCGCACCGGCTTGCCGTTGTCCCAGGACTCCGCGACGGCGATCGACTCCAGGTTGGCTTCGATGCGGTCGGCGATCTTGTTGAGAATCACCGCGCGTTCGCTCGGCGACGTCTTACCCCACGCGGGTGCGGCGGCGTGCGCCGCGTCCAGCGCCTGCTCGATGTCGGCCTCGTCGGACCGAGCCACTTCGCAGAACGTCTGCCCGGTGACCGGGCTTGGGTTCTCGAAATACCGGCCCTGCGCGGGGGCTACCCACTGTCCGCCGATGTAGTTGTCATAACGGGCCTGAAAGCTCATCAACGAGCCCTCGGTGCCCGGCCGTGCGTAAACGGTCATGGCTTCCTCTCCTGCCAATCAGCGACGACGAAATGTGTCGGCCGTCACTGAAGGTAGGTTGCAGAGGGTTGCATCACGGTTGCACCAAAAGGGCACAGCGTCACATATCGGCTAGCCCAGCTCGAAGTCGATGCCTACCAGGTGACCGCGGGCCTGCGCGCGCGTCACCGGCTCCGCCTTCGCGCTGTCGTGCAACACGCGCCAGCCGTCGCGATCGTCACGCCCTTCGGGCAACTCGAGCCAGCGACGTAGCAGCGCAAGCCTTCCCGTCGTCAGCACAGCACCACGCAGGCTCGTGCTCAACTCGGTGCGCAGACGCGCGATCGCCGGGGACACCGATTGTTTGAGCAGCGGCCCGGCGTAGTGCGCCAGCGCCGCCTCAACGTCACCGGCCTCCAGTGCGTCGAACACCGATCCGACATCGCTGGCGATGGGCACCAGCAGCCGGTACGGCCGGGATTCGAGGAATTCCGCTCCGATGACCCGGCGCAGCCGCGACATCTCGGCGCGGATCGTCACGACGTCGAGGTCCTTGTCGTCGAGCAGCAAGGCGAGGTGATCGGCGCTGAGCCCTTCGGGATGGCGGCTCAGCAGCACCAGGATGTCGGCATGCCGGCCGGTGAGCGTGGTGCTGCGCAACTGACCGTGCTCGTCGGTGACCTGCCACCGGGGCCGGTCGGCACCCAGCACGACCAGGCGCGCCGCTCCGGGCCCCGTGTCCGCGGAGCTGGGTCCGGTGAGGCGCAGCAGCGCCAACTGGTTCTCCACAGCGACGACGGTCGCCCGGACCAGCGCTAGCGTCTGCGGCGAGGCGACCTGGGATCCGCCGGTGAGATCGATGGCGCCGAGCAACGCACCGGTGCCGTTGTCATGGACAGGAACGGCGGTGCAACTCCACGGCTGGACAATGCGGGAGAAGTGCTCCGAGCCGCGGATCTGCAGTTCAGCGTCGAGGGCCAGCGCGGTGCCCGGCGCGTTGGTTCCGGCGCCACGTTCGCTCCAGTCGGAACCGGGCACGAAGTTCATCGCCTCGGCCTTGCGACAGGCTTTGCGGTCGCCCTCCACCCACAGCAGCGTGCCGTCGGCCGCGGTCACGGCGACCACCACACCGGCATCGGTGGCGTCCTGCACGAGAAGGCGGCGAATGCACGGCAGCGCCGACGCCAACGGATGGGTGATCCGCATCCGCGCCACACTGTCGGCGATCGCGGATGGCTGCGCTCCCCCGCGATCGGGATCCACGCCGGTGGCGAGGCTGCGCTGCCAGCTTTCGGCCACCACCCGGCGCAGTGGCGTCGAGTCGAGGTAAGAGGCATCCACCCGGCCGGCGACGAAGAGTTCATGCACAGCACGCAACGCCGCCGACGGCACCCGGGCCGCCGCCCTGCCACCCGAGGATGCGGTTATACCCACCGGCGATCACGCTCCTCGCGCACACGACCCGTTCGGCAGTCGTCCGTTCATCCACACATCATCCACCCTCACCGGGGTGATTTCCCTGGGCGAATGGCCCTAATTCGATCGCCAGAAGTCCTCATCCCTCGACGTCGACGACATCAACGCCGCGCTGGAGGAGGTGTGACGATGGGACTGCTGCCCACCACCAAGCGTGCCGCCGTTGCCTGCGCCGTCCACGGCAGAATTCAACGCCGCCAGCGGGACCGCTGAGCCGCTGCCGGTCAGTCGGCCCCGCCCGCTCAGCGAGCGGCAGCGCCCACGGCGGCGGCTGCGCCCGCCGATGTCGATAACGTGCTCGCCCAGCTGCAACGGCTGGCAACACTCCGCGACGACCTGATGAATAACGGCAAGCTGGACGGCTATCACGCCGGGTTCTTTGTCGGCGTGAGCATAGCTGCGTACTGCCCGAGGCATCGCTCAGCGACCTGACGGCATCCGTCTAGCGCACCATCCGAGACGGGAACGCATACGCTTAAGGCGACACCCGACTTCCCGCTGACTTCGGCGCGTCCGCTGGCCGCGTTCGTTCAGTTGTGCAAGGACCTGCTGGCCGGCCCTGACGGGTACTTGTCGTCAGAAGATAGCGTTCTCGCGCTCGAATTGGGTAGGCAGACGGTCGGAACGGCCGATGTTGCCGACAGCGTTATTCACGGCTGGGTGGCCGAACTGCTAACCAACCCCGCCTGGGGTGTCGTTCAATACGTTGAAAACGCTGCCGTCGCAGCGATCTTCGACATCGCCAACCTACATCGCATGCTCGCCTTAGGCGAGATGCCACCTATCTTCGTCTGGGACAGCGCTGACCGCGCCGCCCGGACCGTCAGCGCGGCGTTATCCGGTGCCGGAGTGTATGCGGTCCGGGCCGCCTATCAAGCGACCGCACTTGTGAATATCGAACACTCGGCAACACTGGATGCCGTAACAGGAAACGCCCTGCGCGCCCACACATTGGCGACCGAGGACACGGGAGCTGCCCGGATCGTAAAGGTCACGCGCCACGCGATTCGCTCATGGCGCCGGCTGGCTCAGCTTGACGATCTCTGCTACTTCGACCTCGCGTCGGTCGGCAGTGCCTGCGACACATAATGGTACCGGCCTAAGAAGCGCCGCAGCCGGCGTGCGGTCGGGTGCTAAGTCGGAATCCCTTGAGCCATTGGTAGATAACGCGCGCCACTGCGACAACTCTGGCGCGGTCTATCGCCTTCCCTGGTCGGTGCCGAGGGTGA
>DATKEW010000370.1:0-14473 GCA_035511785.1 Mycobacterium sp.
CGGCTCTGAACGGCCGTGATCAGGCGTAACGTTCATATCAGCCGGGTATTCGATGGGAGAAGCGGCAAGCGGGCCGCCCAGCTGAAAGTCAGCGCATCGGGAGGTGAGATGTGAACGGGCCGCCGGTCGACGTTGTACCGAGGCTGCGGGCGCGCGAACGCGTTGTCGTTCACGTCGATTCGCTCGTGGCGCGCTGCATCGGCGCGTTGGCGCTGTTCTCCGCGGCCTGCTGGCTGATCACAATTCTCGCCCGCCACCACCACAACCCGGCGTGGCATTACGCCGATCGGCTGGGCTGGTCGCTGACGGTGCTGGCCGCTGTGACATTGATCGCCCGTGGCATTTTCCTGGGCCGTCCGGTGACGACCGTTAATGCGGGCGCTGCTGCTTTGTTTGTGTTGGCGGGCCTGGGCTCGCACGTGCTGTCCTTCGATCTGCTTGGTGACGTGCTGATCGCCGGCTCGGGGTTGGTGCTGATGTGGCCGATGTCATCGCATTCGCGACCCGAAGATCTGCCCCGGGCGTGGGCCTTGATCAATGCCACCAGCGATGACCCGCTGGCGCCGTTCGCCATGCAAACGGGCAAGAGCTACCACTTCACCGCGGCCGGCACCGCGGCCCTGGCGTACCGGACACGGATCGGGTTTGCGGTGGTCGGCGGAGACCCGATCGGTGACGAGGCGCAGTTCCCCGAGCTGATCGCCGACTTCGCCGCCATGTGTCATACCCATGGCTGGCGGATCGCGGTGGTGGGTTGCGGCGAGCGGCGTCTCGAGCTGTGGACCGACCCGGCAGTGCTCGGACAATCGCTGAAGGCAGTGCCGATCGGCCGTGATGTCGTCGTCGACGTGTCCAGCTTCGACATGGTCGGGCGCAAGTTCCGCAACCTGCGTCAGGCAGTCAAGCGCACCCACAACGCCGGCATCACAACCGAGATCGTGGCGGAGCAGGAACTCGACGACAAGCTGCTGGCCGAACTAACCGACGTCGTGCGAGCATCGCCCAGAGGCGCCCACACCGACCGCGGCTTCTACATGAACCTGGACGGCGTGCTGGAGGGCCGATTCCCCGGAATACAGCTGATTATCGCCAGGGATGCCTCGGGGAAGGTGCAGGGCTTCCACCGGTACGCGACCGCGGGCGGCGGTCGTGAAATCAGCCTTGACGTGCCGTGGCGTCGCCGCGGCGCCCCCAACGGGATCGACGAACGGCTCAGCTTCGACATGATCACGGCCGGCAAAGATGCTGGGGCGCAGCGGGTATCACTTTCGTTCGCGGCGTTTCCGGAGATCTTCGACGACAAGAATCGCGGTTGGCTGCGGCGCGTCTTCTACCGGTTGATCCATGTCCTCGACCCGTTGATCGCGCTGGAGTCGTTGTACCGGTACGTGCGCAAGTTTCACGCGATGGACGCCCGTCGCTACGCGCTGATATCGATGACGCAGCTGGTTCCGCTGGTGTTCGTCTTGTTGACGCTGGAGTTCACGCCGCGCCGGCGACACCTCTGAGCGCCTACTCGATGCGCAGTTCGGGACAGCGAAGGCCTTTGGGCAAGTGATGGGTGGCCACCACCACCGTCCTGTCGCCGGACATCAGCCCGGAATCGGGGGCCAACAGATCACGCAGGATCCCCTCGGCATCGATCGCGTCGAGATGCTCGGTGGGCTCGTCGAGCAGCACGATCCGGGCGGGTGAAAGCACCGCCCGGGCCAGCAGCAACCTCCGGCGCTGCCCGGCCGAGACCGCTTGCGCGCCACCGATCAACACTGTCGACAGGCCTTCGGGCAAACCGGCGAGCCAGCCGCCGAGCCCTACCGCGTGCAGCGCCGCCGCCAGTTCGTCGTCTCGGCAGTCGCCACGGACGACCAGGAGGTTGTCCCGGATGGTGGTGGCGAAGATGTGCGCATCCTCAGCGAAAAAGGCTACAGCGCTACGTAATTCGCGCTCGTCGAGCTGGCTTAGTTCGGCTTCGTCCAGCATTGCCGTGCCGTGCAAGGCGGGCATCAGTCCGGCGAGTGTCATCAGCAGCGTCGTCTTGCCCGAACCGCTGGCGCCGGTGACCGCCAGCCGGGCACCCGGCGGTAGGTCGAGCCTCACCCGGGTTGACCGTGCCGAATCCGCATGGCCGGAACAGACATCGACGGATAACCGCCCGGTGCCGACGGGTCGTGGCGGCGACTTCATGTGCTGAGCCGGACGGTCGGCCGGGGCCAGGTCGAGCAAGCGACGCGCGGCGATCCGCGACCGCGTCAACTGCACCGCGGCGGCCGGCAGGGGAGTCATCGCCTCGAACGCGGACAGTGGCAACAGCATCAGGATGGCCAGCGTGGTGGGTGCAACGGTGGGCGCCAAGCCAATCCCGGCCACCACCGCGCCGAGCACACTGGCCCCGATCGCGGCGGTGGGCACCGCCGCGGCGATGGCGGCGGGTCTGGTCGCGGCGTCGAGCGCGTCACCCCAGGCATGTTGGCGGCGTTGCGATTCGGCGATGACGTCGGGAAGTATGCCGGCGACACGAAGCTCGGGCGCGTGCTCGAGGGCGATCATTGCCGATGTGTCGCGCTCGGAATGATGTTGCCGGGCAATCTCTTCCTGGGTTGCGGCAGCCCGCCCGGCAAGCCGGGGCGCCACGACGCCGGCGACGAGCAGGCAGATCGCCAGCACTGTGGCGGCCGGCGGCGAAATGGCCGCGACAGCCACGATCGCCGCCAGCGCCAGCACCGCCGCCACGCCCATCGGCACCAGGGCACGGACCAGCACGTCGGCCAGTGTGTCGACGTCAGCGCCCACTCGCGCCACCAGCTCTCCGCTGCGGTGCCGAACGGCGGCCGAAGCGGGTCCGTGGGCCAACCGGTGATAGACCTGCGCGCGGGCAGTGCCGGCCGCGCGCAGCGCGGTGTCGTGGGTGGCCAGCCGCTCGCAGTAGTGCAGCACTCCCCGCGATATCGCGAACGTGCGTACCGCGACGACCGCGACCGACAGGTCCAGCACTGGTGGCATCTGCCAGGCCCGCGTGATCAGCCACGCCGAAACCCCGGCCAGCGCCAGCGCGCTGCCCAGCGACAGCACTCCCAGCGCGATGGCCGCCAGGATGCGGGGCAGACGGGGACGCAACAAGCTCGAGGCGGCCAGCAGGGTCTTTTGGCGGCCACCGGCTGCGCCCGGCTTCGCCGCGCCAGCGATCGCCGTGGGATCAGGCCGGCGCATAACGTACCTGACCGTCCGAAACGACTTCGACGACCCGGTCACCGATCGCGACGACGGGCTCGCGGTGGCCGACGATCACCACGGTCGCACCGGCGCGGGCACGCTCGACAATGGCGCGCAGCACCCGGCCCTCGGTGCGGGCGTCCAGGTGGGCGGTGGGCTCATCCAGCAGCAGCACCGGAGCCGGCGATCCGAGCGCCCGGGCGAGGCCCAGCCGTTGCCGCTGCCCCAGGGACAGCCCGACGCCTCCGCGCCCCAGCATGGTATCCATCCCGTCGGGCAGCTCGGCCAGCACTGCATCGAATCCAGATGCGGCACAGGCCTTTTCAATCTCTTCGTGGCTGTCCAGACCGCCGAGCAGGACGAGGTTGTCCCCGACGCTGCCCGGGACCAGCACCGGGCGCTGCGGCAGCCAGGACAACTGTCGCCACCAAGCCGCTGGATCGAGCTCGGCGACGTCGACTCCGGCCACCGTGACTCGGCCGGATGACGGGATGGTGAGTCCGGCGATCGCTTGCAGGGTGGTGCTCTTGCCTGCGCCATTTCGTCCGGTCAGCACCGTCACCCGACCGGGTTCGATCAGCGCGGTGAGATCGCGCGGGGAGTTGCCGTCCCTGCCGGCCACACTGAGATTTTCGAGACGGATCTGTGCGTCCCGCGCGACTACCGCCTGGTCTTGCAGCACAGCCGCGGTCGGCTCGCCGATGAGCGCGAACGCCTTGTCGGCGGCGGTTCTACCGTCTTGGGCGGCATGGAATTCCACGCCGACGCGACGCAACGGCCAGTAGACATCGGGGGCCAGCAGCAGGACCGTCAAACCGGTGGCCAGGCTCATTTCGCCGAACACCAGGCGAAGACCGATACCGACCGCGATCAGTGCCACGCCCAAGGTGGCCAGCAATTCAAGCACCAGCGCCGACAGAAATGCGATCCGCAGTGTCGCCATCGCCGAGCGTCGATGGGCGGCAGCGAGTTCGGCGATCCGGTGTTCCGGGCCCGAGGCGCGGCCCAGCGCCCGCAGCGTCGGAATACCGGCGATCAGATCCAGCAACCGCCCCTGCAGGGTCGTCATCGCGGTCAGCGCGGCCGCCGATCGGTCGGCTGTTGCCAGCCCGATCAGCACCATGAAGACCGGGATCAGCGGCAGGGTGATCACCACGATGACCATCGATTTCAGGTCGTAGACCGCGATCACGGCGACGGTCGCCGGGGTCAGGATCGCGGCAAGCAGCAGGGTGGGCAGGTACCCGGCGAAATAGGGACGCAGGCCGTCGAGGCCACGGGTGACCACGACCGCGGCGGCGTCACGCTGCTCGGCGAGTTCATGGGGCCGCCGGGCGGTGACCGCCGCCAGCACCTGGCCGTTGAGATCGGCGATCACCGCGCTGGCTCCCCGTTGGCCCAGGCGCGCCTGCAGCCAGTGCGTCCCCGTGCGGACAACCCACAGGGCCAACAGGATTGACAGTGGCCCCAGCCAGCCGCGCAGGCTACGCGCCGAGGGATCGGTGACGACGCGTGCGACGATGTGCGCCAGCACAATCGCCGAGCCGATCGCGCAGCAGGCGATCACCACTCCGCAACCCACCGCGGCCGTCAGGAAGCGGCGCAATGCGGTCGATGCCCGCCACAGCCGCGGGTCCAGGGGCGCCCGAGAGTCCTTCGTGCTCAGGACGCACGCCTAGCCAGGCCAATTGGCGGCGGGATCTGCTCAGCCGAGATCCGTTGCCGGAAAACCCAATACGTCCACGCCTGGTAGACGACCGTGAGGGGAGCCATGATCGCCGTCACCCACGTCATGATCTTGAGGGTGTACGGGGTCGACGAGGCGTTGTAGATCGTCACGTTCCATTGGGCATTCAGCGTCGAGGGCACCAGATTCGGATACAGGACCCCGAACAGCAGCACCACCACGGCCGCAACGACCACGGCGGCGCAGAAAAACGCCAAGCCGTCGAATCTGCGCAGCCACACCAACAGGACCGCCGCCAGCTGCGCGACCACCGCAACCCCCAGCACCACCCACGTCCAGTTCTTGCCGTGCGCCTGTTGTGTCCAAACGCCAAAGCCCGCAACCAGTCCCGTCACGGGAAGCGATAGCCATTTGGCGAATCGGTACGCATCATCGTGGATCGGGCCCGACGTCTTCAGGGCGATGAATATCGCGCCGTAAAGCAGAAACAGCCCGGCGGTGGCCAAGCCACCCAGCAGGGTGTAGGGGTTGAGCACGTCCGTGATCGACGGGTGGGCGTGGCCGGCGGCATCCACCGGGAGTCCGCGGACCAGGATGGCGAAGGCCACGCCCCACAGCACGCCGGGCAACCAAGACCCGGCCGCGATACCGAAATCGGCCCAGGCGCGCCACTTCGTGTCGTCGATTTTGCCACGCCATTCGATGGCCACGGCGCGCACGATCATGCCGAACAGGATCGCCAGCAGTGGTAGGTACAGCGTCGAGAACACGGTTGCATACCAGCCGGGAAACGCGGCGAACATCGCTGCGCCGGCGACGATCAGCCAGACTTCATTGCCATCCCAGACCGGGCCGATGGTGTTGAGTGTCGCGCGCCGCGTGATCTCCCGGTCGCCCGAGCCGATGCGAGCCAGCGGCTCCATCAACATGCCCACGCCGAAGTCGAAACCCTCGAGGATGAAGAACCCAAGGAACAGCACCGCGATGACACCGAACCACAACTCTTGGAGTCCCACCGGTTAGCTCCTTTCTCCCGTAGGCGTCAGTAGGCGAAGGACAGCGGCGACACCTCGTCCTCGCCGGGTGGCGCCGGCGCGGACGGTTCGGCGTCGTGCTCCAGCGGTCCCTCGACGATGTAGCGCTTGAGCAAAAAGAACCAGATGACCGCGAGCACCGCGTAGACCAGAGTGAACGTCACCAGCGACGTGATGACCATGGCAGGAACGTGATCCGAGACGCCCTGGGCGACCGTCAGTCGGATCTGCTGGTCGCTGGTCGGGTTGGGCACGACGATCCAGGGCTGGCGGCCCATCTCCGTGAACACCCAGCCGGCGCTGTTGGCCAGGAAGGGGGTGGGAATGGTCAGCAGCGCCAGCCAGGCAAACCATCGCTGGTTGGGGATACGGCCGCGGCGCGTGAGCCACAGCGCAGTCAAACTGAACAGCAGGGGAATCGCGAGGAACCCGATCATCGCGCGAAATGACCAGTAGGTGACGAACAGGTTGGGCCGGTAGTCATTTGGCCCGAATCGCTGTTCGTCCTGCTGCTGGAGATCGCGCACGCCTTGCAGCGTCACGTTGTTGAATCGGCTGTCGGCGAGGAAGGGCAGCACGTAGGGCACCTCGATCAGACGGGTAATGCTTTCGCAGTTGTTGTGCGTGCCCACCGTTAGGATCGAGAAGTCCGGATCGGTTTCGGTGTTGCACAACGATTCCGCCGACGCCATCTTCATCGGTTGCTGAACGAACATCAATTTGCCTTGGACGTCACCGGTGAAGAACAGGCCGACCGCGGCAGCCAACGCGACCCAACACCCCAGGATGGTCGCCGGGCGGAACATGGTGCGGGCATCTGACTCCGCGACGTGCGGGGCGGATGCTGGATTGCGGGAACGGACCAGCCACCACGCGCTCACGGCGGCCACGAATGTCCCCGCCGTCAGCAAGGAACCGGTGACCGCATGTGAAAAGGCCGCTTGCGCAGTGTTATTGGTCAGCAATGCCGCAATGCTGGTCAACTCGGCGCGCCGCGTCGCGGGGTTGTAGTGCGCACCGACCGGGTGCTGCATGAAGGAGTTCGCCGCGATGATGAAGAACGCGGACACGTTGACCGCGATCGCGACGATCCAGATGCACGCCAGGTGCACCAGCCGGGGCAGCCTGCTCCAGCCGAAGATCCACAACCCGAGGAAGGTGGACTCGAAGAAGAATGCGGCCAGGCCTTCCATCGCCAGCGGGGCACCGAAGATGTCGCCGACGAACCGCGAGTACTCGCTCCAGTTCATGCCGAACTGGAATTCCTGCACGATCCCGGTGGCCACGCCGATGGCGAAGTTGATCAGAAACAGCTTGCCGAAGAACTTGGTCAGGCGATACCACGCGGTGTTGCCGGTGGTCACCCACACCGTCTGCATGACCGCGACCAGGGGAGCCAGGCCGATGGTGAGCGGCACGAAGATGAAGTGGTAGACGGTGGTGATACCGAACTGCCACCGCGAAATGTCGACGACATTCATCTGTCATCTCCCGAGACTACGGTCTGCTACGACACAGTGTAGTAGTTAGGCGCGATCGGCGCTACGGCTTAGCGGCTGAGCTCTTTCGACGCCTTGCGAATCCCGAACGACGACACGATCTCGAAGACGCCGATGACAACGAGCCAGACGCCGACGACGATCGCCAAGGTGATGATCGAGTCGAATGGCGACGCGATGACGACAATGCCGGCAAGCAAAGTGATCACGCCGACGAAAATCGACCATCCCCGTCCCGGGAGAGCGGGATCGCTGATCGCGGAAACCGTTGTCGCGACGCCATGGAAGATGAACCCGACGCCGATCCAGATGGCCAACAACAAAACTGCGTATTGCGGATCCTTGCCGAAATGACGAAACGCCAGCACGGCCAGAATCAATGATGCTGCGCCACTGATAAACAACAGGATTCGGCTTCCGGCCGTCACGTGCAGGCTGAACGCGAACACGACCTGCGCGATACCGCTGATCAGCAGATAGACGCCGAACCAGATGGCGGCGGCCAGGATGGATATTCCGGGCCAGGCCAGCACCAGGATGCCGAGAATCAACGACAGAAATCCCGATACCAGCGTGGACTTCCACAAATGCGGTAACAAGCTTGGAATTGGAGGGGTTCCAGGAGTGGTTCCAGGCGAGGTAGTCATGGCCGCAGTGTGACACAAACGCCGGTCCGGGTATAGGGATTGAAGTCACACGAATCAGACGCGGGCCGTGTGCGATTCCTTTACAAGATCGGGTGTCTCGCCGGCTACTGCCTTGCGGCCGACCAGATACCACGTGCGCATGATGCCTTTGCCCTTGACCTCGATGTGGCCGCGCTCCTGTAGCACGAATTCGTCCTTGAGGCGCTCGTAGATGTCCTCGGGCACCTGAATCCGCCCGACCGAGTCGGTGGATTCCATTCGGGACGCGACATTGACCGCGTCGCCCCACACGTCGTAGAAGAATCGCCGGGAACCGACCACACCGGCGACCACCGGGCCGCAGGCCATGCCCACCCGCAACGGCAGCGCTAGGCCGTGCGGATCCTTCAGTCCGGCAGCAACTTCGACCATGTCGAGTGCGAAGTCCGCCAGTGCCTGCACATGGTCGGGCCGCGGCCGCGGAACCCCGCTGACCACCATGTAGGAGTCGCCGCTGACTTTGATTTTCTCCAGTCCGTGCTTGTCGACCAGTGCGTCGAAATCGCTGTAGAGACGGTCGAGGAAGCGCACCAGGTCGGCGGGCGCGGTGCTGCTGGCACGCTCGGTGAAGCCAACGATGTCGGCGAACATTACCGAGGCCTCGTCGTATTTGTCGGCGATGACGCTTCGCCCGGACTCTTTGAGCCGGTCTGCGATGCTGGCCGGCAGCATGTTGGCCAACAGCGCCTCGGAGCGGTCGTACTGGGCTTCCATGACCGCCTCGGCGCGGGCGGTATCGCGCAGGGCAAACCACACCGTGACGACCACCACCATGACGCTGGAGATGGCCGTGATCACAAAGCTCGTCGACTGCGCCCAGGCCGGCTGAAGCCCGGTATCGCGCGGGACCAGAAACTCCACCGCGATGATCAGGCCGGCGGCGACGGCCGCCAGCGCGGACGCCAACACGATGTGTTCAATTCCCAGCAGCAGCACCACCAGACAGGCCCCTACTAGGAAGAACATTTGAGATCCTGAACCGGTGCCCGTGTCCCAGCCGATGGCGAAAACCGTGACGTAGGCCGCGCCGATAAAGGTAAGCGGCGCAACCAATTCCCCGAATCGCTGCAGCCAGGGGACGATCGCGAAGATCAGCATGGCACCGGCGTTGACGGTGCTGACCTGCCACGACCAGGTTCTTGTGACAATCTGCATGACCACAAACGTCGCGCTAACCGTCACGGCCAGCCACGCGGCGATGTTGAGCGCCCGGGCCCGTCGCGCCGCGATATCGGCGTAGTGCTGATTGCGGTCGCGACTTTGCGCCTCTACGGCCGCGACACAATCTGGGCGGCGCGCCAGGTCGTCCGCCCCACCTGATGAGGTACCGCATTTCTTCGCGGCCACGGTCAAAGCCTACTGCTGAGCTCGATGTTTATTTAGTACGGCGGTGAAATCTGGGGGTCGTCACCTGGTGCCCTCGGTGGGATTCGAACCCACACTGGACGGGTTTTGAGTCCGTTTCCTCTGCCAGTTGGGATACGAGGGCTTTATCGGCCTCCTACCTTAAAGGAGCCTCCCACCATAGAGGATCGGCGCGGTCGTCGGTTCTCACCGCCCCCCACGTCGCTGGTCGCAGCCGCCCACGACACAATGTCCGTCATGACAGGCTCCACGACCGACACCGACGCCGCTGTGCCGCGCCGGGTCCTGATCGCGGAAGACGAAGCGCTCATCCGACTGGACTTGGCCGAGATGCTGCGAGAGGAGGGTTACGAAATCGTCGGCGAGGCCGGCGACGGCCAGGAAGCGGTCGAACTGGCCGAGCGGCATAAACCCGACCTGGTGATCATGGACGTCAAGATGCCGCGCCGCGACGGGATCGACGCAGCGTCGGAGATAGCAAGCAAGCGCATTGCGCCGATCGTGGTGCTGACCGCCTTCAGCCAGCGTGACCTCGTCGAACGTGCCCGCGACGCCGGGGCGATGGCCTACCTGGTGAAGCCCTTCACCATCAGCGACCTGATCCCCTCGATCGAATTGGCCGTCAGCCGGTTCAGTGAGATCACCGCGCTGGAACGCGAAGTGGCGACGTTGACGGACCGGCTGGAGACCCGCAAGCTCGTCGAACGCGCCAAAGGCCTGCTGCAGACCAAACAGGGCATGACCGAGCCCGAGGCTTTCAAGTGGATTCAACGCGCCGCCATGGACCGGCGGACCACCATGAAACGCGTGGCCGAAGTCGTCCTGGAAACCCTCGACACTGACGACGGCGCCTAACCCCGCGCGGTCGAAGTGCGGTGACGGTGTTCAGTGTGCTTCCCGGGCGCTAAAACCGCCCAAATCCCGCCGTCAGCGCACACCGGAAGCCGTCAGCGCACATTCGACGAACGGTGAGCCGTTACCGCGCCACGATCACCGACGAGCCGTGCCCGAACAGGCCCTGGTTGGCCGTGACGCCGACCGTGGCGTTCTCCACCTGCCGGCGGGTGGCCTGACCGCGCAGCTGCCAGGTCAGCTCGCAGACCTGAGCGATCGCCTGGGCGGGGATCGCCTCGCCGAAGCACGCCAGTCCACCAGAGGGGTTGACCGGGATCTTGCCGCCGATGGTGGTCGCACCGCTGCGCAGCAGCGCCTCGGCCTCACCTCTGGCGCACAGCCCCAGGTGCTCGTACCAGTCGAGTTCCAGCGCGGTGGACAGGTCGTAGACCTCGGCCAGGCTCAGGTCCTCGGGCCCGATGCCGGCTTCGGCGTAGGCCGCATCCAGGATCTGATCCTTGAACACCCGGTCCGGTGCGGGCACCGTGGCAGTGGAATCCGTTGCGATATCAGGTAATTCGGGAAGATGCTGCGGATAGCGCGGGGTGATCGTGCTGACTGCGCGCACCGAGGGCACCCCATTCAGCGAGCCGAGATGTTCTCGGGCGAACTCGGCGCTGGCCACAATCAACGCCGCCGCACCGTCGGAGGTGGCGCAGATGTCCAGCAGCCGCAGCGGATCGGCCACCACCGGGCTGGCCAGCACGTCCTCGACCGAGTTCTCCTTGCGGAACCGGGCGTTCGGATTCTGCAGACCGTGCCTGGAGTTCTTCACCTTCACCCGGGCGAAGTCCTCGAGTGTGGCGCCGTAGAGGTCCATCCGCCGCCGCGCGAGCAGCGCGAAGTACACCGGGTTGGTGGCCCCGATCAGGTGGAACCGCTGCCAGTCGGGGTCGTTCTTGCGCTCGCCGCCGACGGGCGCAAAAAAGCCCTTCGGCGTGGTGTCGGCGCCGATCACCAGCGCCACGTCGCAAAAACCGGCCAGGATCTGCGCCCGGGCGCTCTGCAGCGCCTGCGAACCGCTGGCGCACGCGGCATAGCTCGAGCTGACCGGCACGCCGTTCCAGCCCAGCTTCTGCGCGAACGTGGCGCCGGCGACGAACCCCGGATAGCCGTTACGGATGGTGTCCGCGCCCGCTACCAGCTGGATCTGACGCCAGTCCAGGCCCGCTTCGCTCAGGGCGGCCCGGGCGGCGGCCACCCCGTATTCGGTGAAATCGCTGCCCCATTTGCCCCAGGGGTGCATTCCGGCGCCGAGGATGTAGAGCGGTTCGGGTGTGCTCGTCATCAGCGCCGCTCTCCCCCGCAAGCGGGAGGTGCCCCCACCTCATCGCTTCGCTCTGCATTGTCGCCGGCGCACGCGATCCTCCACGCGTGTACGACGCGCTCGACGCCGTCGTCGTCGGTGAACAGCGGCATGGTGGTCAGCTCCATCTCCATGCCGACCTTCAAATCCCCGGCCAGCGTGCCCTCGACCACCTTGCCCAGGATGATCAGCCCCTCGTCGGCCAGCTCCACCGCGGCGACCGCGAACGGCTCGAACGGGTCCGGGGAGGGATACGGCGGGGGCGGCGCGTAGCGGTTCTCGGTGTAGCTCCACAGCGTTCCGCGCGTCGACAGTGCGACGGACTCGAGCGCGTCGCTGGTGCAGGCCGGATTGGGGCAGTTGCTTTCCCGGGGCGGGAAGACGTAGGTGCCGCATTGCGGGCACTTGCTGCCGATCAGGTGCGGGTTGCCGGCCTCATCGGTGGCGAACCATCCATCGATTGCCGGTTCTTGGCTGGTGGCCTCTGGCACCGGCCCAGCGTACCCAGCGAGGCGGCAAAAACTGAAACGTGTTGCAGTTCTGGCCCGACGCCGGTGAGGGCATGGGGTCGTCACACCGGGTGCCTAAAGTGAGAGCCGTGCCCGCCCCAACATCCGATGTTGAAGCCAGCGAGGGTCAAGCCAAGCCCACGCTGATGCTGCTGGATGGCAATTCACTGGCCTTCCGCGCGTTCTACGCGCTGCCCGCCGAGAACTTCAAGACCCGCGGCGGACTGACCACCAACGCGGTGTACGGCTTCACCGCCATGCTGATCAACCTGCTGCGCGACGAGGCCCCGACGCACATCGCCGCGGCGTTCGACGTGTCACGGCAGACCTTCCGCTCCGAGCGTTACCCGGAATACAAGGCCAACCGATCGACAACCCCGGATGAGTTCCGCGGACAGATCGACATCACCAAGGAAGTGCTGGGCGCGCTGGGCATCACGGTGCTCGCCGAGCCTGGATTCGAAGCCGACGACCTCATCGCGACGCTGGCCACCCAGGCGGAAAACGAGGGTTACCGCGTGTTGGTGGTCACCGGTGACCGTGACTCCCTGCAGTTGGTCAGCGATGACGTGACGGTGCTGTATCCACGCAAAGGCGTGAGCGAACTCACCCGCTTCACCCCCGATGCCGTCGTCGAGAAGTACGGGCTGACCCCGGCGCAATACCCTGACTTCGCCGCGCTGCGTGGCGATCCCAGCGACAACCTGCCCGGCATCCCCGGCGTGGGGGAGAAGACCGCGTCGAAATGGATCGTCGAGTACGGCTCGCTGCAGGGGTTAGTCGACAACGTCGAGTCGGTGCGCGGCAAGGTGGGCGACGCGTTGCGGGCGCATCTGGCCAGCGTGGTGCGCAACCGGGAGCTCACCGACCTCGTCAAAGATGTGCCGCTGGCGCAAACCCCGGACACACTGCGGCTGCAGCCCTGGGATCGCGACCAGATTCACCGCCTCTTCGACGACTTGGAGTTCCGGGTGCTGCGCGACCGGTTGTTCGAAACCCTGGCCGCCGTCGAACCCGAGGTAGAGGAGGGTTTTGACGTACGCGGTGGGGCGCTGGCGCAAGGTGAGCTGGCGGTGTGGTTGGCCGAGCACAGCTCGGGCAAGCGGTTCGGCCTGGCCGTCGTCGGCACCCACCTGGCTTACGACGCCGACGCCACCGCGCTGGCCATCGTGTCCGCCGACGGCGAGGGCCGCTACATCGACACCTCGACGCTGGATCCCGACGACGAGGCGGCGCTGGCGTCCTGGTTGGCCGACCCCGCTCCGCCCAAGGCGCTGCACGAAGCCAAGCTGGCGATGCACGATCTCGCCGGGCGGGGCTGGACGCTGGCCGGCGTCACCTCCGATACCGCGCTGGCGGCCTACCTGGTGCGTCCCGGACAACGCAGCTTCTCCCTCGACGACCTTTCGCTGCGCTACCTACGCCGGGAGCTACGCGCCGAAAACCCTGAGCAGCAACAGCTTTCGCTACTCGATGATCCTGAGGGGACGGACGACCAGGCGGTGCAGACGCTGATCCTGCGGGCCGTGGCGGTGCTGGATCTGGCCGACGCGCTCGACGAGGAATTGGCCCGCATCAACTCCACGTCGCTGTTGGCCGGCATGGAGCTGCCGGTGCAGCGGGTGCTGGCGGGGATGGAAAACGCCGGTATCGCAGTGGATTTGCAATTACTCAGCGAGCTGCAAAGCGATTTTGCCGACCAGATCCGCGACGCGGCCGAAGCGGCCTACGCGGTGATCGGCAAGCAAATCAATCTGGGCTCGCCGAAACAATTGCAGGCGGTGCTGTTTGACGAGCTGGAGATGCCGAAGACCAAGCGCACCAAGACCGGCTACACGACCGACGCGGACGCCCTGCAGTCGCTGTTCGACAAGACTGGCCATCCGTTCCTGCAGCATCTGCTCGCCCACCGCGACGCCACCCGGCTCAAAGTCACCGTCGACGGGTTACTGAACTCGGTGGCCTCCGACGGGCGCATCCACACCACGTTCAACCAGACCATCGCGGCGACGGGAAGGTTGTCGTCGACCGAGCCGAATTTGCAGAACATTCCGATCCGCACCGAGGCCGGCCGGCGGATCCGCGACGCGTTCGTGGTCGGTGACTGCTATGCCGAGCTGATGACTGCCGACTACAGCCAGATCGAGATGCGGATCATGGCGCACCTGTCGCGCGATGAAGGCCTCATCGAGGCGTTCAACACCGGGGAGGACCTGCACTCGTTCGTCGCCTCCCGCGCATTCGGAGTGCCGATCGACGAGGTGACCGGTGAGCTGCGGCGCC
>DATKEW010000371.1:0-3891 GCA_035511785.1 Mycobacterium sp.
GCTGGCCGCCGTGCACGGCATCGCCCTGGCCGTCCGTGCGGGAGCGTCGGGCAGAGTTTACCGCTGGGCGGTGAGCGCGACAGCGGCGATCGGTGTAGGTGCGTTCGCCGTGAGTTTCCTCGCGCTGCAATAAGTGATAGCGAACGATCTGCGCGTCTATGCACGTCTTGCCGCGTCAAGAAATGCCGCCTGACACCGCCAACCAGGGAGAACGTGTTACCGCTATTTACTGGGGCTCAAGTGGTCGAAACGACAACTGCGAGGACAGTTGCTGTGGAGGTTTGCCGCCGGCTGAATTAGGCGGCTGCAGAGTTCAGGGGCTCCGCGGCCCGGAAGAGCAACTGTGTCAACGCCGTCGGGTTCACGGCCGTGGTTGTCTTGCGCACGAAGTCGTTGGGCAGCGAGAGACGGAACACCTTTTTCCACGCCGAGCCGACTTGCTTGATGAGCGAACCGCTGGTGTAGGTCAACCCGTAACGCTCGAACAGTTCGCGCACCTGTGGTGCGATTTCCTGGTACCGATTGCTCGGCAGGTCCGGGAACAGATGATGCTCGATCTGGTGCGAGAGGTTGCCAGTCATGAAGTGCAGGAAGGGACTTCCGCTGATGTTGGCCGAACCGAGCATCTGCCGTAGATACCAATCGCCGCGGGTTTCGCCGTCGATCGAGGTTTTCTCGTAGGTCTCCACACCTTCGGGGAAATGTCCGCACATGATGACGGAGTGTGTCCAGAGGTTGCGGACCAGGTTGGCCGTGATGTTCGCGCTCAGCGTGGTGATCGCTGAGGGGCCGGACAACAAGGGATGCAGCAGGTAGTCCTTTGTCGTCTGCTGACGAATCTTGACGAGCACGTCCTTGGCCTGGCGGTAGAACTGCGCTTTGTCGGTTCGGCCCTTGAGGTACTTGCCGATCTGGAGGTCGTAGCCGGCGATGCCGTACTGGAAGATGCAGGCGTTGATGAAGTTCGTCAGCGGCTGGGCCAGGTAGAACGGCTTCCAGCGCTGGTCCTCGTCGACCCGCATGATGCCGTAGCCGAGGTCTTGGTCCATGCCGAGCACGTTGGTATAGGTGTGGTGAAGCTCGTTGTGCGAGTGCTTCCACAACGCCGACGGCGAGGCGCTGTCCCACTCCCAGGTGGTCGAATGGATCTTCGGATCTCTCATCCAGTCCCACTGACCGTGCATCACGTTGTGGCCGATTTCCATGTTCTCGATGATCTTCGAGAACGACAACCCCGCCGTGCCGGCAAACCATGCCGGCGGAAACAGCGAGAACAGCAGCACGGCGCGGCTGCCCAACTCGAGCTTGCGCTGCACGTCGATGACGTTGCGGATGTAGGCTGCGTCGCGCTCACCACGGCTGGCAATCACCTGTGCTCGGATGGCGTCGAGTTCGATGCCCAGGTTCTCGATGTCGTCATCGCTGAGATGGGCGATCGGGTTGTGTTGTTTGCGTTGCAAAGCAGTCATATCAAATTCCTTACAAGTCGATGTCGCATGCGCCTGCGGCTGCAGACACACAGGTTTGGATGAGCACGCCGTCTCCTGGTGCGGCGGTGGTGATGTCGCCGGTGCGAAGGTCGCGCACGGCTCCTTGCCGTAGCGGTGCGACGCATCCGTAGCAGATGCCCATTCGGCACCCCGACGGCATGAGTACGCCGGCGGCTTCGCCTGCGTCGAGCAGTGTTTGAGCACCCTCGGCTTCTACGACGGTGTCGGATTTGGCGAAGGTGACCGTGCCGCCGTCGCCGGCGGTGACGACTGTCGGCCGGAACCGTTCGGTGTGAAGGCGATCGGCGATGCCACTTTGGGCCCAGTGTCGCTCGAGTGCGTCGAGCAGCCCGGTCGGCCCGCACGCCCAGGTCTCGCGCTCGGCGAGGTCGGCGACCAGATCGTCGAGTTCGGCGACGTCGAGGATTCCGTCGGTGTCGGTGTGCCTCTCCACCAGCCGGATGCGGCCCCGGCGTGCCAGCATGCGCAGCTCGCCGCCGAAGATCACATCGTCTGATGTTGGGGCGGCGTGCACGACCACCACGTCGTCGAGCTGGTCTGCCATGTTGCGCAGCATGCCCATGACGGGGGTGATGCCGCTGCCCGCGGTGAGAAATAGGATCTTGGGGGGCACCTCGCCGTCGAGTGTGAATTCTCCTGCGGCGTGATCGAGCTGAACGATTGTTCCTGCAGTGGCGCGCCGGACCAGGTGGTTGCTGACCTTGCCGTCCGGAATCGCTTTGACGGTGATCGCGATATGCCCGTCGGTCCGGTCGGTTTCGGAGGTCAGCGAGTACGCCCGCCATTGACGGACGCCGTCGACGTCAACGCCGATGCGAATGTATTGGCCGGGCACATGGGTCCGCCAGCCACGTCCGGGTTTGATCACCACGGTGACCGCGTCGCGGGTTTCTGGGTGGATCGCGACGATCCGGCCTCGCAGGTCGGCGCCGAAGCGGAGTGGGTCGATGATGTCGAGGAAATCGGCCGGGACCAGCGGCGTGGTGACCCGTCCGGCGAATCTGATGACCCGGTTACGCAGCGCGCCGGTGGAGGTGGGCCGGGGTGCCGTTGTTGTCATAGGTCCACCATCGCTTGAGGCTGGCTATAAACTCTTGTCCATAGAGCGTGAAACATCGACGTAATATTGTTCAAAAGGAATAGTTTGATTGAAGAGACGCTCGGGCGTGAGGCCCGCGGGGTCACCGACCTGGATCTCGACGACCACATCGTCGCCGCGCTGCAGGCCCGGCTGCCCAAAGTGGCCGAACTCACCGTCGCCGCCGTCACCGTCGAAGTGCCCGGCTACGCGGGTGCGTTGAGCGGACGGATGGGCCAGAACATCGAAAACGCCGTCCGGATGGCGCTGGGCGCCTTCCTGCAACTGGCTGCCCGCTCAAAAGACTCCGATCCGATCCCACCACTTTCACCCGCGCTCGACGGCGCCTACAAACTCGGCCGCGGCGAGGCCCGTGACGGGCGATCCATGGACGCTTTGTTGTCGGCGTATCGCGTCGGTGCCCGGGTGGCGTGGCGTGAGCTGTCGGCAACCGCTGTCGCCGGCGGCCTACCCGCCACGACGATAGCCAGGTTTGCCGAACTGGTCTTCGCGTTCATCGACGAACTCTCCGCCGCAAGCCTTTCCGGGCATGCCGACGAACTAGCCACATCGGGTCGGGTCCGGCAGCGCTATCTCGACCGGCTCGGACAGAACCTTCTTGCCGGGGAGCCCACCGAGATTCTGCTCGAAAACGCCGACCGGGCGGACTGGCACCCACCGACCACCCTCACCGCGGTGCTACTGCCGCTCGCCCAGACGCGAGGCGTGGCATCGCAGTTCGGCCAGTCGACCTTGGAACTGAGCGAGGATCTGCCTGGCATCCACGCGTCAGAGTCGGTCGTTGTGCTGCTCGTCCCGGACATGCACGGCCCCAACCGGTCCCGCCTGCTGCAGATACTGCAGCGCAGGCGCGCCGTGGTCGGCCCGGCACGCGAATGGACGCAGGCGCAGTCTTCCTACCGCCGTGTGCTACGGGCCCGCGCTCTAGCGTCCGACGACGAGGATGTGGTCGACACCGAAAACCACCTCGCCGAACTGGTTCTCGGCGCCGACCGCGAGGCCGCCGAGGATCTACGCCGCCAAGTACTGGCACCGATGCACCAATTGCGCGCAAATACCGCCGAACGACTCGAAGAAACACTGCGCTCATGGCTGCTGCACCTTGGGCAGCGCGACGCCGTAGCGGCAGATCTGTTCATACACGCCCAGACTGTGCGCTACCGCATGACTCAGCTACGCCAGCTATATGGCGACCGGCTCAACGATCCGCAAACCATCCTCGAACTCGTTGTGGCCCTGGCGATTCCCACGCCGCGCGAGCCGTAGCAAACGCCACAACCC
>DATKEW010000372.1:0-4577 GCA_035511785.1 Mycobacterium sp.
GGCGGCGGTGGGAAACTACAGCTGGCACTTGGCCAACCGCAACAAGCGCGGGATGTCGATCAACCTGAAGTCCGAAGGCGGGACGCAGATCCTCAAGCGCCTCGTCGAATGGGCCGACGTGCTGATCACCAACTTCCCGCACGGCACCCGCGAGGGATTGCACCTGGGCTATGAGGAGGTTTCGTCCTGGAACCCGCGGATCATCTACGCCGACATTACTGGAATCGGCGATGCCGGCCCGGACGCCAAGCTGCCCGGGTTCGACCTGACCGCCTTCTGGTCGCGCAGCGGGCTGCTCGCCTCGACCCGCGACGCCGGTGCACCGCCAACGTCTCCGCCGTGGGGCAGCGGCGATTACACCACCGCCGTCGCGATCTACGCGGCGATCACCACGGCGCTCTATCACCGCGAACGCACGGGGCGGGGTGCCAATGTCGGCACGTCGCTTCTGGCCACCGGGGTGTGGGCGACGGGAACGCTGGTCTCGGCGGCGTTGGCCGGCGCCAAGCCGTACGAACTGAATGACCGCAACAAGCCGGTGAACGCGCTGACGAATCCGTATCAGTGCGGTGACGGCCGCTGGATCATGCTGGCCGCCAGGCGATCGGTATGGCCGGTATTGGCCAAGGCCATCGGGCGGTCGGACCTCCTGTCCGATCCGCGCTTCAGCGACGCCGCTGCTGTCGGCCAGCACGCCGCTGAATTGGCCGCCCTGCTCGACGCCGAATTCCGTGCCCAGCCCCTGGCGCATTGGACAGAGGTCCTCGACGCGGCCCGCATCCCCTACGGCGTCATCAAGACGCCCGAGGAAGCGGCCGAGGATCCGCAGCTGCGTGCCGCCGACATCGTCGTGCCGATCGAGGGAGCCGCCGACCTGGACTACACGGTCAACAACCCGCTCACTCTTCGCGGGCTGGAGCGGGTGCTGGCGCGGCGCGCACCCGAGCACGGAGAGCACAACGCCGAAATCCTGGCGCAGCTGGGATTCAGCGCGGATGACATCGACCAACTACAAGCCACGGGAGCCATTCCGGTTGCGACAGAGCAGGAAACAGTGAAATGACGACAACTGATGTATCGACGGAGCTGGTCCTCGCTGAACGGCACGATGGTGTCCTGACGATCACCATCAACCGGCCGGCGCAGAAGAACGCCGTCAGCCGCGAGGTCGCCGTCGCAGTGGCGTCCGCCCTGGATCTGCTGGATTCCGACCCCTCGCTGTCGGTGGGTGTGCTCACCGGCGCCGGCGGGACGTTCAGCGCGGGGATGGACCTGAAGGCGTTCGCGAACGGTCAGACCCCGATCCTTCCCGGTCGCGGATTCGGTGGGGTCACCCAAGCGCTGGTGCGCAAGCCGCTGATCGCAGCCGTCGAAGGCTGGGCGCTCGGTGGTGGTTTCGAGATGGCGCTGGGATGCGACCTGATCGTTGCCGCCGAAGACGCCAAATTCGGGTTGCCTGAGGTGAAGCGGGGACTCATCGCCGGGGAGGGCGGCGTCATCCGCCTGCCGCAGCGCATCCCCTACCACGTCGCCCTCAAAGTGCTGCTCACCGGCGAGCCGCTCTCGGCCGTCGATGCCAAGCAGTACGGGCTCGTCAGCGAGCTGACCGCATCTGGAGCCGCATTGGCGGGGGCGCAGGAGCTTGCCCAACGTATCGCCGCCAACGCCCCGCTTGCATTGGCGAGGGTCAAGGAAGTCCTGCGAGAAACGCAGGGCCTCAGTGACGCCGAGGCGTTCAAGCGTCAAGCCGAGAAGGCGTCCAGCCTGCTGCACAGCGAGGACGCGCACGAAGGAGCGCTGGCGTTCGCCGAAAAGCGTGCACCCGTCTGGCGCGGGCGCTGACAACCAGAAGAAGTAAGGGAGCAACAATCATGAATTCGCAAAAGCCCGTCCGCCACATCGCGATCGTCGGTACCGGCACCATCGGTGCTAGTTGGGCGGCGCACTATCTCGCCCACGGCTTCGATGTCACGGCGACCGATCCCGCGCCGGGAGCCGAGGCGGCACTGCGGTCCTACGTGGAGGGCGCATGGGAGGGTGTGAAGACGCTGGGACTGGCGCCCGGCGCCTCCCCGGACCGCCTGAAGTTCACCTCCGACCTGCGGTCGGCGCTCGCGGACGCCGACTTCGTTCAGGAAAACGCACCGGAGCGCCCGGAACTGAAGGTCAAGCTGTTCGCTGACATCGACGACGCCACGCCGCCCGAGGCGATCATCGCCTCGAGCTCGTCGGGCATCACGATGAGCTCGATGCAGGCCGAGTGCCGGCGTCCGGAGCGGACCGTGATCGGCCATCCCTTCAACCCTCCGCACGTGATCCCGCTTGTGGAGGTGGTCGGTGGAACGAAGACCGCGCCGGAGACGATACAGGACACCATGGTGTTCTACGCTTCGATCGGCAAGAAGCCCATTCACCTGAAAAAGGAGCTGCCTGGCCACGTCGCAAACCGCCTGCAGTCGGCGCTGTATCGGGAAGTGGTCTACCTGATCGGTCAGGGAGTGCTCGACGTCGCCGACGCCGACGACGCCGTGTCGTGGGGCCCCGGCCTGCGCTGGGGCGTCATGGGACCCAACCTGCTCTGGCACCTCGGCGGCGGTCAGGGCGGCATCCAGCATTTCATGGACCACCTGATGCCGCGCATGGCCGCCGGATGGCCGGGGCTGGGCAATCCGGAGTTGACCCTGGAGCTCCAGCAACAGATCATCAGGGGCGTCCTCGAAGAGGCGGACGGCCGGTCGATCGAGGAGCTCGCCGCCGAGCGCGACGAGATGCTGTTCGGGCTGCTGGCGGTGCGCGCCGATTACGGGTCAGCTCCCAACGACTGCCTGAGAATTCCTGGTCCGTAAGGAGAGAACGATGCTCAGCGTGCTGTACGGGTTGATGGCGATGACGCCGGTAACCTTCGGTATCGCAGGTTACATACTGGTATCGCGTAACTGATCAGTGCCGTACCGGCAGCACGCTTCAGCCATTGGCCAAATTTGCTACCCGGCGAGCCAAATGTCTTGACACGCCGACTGATCGAATCGAAAGGACTAATCATGACGATGACCGGAAGACTGTTCGTGCTCGAAGCCAGTAGTGGTGGACGGCTGTTCTCCATCAACCCCGACGGCTCCGGCAAGACGTTCCTCGTCACCGGATGCCCGGTCCCCGACGGTGTCGCGGTCGATGTGGCTGCCGGGCACATCTATTGGACCAACATGGGGGTCCCGTCGGCTAACGACGGCTCGATCGAACGTGTGGACCTCGACGGAGGCAACCGGACCACGATCGTTCCCAGCGGCGGCACTTACACCCCCAAGCAGCTTCATTTCGATGCCGCGGGCCGCAAGCTGTACTGGGGCGACCGGGAAGGCATGCGGGTGATGCGGTGCGACCTTGACGGCTCCAACGTCGAGACCCTCGTGCAGACCGGCCACAGCGAGCAGGATCGCCGCGACGAGACGAAATGGTGCGTCGGGGTCGCCGTCGACCACGTCGCCGGGCATCTCTACTGGACGCAGAAGGGCCCCAGCGATGCCGGCCTCGGCAGGATCCTGCGGGCCGGAATCGACCTTCCCGCAGGCGAAACCGCAGCCCACCGCAGCGACATCGAAGCGGTGTTCAAGGACCTACCTGAGCCAATCGACCTGGAAATTGATGGAAGTACGCGGATGCTGTACTGGACCGACCGTGGCGACCCACCGTACGGCAACACCGTCAACCGGGCCCCATTGGACACCATGGGCGACAGCGAACCCGAAATCGTGATGACCCACTTGATGGAGGGCATCGGCATCGCGCTCGACCCAGGCCACAACCGTATGTTCGTCACCGACCTGGGAGGCAACATGTGGGGGGCCGCGCTCGACGGATCCGGTACCCGACCCATCCGGGCCGTGCAGGGCAACCTCACCGGTATCGCCTACGTCGAGCTACCCGCGGAAGATTAGGAGCAAGAAGTGAGTGCGATTGTGCCAAAGGACGTTTCAAGTCGACCGGTTGCGGTGATCGGCGCTGGCACGCTCGGCCGCCGCATCGCGCTGATGTTCGCCGTGCATGGCGCTGAAGTCGGGATCTACGACCGCAGCGAAGAGCAACGCCACGCCGCCGTCGGTTTCGTCACGCAGAGCCTTCCCGCGCTGGCGGACGGGCTCAACGGTGTTGTCCCAGGCCGGGTTTCGGCCCAGGCCGATCTTGGCGAGACGGTGCGTAACGCGTGGCTGGTCATCGAGGCGATCCCGGAGCGACTCGAGCTGAAAAAACAGATCTTCGGCCAACTCGACGAGCTGTCGCCCGCGGACGCCATCCTCGCCAGCAATTCGTCGTCTTTTGCCAGTCGCTTGTTCCTGGACCAGGTCGACCGACCTGAACGCGTGCTGAACATCCACTTCTACATGCCGCCCAAACAAAATGCAGTTGACGTCATGTCGTGCGGCAAGACCGACCACGACGTTATTGACTTCGTGATGACGACGCTGCCGCGATTCGGGTTCTACCCGTTCGAGGCGCGCAGGGAGAGCACCGGATTCATCTTCAACCGGATATGGGCAGCGGTGAAACGGGAGTCCCTGGAGGTGGTTGCCGAAGGCGTC
>DATKEW010000373.1:0-4760 GCA_035511785.1 Mycobacterium sp.
ATCGGCGACACCGACCAGTTAGCGGGCAAGTGGGGTGAATACCTGCTGGCCAGCCGGGCCACCACGATTTATGGCGGCACATCGGAGGTGCAGCTCAACATCATCGCCGAACGGCTGCTGGGCCTGCCCCGCGACCCGTAAACAGATCCATGCCGACCCGAGGCCGGTCTCAGGGTCGGCATGGATGATCATTTGACGGAGAGCCATGCCGACCTGGTGGTGGCGGCAGGCCGGCATGGATCCCCCTCAGCGTGGGCCGGTCAACCCGATAACGCTCGGCAGGACGAGCCTGACCGGCGCCACGCGGTGATGGTGGCTTGGCTCACCACCACCAGTTCCACCAGGGCCGATAGCCCAAACCGGGGGGCCCCCAACCACCATTCCCCCAACCGGGGTGGCCGCCCCAGCCGCTGTGACCGCCCCAGCCGCCGCCGCGATCCCAGCCGCCGCCGCGATCCCAGCCGCCGCCGTGACCGCCCCAGCCGCCGCCGTGGCCGCCACCGCCGCCAGGGCCACCGCCGCCATGGCCCCCGCCGGGACTAAGCGGGAGGCCAGGACCATGGGGGCCGCCGGCCATCTCGAAGCTTGTGCCAGGGGCGGGCGGCGGAGCAGCCCCCGCGATGGGGGTGCCGCCAAACAGCATCGCTCCGGCCAACGCTCCGGCACCCACTGCACCGGCGGCCGCGTGACGCACGGATCGCAGTGAAATCATTGGGGAGCTCCTTCCGAGACCTTCAACACTCATGACAAGAAGGTTACGCAGATATTTCTAGGCAAACAATGGTTAGAGCGCAAAATAATGCTGTGAATTAGGTAACAACAGCGTCGCTGGCTACGATCCGGTCTGCGAAACTCCATATTTGATTCTTCACTTCTGCGCGAATACTCATTCGCACATTTCCATACTTCCGCGGATACTGCAATCAGTATCTTTTGAACCCGGCTAATGCCCAGTTCAAGCGCTATCTACTGAGCTACTGACGTACGCATCTCCGTACTTGCGTACCTCATCATCCATAAGCGTACGGGCACATTCTGAGAAATTATTTTGGCGTCCTAATCACTCAAAGCGATATGAAGCATGCAAATTTCCCATCTCCATCCGATGGCCAGTATTCTACGGAAGTATGTTCTTCACAGCTACCTTGTAGAAAATTATCGCAGTCAGCTGCCGGTAGGACGCCCCGTAACCGCGATACGCCCAGCCGACACCGTCCACTGCTCGGCGACGCGACTGAGGGTGACGTTGGTGAGAGAATCAGTAGCAACAGACTTGCAACGGACGCACTGATTTACTGATTGGCACCCACGAAGGGACGATCGCCGCAGTGAACTTCAACCCCAGCCAAGGCGGACCCGGCGCCGGAACGTTCGGCCCCCAAATGTCGGCCGGCACGCCGCCAGGCGACTCCACAGCCACCGAACGCCTCACCGGCTTCCGACAACCACGCGCACGACGAATCGGCAACCAATCCTTCCGGTCCCGCGACGGGTCCGCGAGCGACCAGCCGGGACGGACCCAACGAACACGACGTACCGTCGACCTGTCGGCCGCCACACACCGAGCCCTCGACATCTGGCAGCGAGAAGCGGCCGACCGCCTGGGGGTCGCCCGCGTGACCGGACAAGAGGTCCTCACCGCACTGATCGACCAACTGCTGGCCGACCCTAAACTCGCGGCCCAGGTCACTCGCGCCATCCAGGAACGGCGCTAACGCAAACGCGCGACCGGTCGCTAATCGATCTCGATCTCGCGCAGCTCGCGCTTAAGGACCTTGCCGGTTGGGTTGCGGGGCAGCTCGTCGAGGAAGACGACTTCCCGGGGCACCTTGTAGCGCGCTAGGTGGTCGCGCACGTAGTGCTTGACGGTGTCCTCGTCGAGGTCGGCGTCCTCCTTCTTGACCACGAAGGCGCGCAGCCGGTGGCCCCACTCCTTGTCTTCGACACCGATGGCGGTGGCCTCCACCACGTCGGGATGCCCGCTGATCAGGTCCTCGACTTCGGCGGGGAAGACGTTCTCACCGCCGGAGACGATCATCTCGTCGTCGCGACCGCTGACGTACAACAGGCCGTGTTCGTCGAAGTAACCGACGTCGCCGGACGACATCAGGCCGTCGATGATCTGCTTGTGACCGCCGCCGGTATAGCCCTCGAACGGGAAGGCGTTTCCGACGAAGATCCGCCCGACGTCGCCCTGCGGCAGCTCGTGGCCGTTGTCGTCGAGAATTTTGACCTTGACGCCCTTGACCACCGGACCGACGGTCGCCGCATTCTTCGCCAGGTCCCTGGGGCCGGCGATGGTGGCGAATGCGATCTCGGTCGAGCCATACATGTTGTAAATGACGGGCCCCAGGTCTTTGAGCGCGCGACCGGCCAGCTCGGCGCCCAATTGCGATCCGGAAATGAACACGATCTTGAGGTTGGACAGATCGGGCTTCTTGTCCACCTTTTCCACCGCGTCGAGAATCCGCGACAGCATCACCGGCACCACGACCATGGCGGTCACCTTGTACTTCTCGACGTCTTCCAGCACCAGCGGCGGCTTGAACTTCCGACGCAGCACCAGCGTGGAACCCAGGAACATCGCGATGGTCCCGTGCAGGTAACCCAGCGCGTGGAACATCGGCGCCGGCAGCGACGTGACCTCGTTGGCCTTGAACGGAACGTGTGACAGGATGCCGCCGACCGGGGCCAGCGTCGGCGGGGTGCTGCGGTTCGCTCCCTTCGGGGTACCGGTGGTCCCGCTGGTCAGGATGATGATCGACGCATGCTTGCCGGCCTTGGGGGCGGGTTCGGAGCTGCTGCGCTCGATCAGCTCGGCCAGCGTCTCGTCCTCGCTGCCCGACGGCTCGTCGCTGTCCGGGTTGGTCCCGAGGGCCCGCAGCTTGCCCAGCTCCGGCTGTGCTTTGCTGACCGCGTTGGTGTACTCGTCGTCGTAAATGATCAGCTTGGCGCCCTCGCGCTCCGACACCTCTTTGATCTGCGGGCCGGAGAACTCACTGTTGAGCAGGATGATGCGGGCACCGACCCGGGCGGCGCCGTAGTTGGCGATCAGAAACCAGCGATGGTTGCGGGCCAGGATGGCGACACCGTCGCCGCCCTTGACGCCCTTCTCGATCAGCCCGTTGGCCACCGCGTGGGCAGCGTCGTCGAGCTCCTGGTAGGTGAATTCGCCGTCTTCGTCAATGCACGCCGCACGGTCAGGATGACGTCTGGCGTTGAGCGACGGCAGCATGCCGAACTCGCCCCATTTGTAGATATCGGCGGCCATGGCGGCATAGTTCTGCGGCGGCTCCAGCCGGAATGCGCCCGCTTCGAAGATCTTCCGCACGTAGTGCAGTTCGGCCGAGCCTCGCTCGAGGTACTGCTGAACTTTGGCAACAGCCTGGCCGGGCAGGTTCAAAAGATTAGCCATGACCTCACCATATGTGACTCAGGTCGCAATGCGGTCCGAAAAGTTTCCCGAATTACCATGCATACCATGAGCGGTCCGGTGTCACTTGAAGTGGCCGGACGCGAGGTAACCATCACCCATCCCGGCAAGGTCGTGTTCGAACGCCACGGCGGGTCGGGTTTTTCGTCGGGCCCGTATACCAAGCTCGACCTGGTCCGCTATTACCTGTCCGTCGCCGAGGGGGCGCTGCGAGGAGTGGCCGGCCGTCCGATGATCCTCAAGCGTTTCGTCAAGGGCATCGCGCACGAAGCCGTGTTCCAGAAGCGCGCGCCCACCAAACGGCCGGACTACGTCGACGTTGCCGAATTGCATTACGCGCGAGGCACTTCCGCCGCGGAAGCCGTCATCCACGACGCCGCCGGCCTGGCGTGGGTGATCAACCTTGGGTGCGTCGACCTCAACCCGCATCCGGTGCTCGCCGGCGACCTCGAACACCCCGACGAACTGCGGGTCGACCTGGACCCGATGCCCGGGGTCTCCTGGCAGCGGATCGTCGACGTCGCGCTGGTGGCCCGTGACGTGCTGGAGGACCACGGCCTGACCGCGTGGCCGAAGACGTCGGGGTCGCGCGGCTTTCACATCTATGCCCGGATCGCGCCGCGCTGGGGGTTTCGTCAGGTGCGGCTGGCCGCCCAGACCGTTGCACGCGAGGTGGAGCGACGGGTGCCCGAGGCGGCGACGAGCCGCTGGTGGAAGGAAGAGCGCGAGGGCGTCTTCGTCGACTTCAACCAGAACGCCAAGGACCGCACGGTCGCGTCAGCGTACTCGGTTCGGGCCACTCCGGATGCCCGGGTGTCGGCGCCGCTACGTTGGGACGAGGTCGCTGGCTGCAAGCCCGAGGCGTTCACCATCGCCACCGTGCCCGACCGGTTCGCCGACATGGGTGACCCGTGGGCGGGAATGGACGACGCGATTGGTGAGCTTGATCGGCTGCTGATGCTGGCCGAAGAAATGGGCCCGCCGGAAAGGGCACCGAAAGGGTCGGCGCAGACCCGCGGAACGAATCACCGGCGCCAGTCCTCGAAGCCGCTCATCGAGATCGCCCGCACCAAAACCAAGGACGAGGCGATGGCCGCGCTGGACACCTGGCGCGCCCGCTATCCCGCCGTCGCCGGCCGGCTGCATCCGGCCGATGTTCTGGTCGATGGCATGCGCGGGCCGAGTTCGATCTGGTACCGGATCCGAATCAACCTGCAGAACGTGCCGGTCGACCAGCGCCCGCCGCAGGAAGAGCTGATCGCCGACTACAGCCCTTGGCCCGGGGCCTTAGGCCAGCAACGTGGCTCCTCAGCCAAATAAGGGAGCG
>DATKEW010000374.1:0-5774 GCA_035511785.1 Mycobacterium sp.
CCTGCGTAGCTCTACCCGCGGCTGGTTCATGTCGTGGCTGGCCCGCTCGCATCCCGAACTGGTCGGCCGCTACCGCGACCTGTACCGGCGCGGTGCATACCTGCCGCCGAGCTACCGCGACATGCTGCGCGAACGGGCCGCACCGCTGATCGCGAAGCATCGGCTGGCCGGTGATGCCCGCCGGTTCTCGCAGACCACCGCACCAGCACTACCGCCGGAGCCCCTACAGCAGACGCTGTTTTGAGCTAGGCGGGCTTATCGCCACGTGGCTTGGTCAGGGTGAACTGGTCGACCACGGCAACCGCGCCGAACGGCCCGCTCAACGCGTAGTGCGTTGCCTTGATCGAGGTGTTGCCGCCCGGTTGACCCGGATCGACGTCGAAGGCCACAAAGCCGTAAGGGTTGTCGCGGTCGCGAAACGCCGACCACGGCGCATCCTCCACAACATATATCGGTGCCTTGCGCCCGAGCGCCGGATCAAACGCGCCGACCCCGGTCAATACCCGGCACCGAGCTTGGGGGAAGAACATGGTGTTGGACGGCGCGGAGGTGCCTCCCCCGCCGATGACGACGTGCACCGTTCCCCGGGTCGCGTCGATGAGATCGTCGCGGGTGTCGACGGGTATCGGTGTTCTGGTATCGGTACCCAGTGTGCCGCGCAGCGGATGTGACCGTTCGTAGTGGTGTTCGTGTCCGCACACCACCAGATCGACCCGGTACTGGTCGAACAAAGGCAGCCATTCCTCGCGGATGCCGAGGTCGGCGCCGTTGGTGCGGTCGGCGGTGGAGATCGCCGTCTGATGCATACAGACGACCACCCAATCGACGTCCGGGTCGTGTCGTGCTTCGGCGAGTTCGCCTGCAAGCCAGCGCTTTTGCTCTCTTCCCGAGTAACCGTGCACGTAGAAGTTGCCGCCATCCTGGAAGGCGACATCGTCGTTGTTGAGGCTGATCACCCGCACCGAGCCGGCGGTGAACGAGTACCACAGCCCGCGTACCTCCGGACTGGATCCCGAATCGGGTAACTGGAAATACGTTTGATAGGCGCCGTAACCGATTGGCCCGTTGCCTAATTCGTTCTCGTGATTGCCCGCCGCCGGCATCCACGGCCGATAACGCGCCGAGCGGGTGTTGTTCTCGAACCAGTCCGACCAGGTGCGGATCCGGTCTTGTGCCAGGTTGGCGTAGCACAGGTCACCGTTGACCAGGTTGAACAGCGGGCCGAGGCGTTCGATCGCCAGTGTGGTATCGGCGGCCGCGGGCGAACCGATGTTGTCGGTGCCGTACCCGCCGTCGGGCAACCTGTCCAGCGTCGGAGTGGACTGATCACCGAAGCTGGTGAAGCGCAGCGGTTTTCGTCCCACTGGCGCGGTTCGCACGGTTCCCGGCTCCGGGTCGGCGCCGTCATGCACGGCGGCATAGACGTAGTCGGTATCCGGGGCCAGATTCGTCAGGCGGGCGTGGTTGACGCGAACTTCGGTGTTGGACTTGGCGTCCCGGTACGTGCGGGTCTCGGCCGCCACGGTGCGCCCGAAGCCCGATGTCGGCGTCCCCAGCATGACTCGCGGATTGCGTACGGCTTCGGTGGTGTGCCATGACACCACCACCTCGGTGCCGGCATTCCTGCCGAATTGCAGGTGCAGACCGACCACCGGCGGCGCGCCGTTGCCATCCGGCCGAGACCAGACGGCCGGGCCGCGCGGATGCGACCACAGCATCACGGCCCCGCCCCCAATGCCGGCTCCCAGGGCCGCCGAGACCGCGCTGGTCGTCAACAATCTGCGGCGGCTGACGCCGGTCGGGAGCGGATCAGTGCCGCGGGGGTGTTCGGGATCGTCGACCACTCATGCTTCATACCCGAGCGCGGTGAACGTCCGCGGAACGGGCACCCCTAGTGGCGGTGCGGCTCAAGCAATGCAGCCTGGCCGGTGGACGGCGGGCGCGCCGCCAGCCACTCGCGGGTGGCTGCGTGCGATCGCTCGATAAGTGTTGCGGCGTGCGAGAAGTCAGCCCCTGAGGTGGCGATCGGGCAGAGCGGCTGGATGACACGCAGCTCGACCGCTTGCTCGAAGCGCTCGACGTCGACGGCCAGGCGATGATTCACGGCGAGGGTCATGGCGTGCAGCGCCATATTCACCGCTGTCTTGGGTGATGCGGGCAGGTCGCAGGAGTAGCCGGTCGGCAACACCCAGACGCGGTCGGCGCCCAACGCGACGGCGTGAGACACCGGCGTGTTGTTCACGACGCCGCCGTCCATCAGATCGCGCCCGTTGACCCGCACCGGCGGAAATACGCCCGGGATGGCGGCGCTGGCGGCGATCGCGTCGACGGCGTTTCCCGAAGACAGCAGAACATCGGTGCCAGAGATCACGTCGGTGGCCACCACATGGAGGGGGATCGGCGCATCCTCGAGCCGGGCGAACTGCAATTTGTCGGCCAGCAGGCGTCGCAACCCGATGTTGGAGACCAGGTGCGACCGCCGGCCAAGCATGCCCATCGCCCCGGCGATCGGGTGAGTGGGGAAGACGTCCTTTCGCGACAATGACACCCATAGGTCGGCCAGCCCGCGAATCCCGGGAAGATCGGGCCGTGAGGCGATCCACCCGCCGTTGAGCGCGCCGACGGACGTGCCGATGATCAGGTCGGGGCGTTCCCCTTCGTCGGCCAGGGCGAGCAGCATCCCGACATGGATCGCGCCGAGGCTGGCGCCGCCGGACAACACGAATGCCGTGGGCACAGATGCATCGTAAAGACTATTTCCGCAAATGCCGCGGTAACGAATTGGGTAGCGTTTTCGATATGACGAACGTGCGAAGAGTGACCACTGGGATCTCGGTGCTAGGGTGCGCGGCGACGTTTGCGGCCGCAGCGGTGGCTGTGACACCCGCGACCTCATATGCGGATCCGGCCGGCCATCAGGTGACCTACACGATCACCGCCACAGGGAATCTGACCGGCAACGTCCGGTACATGAACAGCGATCCGCCCAGCCAGGCGGCCTTCGACGCGAACTCGTCGCAGTTCCTGAACACCGTGCAGACGGCGTTCACCGCCGGGCAGCCGCTGGTGTACACCACCACGCTGGCCAACCCGAACCAGTGGGCGTTCGTCAACGCGAGCGGCGGGTGTCACTGGCCGGACTGCGACTCGTCGAACACTCCCCAACTTCAATGCCAGATCGCCGTGGACGGCCAGGTGGTGGTGACCCAGAACGCCACTACCGGGGTCACCTGCTCGACGCGGCCCTGGTGACCTGACCGGCGAATACGTAAACCCATCCGGTCGTGCCCGATCGCCGCGGCACCGCGATGCGGCGATAGTCGTCGACCTCGTACTCGTTGGCGGCGGCCAGCTCAGCGTCGGTTTCCCGATCGGCGATCCCCGACCTGACCGGCTAGCCGAGGTTGGTGGCGGCGAAGGTGTCGCACTGGTGCGGGTCACCGGTCTGATAGCCGACGGTGAACCACTTCTGCCGTTGCGCGGCAGAACCATGCGTCCACGATTCGGGATTGACGCGCCCGGTCGTCTCCCTCTGGATGCGATCGTCGCCCACCGATGCCGCCGCCGAGAGCGCGTCGGCGATGTCCTTGTCGCTCAACGGCTCGAGGTACGGCACGCCGGTGCTCTCCTGCTTGACCGTCGACGCGTAGTGCGCCCAAATGCCGGCGTAGCAGTCCGCCTGTAACTCCGTGCGCACGCCGTTGCCGCCGGCGCCCTGCGCTCCTTGCTGGGAGCGGCCCAGGAGCCCCTGCAGTTGTTGCACGTGATGGCCGTATTCGTGCGCGACCACGTATTCCTGTGCGAATGGCCCACCGCTGGAACCGAATTTATCGACCAGCTCCTGGAAGAAGCCGGTGTCGAAGTACGCGGTCTGGTCCACCGGACAGTAGAACGGCCCCACCGCGGTGGTGGCCGGTCCGCAGCCGGTGTCCACCTGGCCGGTGAACAGCCGCACATGCGGGCGGGTGTAGCCCGGCATCAGCTGATGCCAGACCGCGTCCACGGAATTGCCGGTGGCTATCACGCGGCACTGTACGTACTTGTTGGCGTCGGCGCCGGTCTTGCACTGGTTCAGGTCGAACCCGGGCGCCGAGTAGTCGCTGGTGTTCGTCGGCTGCTGGTTCAGCACGCGGCCCGGATCGATGCCTAAAAACAACGCCGCGATAAGGATCAGCAGCCCGACGCCGCCGCCCCCGATGGCCATCCCCATGCCGCCCCCGCCAGACGAAGACGCGGTGCTGGTGTCGATCTGCATACCCTCGTTGAAGGTCATCGCACGCTCCTGAAATCAGACCCAGCGATCGGCTGCCCGGGCGGAAATAAGCCTAGCGCTGTTGGCCGGCGGCGAACGGGTGTCGGTTTAGCCGCGCAGATTACGCAGAAACCGGTGCAGTCACCCGCGATGGAACATGGCGGTCAACCTAGCCCGGGCCGTCGCTGGCCGCGGCCAGCAGCGGCACCACGATGTCGCTGATCGGCGTCGCCAGGTTATGGGCACGGGCCTTGCGGATGATCACCCCGTTGCGGATGTCCCATTCCAGGCGGCGGTGGTTTTCCCGGTCGGCCAGCATCGAGGTGCCCATGTCTTGTGGCGCGCTGTGGAAAAGGCCGACCAACTCGTCGACCGCCTCGTCAGCCATCCGGGCCCCCTCGGCCTGCGCAACCGCCAGGCATTCGGCGACATAACGGCGTGACAGCGCGGCGACGTCGTCGCGGCAGAACATGCCGGACCGCCGCCCGGTCAGCGCCATGAATCCGGCCAGCGCATTGGCCAGCAGCTTGCGCCAGGCCGCGGTGATGAAGTCCGGGTCGCAGTCCACTTGGCAGCCGGCGCCGCGCAGCAGCTCGGCGATGCTCTCCGCCGAGGCCCCGGAGGGCAGCACCAGCCGGGCTTCGGTGCGCAACCGCACCCAGCCCTCGGGCTGGGTCTCGGCGGCGTACCAGACGATCCCTGGGACCACCGGCGACGACGGGCAATGCGGCTGGACCTGCTCGACTTGCTCAACACCGTTTTGCAGCACGACGACGATGGTGTGTTCGTCGCACAGGCGGGCCAGCCAGCCTGCCGCCTCCTCGTTCTGGGTGGCTTTGACCGCCAGCATCAGAACGTCGATCGGGCCGCTCACCTCGCTTGGATCGGTGTGCACCGGGCCGGGCACCACGATGGGATGTTCGCCGTCGGGCCGCAGCTCGATGCTGTCGCGGGGAGTGTGGCCGCAGACCAGGACGGAATGCCCCGCCTTGTACAGCAGCGCGGCGACCGTCGTGCCGACGGCGCCGGGGCCGACCAGTGCGATGTTTGCGGTGATGGGACCGAAATTACCTCCTCGACGGCGCTGCATACCGATGTGGTCCCGCCCTCTAAACTGGTCAGTCATTCAAACCGCGTGAAAGGGAGTGTTTGTGCTGCGCAGCCACGCTGCTGGTTCGCTACGGGCTCGCGACGCCGGCCAGCAGGTGACGTTGGCCGGCTGGGTGGCTCGCCGCCGCGACCACGGCGGCGTCATCTTCATCGATCTGCGCGACGCCTCCGGCGTGGCACAGGTTGTGTTCCGCGCTCCGGACGTGCTGGCACAGGCGCACCGGCTGCGCGCCGAGTTCTGCATCGCCGTCGAGGGCGTCGTCGAGATCCGCCCGGAAGGCAACGCCAACACCGAGATCGCCACCGGCGAGATCGAGGTCAACGCCACCTCGTTGACGGTGCTCGGCGAGAGCGCCCCGCTGCCGTTCCAGTTGGACGAGCCCGCCGGCGAGGAGCTGCGGTTGAAGTACCG
>DATKEW010000375.1:0-20805 GCA_035511785.1 Mycobacterium sp.
TTCACGCCGCCGATCGGCAGCACCCGGCCGTTCAGCGTGACCTCCCCGGTCATGCCGACGTCGGAGCGAACCTGACGTCCGGTGGCCATCGACACCAGCGCGGTGACCATCGTGACACCGGCCGACGGGCCGTCCTTGGGCACGGCGCCGGCGGGCACGTGCACGTGGATGCGACGGTCCAGCGCCTTCGGGTCGACGCCCAACTCAGCAGCGTGCGAACGCACGTACGACAGGGCGATCTGCGCGGACTCCTTCATCACGTCGCCCAGCTGACCGGTCAGCTGCAGACCCGGCTCGCCATCGGTTGCACCGGCTTCGATGTAGAGCACATCACCGCCCAGGCCGGTGACGGCGAGGCCGGTGGCCACGCCGGGCACCGCGGTGCGTTCGGCCGACTCGGGCGTGAACCTCGGCCGGCCAAGGTAACCAACCAGATCGGGCTCATCGATGATCTTGGGTCCCGGGTCCTCGGCGAGCTTGGTGGTCACCTTGCGCAGCGCCTTGGCCAACAGTCGTTCGAACTGGCGCACACCCGGCTCGCGGGTGTAGTCCGCGGCGATCTTGCGCAGCGCCGCGTCGGTGACGATGACCTCGTCGTCGTTCAGCGCAGCCCGCTCCCGCTGCCGGGGCAGCAGGTAGTCGCGAGCGATGGCGACCTTGTCGTCTTCGGTGTAGCCGTCGATCTGCACCAGCTCCATACGGTCCAACAGTGCCGACGGGATGTTCTCAATCACGTTGGCAGTGGCCAGGAACACGACATCGGACAGGTCCAGGTCCAGATCCAGGTAGTGGTCCCGGAAGGTGTGGTTCTGCGCCGGGTCGAGCACCTCGAGCAGCGCGGCGCTCGGGTCACCGCGATAGTCGGAACCGACCTTGTCGATCTCATCCAGCAGCACAACGGGATTCATCGACCCCGCCTCGCCGATCGCGCGGACGATCCGGCCGGGCAGTGCGCCCACGTAGGTGCGCCGGTGCCCGCGGATTTCGGCCTCGTCGCGCACACCGCCCAACGCGACGCGCACGAACTTGCGGCCCAGCGCCCTGGCCACGCTCTCGCCCAGCGATGTTTTGCCGACGCCGGGGGGACCGGCCAGCACCATCACCGCGCCCGAGCCGCGCCCACCGACGACCTGCAGCCCGCGCTGCGCGCGCCGGGTACGCACGGCCAGGTATTCGACGATCCGGTCCTTGACGTCGTCCAACCCGTGGTGGTCGGCGTCCAGGATTCCTCGGGCAGCCGTCAGATCCGTCGAGTCCTCGGTCTTGACGTTCCACGGCAGGTCGAACACGGTGTCCAGCCAGGTGCGAATCCAGCCGCTTTCCGGGCTTTGGTCGCTTGCGCGTTCCAGCTTGCCGACCTCGCGGAGCGCGGCCTCACGCACCTTCTCGGGCAGCTCTGCCGCCTCGACGCGGGCCCGGTAGTCGTCGGACCCGTCGGGTTCGCCCTCGCCCAGTTCCTTGCGGATGGCGGCAAGCTGTTGGCGCAGCAGGAACTCCTTCTGCGTCTTTTCCATGCCCTCGCGCACGTCCTCGGCGATCTTGTCGTTGACCTCGACCTCGGCCAGGTGGTCGCTGGTCCAGTCGATCAACACGCGCAGCCGCTCGGCAACATCTACCGTCTCCAACAGCTGCCGCTTCTGCACATCAGTCAGGTAGGACGCATAACCGGAGGTGTCGGCCAGCGCCGAAGGATCGGTCAGGCTGTTGACGTAGTCGATGATCTGCCAGGCCTCGCGCCGCTGCAGCATGGCCAGCAGCAACTTTTTGTACTCGGCGGCAAGAGCCTTGATTTCGTCGGTCGGCTCGGCCTCCGTGACCTCGGTCACCTCGACCCACAACGCCGTGCCCGGCCCGGTGGCCCCCGCCCCGATCTGCGCCCTGCGCTCACCCCGCACGACAGCGGCGGTGCCACCCCCGGCGATGCGTCCGACTTCCAGAATCCTCGCGATCACACCGTGGGACGGGTAACGGTCCTCGAGCCGGGGGGCGATCAGCAGCTGCCCTGATTCACTGGCCCGAGCTGCGTCGATGGCCGCCCGCGCGGCGTCGTCCAATGCGATCGGCACCACCATTCCGGGCAGCACGATGGTGTCGGTGACAAACAGCACCGGCACTGATTTGGCTTGAGACACTCGATCCTCCAAAGGTTTAGTCTGTTGCGCTCAACCTCCGTTGGACGTGGTTTGTTCCCTGCGGGGGATCCGGGAGTTATGCGCTCAGCTAACGCGCACCGGCGGCGGCGCGCTGGCGAGCCCGGAAGGCTTGAACCTTGACCCTGTTGCCGCAGGTGCCCATCCCGCACCAATGCCGGTTCTTCGCTCGCGACGAATCAACGTAGAGGCGCGTGCACCCAGGGTGGGCGCAACGTTTGACGTTCTCGATGTCGACCCCGGCAATCAGGTCGAGCAGATCCGCGGCGAGGCTCGCGAGCAACTGCGATGCGGTGCCCTCGCGGCGGGTAGCTCCGCTTCGCAGCAATCGCGGCGTGAGCGGGGGTTGTGATGCCCGCTCGTTGAGCAGCTCGACGTCGGCGGCGTGGGGCCTGCGGTGCTCGAGTCGGGCGTCAACGGTCCGGTAGATGGCCTCGCGCAGTTCGATTGCAGCCGCCAGATCGTCATCGGTGACATCGATGCCGGCGTCCAGCAGGCCCGCCTGAACCGCCCAGTCCGACAGCAGCCGGGGGTCCGTCAGCAGTTCCTCGCGCTCCGAGGTGCGGTATCTCATGGTGCCCGCGAAGTCGAGGCACCGCCGACCACCCACGTAGACGAATTTCATGTAACCACCTTGACAGGTTTCATCGTCGGGCGCAATATGTAACTATCTAAGACGGTTACACGCTGGCGTGAACGGAAAGGGCATCTCGACCGTCTAAGCGAGTAACCCGACGTCTTATTTAGTGATAGAAAGCGGAAGGACGCCCAACATGTTCACGAGGATGCTTATCGGCATTGCAATCGCTCTCAGCTCCCTGGTCCTTATTCTGGGAGCGGCACCGGCCGGTGCCGACCCGAACTCGTCCATCGAGCCGAACCCGTTCGGAAACCTCACCTGCAACTGCCAGCAGACAACTCCGGCCGACGGCCCGGCGCTGACCGCAGAGTTGGATCGCGGAATCCAGGCGGGTGCGTCTCGTTGATGACCGTTGAGTCCCAGCGCGAAGCTGACTTCACGCTGGAACTCAGTCCGGCACAGGACCGGGAACGAGCCGTCGCAGTTGCGTCACATGCCTGGGCGAAAGCTCCTGCAGGCAGGTCACACCCAGCAGCCGCATCGTCCTGAGCAGTCCGGTCTCCAGGATTTCGATGGCGCGATTGACACCCGCCTCGCCGCCGGCCATCAGCCCGTAGAGGTAGGCGCGCCCGACCAGCGTGCACCGCGCTCCCAACGCAATCGCCGCAACGATGTCGGCGCCCGACATGATGCCGGTGTCCAGCAGGATCTCGGTGTCCTTGCCGAGCTCACGCGCCACCACGGGCAACAGGTGGAAAGGCACCGGGGCCCGATCCAGTTGGCGGCCACCGTGATTGGATAGCACGATGCCGTCGACGCCCCGATCGACCACGGTGCGGGCGTCGTCGAGTGTCTGGATTCCTTTGACGACCAGCTTGCCCGGCCACTGAGCTTTGATCCACTCCAAGTCATCGAAGGTGAGGCTGGGGTCGAACATCGTGCTCAGATACTCGGCGACGGTGCCCGGCCAGCGATCTAGCGACGCGAACGCCAGCGGCTCGGTGGTCAAGAGATCGAACCACCATTTCGGATGCGGCACGGCGTCGAGGATGGTTCGCAGCGTCAGCGCCGGCGGGATCGTCATCCCGTTGCGGTTGTCGCGCAATCGTGCGCCGGAAACCGGAACGTCGACGGTGGCCAGCAGGGTGTCAAATCCCGCATCGGCCGCGCGCTGCACCAGCGCCATCGAGCGATCCCGGTCGCGCCACATGTAGAGCTGAAACCATTTCCTTCCCTGGGGAACAGCGGTCACCAGGTCTTCGATCGCGGTGGTGCCCAGGGTGGAGAGCGAGAACGGGATCCCGGCCCTGGCCGCCGCCCGTGCGCCGGCGATCTCGCCCTCGGTGTGCATCAACCGGGTGAATCCGGTGGGAGCGATCCCGAACGGCAACACGACCGGCTCGCCCAGCACATCCCAGCCCGCAGTCACGTTGGTCACGTCGCGCAGGATGGTCGGGTGAAACTCGATGTCGCGGAAGGCTTGTCGCGCACGCTGAATGGACAACTCGTCCTCGGCCGCACCGTCGGCGTAGTCGAACGCCGCCTTGGGGGTGCGGCGTTTGGCGATGCGTCGCAGATCGTCGATGGTGAACGCGGCGTCGAGGCGCCGCTTCGTCGCGTCGAACCGGGGTCGTTTGAATTGCATCAGCGGCGCCAGGTCGCGGACTTTCGGCACTCGTCGTTTGACCGCCATATGTGCAACCGTAGTCACATGGAATCGGCGAGCGACCCCTTCGACCTGAAGCGATTCGTTGATGCGCAGGCTCCGGTCTACCGCAACGTCGTCGACGAGCTGCGTAGGGGGCGCAAACGCAGTCACTGGATGTGGTTCGTGTTTCCGCAACTTCGCGGGCTGGGCAGTAGTCCGATGGCGGCCCACTACGGCATCGCCTCGCTGGAGGAAGCTCGCGCGTATTTGCGGCACGACCTGCTCGGGCCGCGGTTACACGAGTGCACTCAACTGGTCAGCCAGGTGCAAGGCCGCTCGATCGCGGAGATCTTCGGTTCCCCCGACGACCTCAAGCTGCGTTCTTCGATGACGCTGTTCGCCCGCGCCACCGACGAGAACCAGGACTTCGTCGCGCTGCTCGACCGGTACTACGACGGCCGGCAGGACCAGCTGACCGTGGCACGGTTGACGGGTTCCTAGACCGGGCTCAGGATGCGCCAGCCATTGGCCTCGACGACCACCTTTTCCACAACATGCCGGGGCGGGGCCGCCGACCCGGCGATAACTTGAGCCTGCGCCGCGCCGAGTTCAGACAGCGCCAGCTGGAGCGGCTCGTCGCCGATGTTGAGCGCGACCAGCAGTGCGTTGTCGCCACTGCGGGTCTCATAGACGTAGTGCGGGTTGGTCAGCCGCAGCGCCGTAGTGGTTGCCGAATGCAGCCACGCGTGCCGACGGCGCAGCCCGATCAGGAACTGGTGCAGCGCCCACATTTCGGTACCGAATGCGTCCAACTGCGCTGGGGGAGAGCCGAACTCCGGGCGCACCGCGTCGTCCCCACCGTATCGCTCTTCCTTGACACCGCGAAAGCCGAACTCGTCGCCGGCATACACGCTCGGCACGCCGCCGACCGTCAGCAGGATCACCAGCGCATGAGCCAGATGGGAGGGCTTTTCCAGCCGGCTGGCGATGCGGGTGACGTCGTGATTGCCGATGAATGTCAGCGGGGCGAAGCTGGCCAGAAAGGTGTTGTGCCGCTGCAATGCCCAGTCCAGCTCGAAGAAGTTGGCGTCATTGAGGCTGCTCCAGATCGCCTTCCACAGTTCGTACTGGGTGGCCGAGTCGAACCTGGCCGCATCGACCATCGCGGCATAGTCGCCGTGGATGAGCTCGCCAACCAACCAGGCATCCGGGTACAGCTCGCGGACCTTCGGTAATGTCGCAGCCCAAAATTTCTGCGGCACAGTGTAAGCCGCATCCAGGCGCCAGCCGTCTGCGCCACGGCGCAGCCAGTGTGCCATGACGTCCACGGTGTAGTCGACGACCTCGGGGTTGTCGTGGTTGAGGGTGATGAGCTCGGAGTGTCCTTCGAAGGTGTGGAACCGACCGGGACGCCCGCGAAACCAGCGTGCCGCTGAGTCGTTGTGCGGCGCTTCGCGATGCCGTGGGAAGTCCACCCCGACGTGGTCGAACACGCCGTCGAGCAGGACACGCAGCCCGCGACGGTGAGCCTCGGCGACGAGGTAGTCGAAGTCCGCCTCGTCGCCGAGCCGGGAATCAACGCGGTAGTGATCGGTGGTGTCGTAACCATGGGTGCGCGAGGCGAAGATCGGCCCCAGCGCAATCCCCGACGCCCCCAACGCGATGGCATGCTCGAACCAATTGACGAGTCGGCGCAGCCGGTGTTCGCCGGGATCCGGCGGCTCGGTTGCCGGAAACGCGCCGACGAAACCCAGGGGATAGACCTGCCACCAGATCGCGTGCTGAACCCAGGACGGGGTCATGAACGAGTGATCGTGGTGAAATAGTCGCCGGCCTGCCTGGCGTGCACCTTCGACAGATCACCGCCGATCAGCGCGGTGAGCCGGTAGGCGGGAAATTGTTCGCCGATTGTCGGCAATGCCACATGGGCTCCTTATCTGCGATGCCGCCGGCTGTAAGTTCAGCCTATGGAGAAGGTAATCGCCGTGCTCATGCGCGCCGACGCCGACGACCATTGGTGCGCCCGCCTACGGGGTCCGGTCGCGGATGCGCTGTTGGAGCTGGGCGTGCCCGGGCTGTCGGTCAACGTCCGTGACGGCGCGGTGCGCCACTCATTGATGACGTTGACGACGCTGGACCCGCCGGTCGCCGCGGTGGTCAGCCTGTGGACCCAGCAATGCTACGGAGACCAGATGGCGGCGGCGCTGGACCTGCTCGCCGCCGAATGTGAGCTGCTGGGCGCGTACTTGGTGACCGAGTCGGTTCCGCTGGCCGCACCGTCCGTCCAATCCGGTACTCGCACACCAGGTTTAGCCAACATCGCGCTGCTACGCCGACCCACCGCACTGGACCAGGAGACCTGGCTGACCCGCTGGCAGCGCGACCACACGTCGGTAGCCATCGATACCCAGTCGACATTCGGCTACACCCAGAACTGGGTGGTACGAACTCTCACCCCGGGAGCACCGGGAATCGCGGGCATCGTCGAGGAGTTGTTCCCCGCGGAGGCGATCACCGACCTGAAGGCGTTCTTCGGTGCCGCCGACGACGACGACCTGCAGAACCGCCTTGGCCGGATGGTCGCCAGCACAACTGCATTTGGCGCCAACGAGCACATCGACACCGTGCCAACCAGCCGGTACGTGTTCAAGTCGCCCTATAGAAGCGAGGACAGCAGATGACAACACTCGAGGACGCGGTAGCGCTGGCGGCAGCGGAAAACGGTCTGGCGGTGGTATCGACTGTTCGTGCCGACGACACCGTGCAGGCTTCGTTGGTCAATGTCGGCCTCTTGCCGCATCCGGCCACCGGCCAACCGTCCCTTGGCTTTACCACCTACGGCAAAGTGAAACTCGCCAACCTACGGGCACGGCCGCAGCTGACGGTCACATTTCGCAACGGCTGGCAGTGGGCCACCGTCGAGGGCCGCGCCGAGCTGGCCGGACCGGATGATGCGCAGTCGTGGCTGGCCGACGACGACCAGTTGCGGCTGCTGCTCCGCGAGGTCTTCACGTCGGCGGGCGGCACTCATGACGACTGGGACGAGTACGACCGGGTGATGGCCGACGAGCGCCGTGCCGTGGTGCTGATCGCGCCGACCCGCGTCTACAGCAACGGCTAAACCCTCAACCGTTAGGCTGCAGCCGTGACGCTGCACATCGACGACGAAAAACGGGTGCGCACCCTTACCCTCAACCGGCCCGAAGCGCTGAATGCCTTCAACGAAGCCCTCTACGACGCCACGGCCGAGGCGCTGTTGGGGGCCGCCGAGGATCCCGGGGTCGCCGTCGTCTTATTGACGGGCGCCGGGCGCGGCTTCAGCGCCGGTACCGATCTCGCCGAGATGCAGGCACGCATCACCGATCCCGATTTCACTCCGGGAAAGCACGGCTTCACCGGATTGATTGACGCGCTCAGCGCATTTCCCAAGCCACTGATCTGCGCGGTGAACGGCGTTGGGGTGGGCATCGGCGCGACGATTCTCGGCTACGCCGATCTGGCATTCATGTCGTCGACCGCGCGCCTGAAATGTCCGTTCACCAGCCTGGGCGTGGCACCCGAAGCGGCTTCGTCATATCTGCTGCCGCAGCTGGTGGGCCGGCAAAACGCCGCCTGGCTGTTGATGTCCTCGGAATGGATCGATGCCGAAGAGGCGTTGCGGATGGGCTTGGTCTGGCGGGTATGCGACCCGGACGAGCTGCTGCCCGAAGCACGCCGGCATGCCGAAATCCTTGCCGCGCGGCCGATTTCGAGCCTGATGGCCGTCAAGCACACCATGGTCGAACCGATCCGCCCTGGGATCGCGGCAGCCAGCGCGCGGGAAAACGCCCACTTCGCCGAACTGATGGGGGCGCAAGCCAACGCGTCGGCCCTGGCGGATTTCAACGAGGGCCGTTGAACCTGACGCAGGCTAGTGCGACCGGGCGGGGTCGAGTTTGGCCTCGAGTTTGGATGAGGCGGCGATGATCGCCCGCAGCGTACGCCGGCAGCGCCCGCAGTCAGCGCCGGCCCCACATGCGGCGGCAACCTCTTTGGAGGTGCATGCGCCACGCGCGACGGCATCGCTCACGGTCTGATTCGTGGCCCCGACGCACAAGCACACGTACATCAGCACACCCCCAGCACGCTGGCTAAATACCCAACAGGCCGCATATTAGTGGAGCCTAACATAAGTAGGTGTACCTAACCTAAGTTCGCACAGTGCGGCAGGTGCATGCGCCGAACGATTGGCGCGGGCGACACACACTGAGCCCAGCCAAACCTTGCTGGAAGATTCGAAAAAGGCATGGCAAAGTGCTGCTACAGCCCAGCACGGTGCGCTCCAGCCCGGCGCACCTGCCGCGGGTAGACATGACGCATTCACACCGTAGGAGTGATCATGCAAGGTGATCCGGACGTTCTGCGCCTGCTCAACGAGCAACTCACCAGTGAGCTCACCGCAATCAACCAGTATTTCCTGCATTCCAAGATGCAGGACAACTGGGGCTTCACCGAGTTGGCCGAGCACACCCGTGCCGAGTCCTTCGACGAAATGCGGCACGCCGAGGCCATCACGGATCGCATTCTGGTGCTGGACGGCTTGCCGAACTATCAGCGCCTCTTCTCGGTACGGATCGGCCAGACGCTACGGGAGCAATTCGAGGCGGATTTGGCGATCGAGTACGAAGTTCTGGACCGCCTCAAGCCCGGAATCATCATGTGCCGGGAGAAGCAGGACAGCACCAGCGCCATCCTCCTCGAGAAGATCGTGGCCGACGAGGAACTACACATCGACTATCTGGAGACACAGCTCGAGCTGATGGAGAAGCTGGGGGAGGAACTGTACTCGGCGCAATGCGTATCGCGGCCACCGAGCTGACAGTGGTATTCGGGGCGCTCGGCTCGGCGCGGTGGCGTTCGAGGCTGTCACATGCGGGTTGCGTTGCGCCACAACGGCGCCGGCTGTCACAGGACGCCGGTGAGCTCGGCGAACGGGTTCAGGGGTAACTGATCGACCCGCGCGGTCGAACACCGGTTGGATTGCCGGCGGTTAACCCTGGGCACCCGTTAGCATCGGACGCCGACGGGAGGCAGGCATGACGACGACCCCGAGAGCGGCAATCCAAGCTAGCCCAGCCGCGGATCCCGCACCGAGCAGCGCGCTGATCAGCCCGCAACGCCGCAATCTCATTTTCGTGGCGATCGTGCTGGGCATGCTGCTCGCGGCGCTGGACCAGACCATCGTCGCGACGGCGCTGCCGACCATCGTCGCAAACCTCGGCGACGCCGGACATCAATCCTGGGTTGTCACCAGCTACCTACTGGCCTCCACGATCGTCACGGCGCTGGTCGGCAAACTCGGTGATCTCTTCGGACGCAAGCGGGTGTTTCAGGCCGCCGTGGTGTTCTTCGTCATCGGATCCATTTCGTGCGGGCTGGCCCAGTCGATGGCGATGCTGGTGGCGTCCCGCGCCCTGCAGGGAATCGGCGGCGGCGGGATCACCGTCACGGCCAGCGCGTTGATCGGTGAGGTGGTACCGCTCCGGGAGCGCGGACGCTACCAGGGCATCCTGGGCGCGGTCTTCGGTGTCACGACGGTCGTCGGCCCGCTGCTGGGCGGCTACTTCACCGACTATCTGACCTGGCGCTGGGCGTTTTGGGTGAACGTGCCGATCTCGGCGCTGGTCATCGCCGTGGCGGCCGCGGCCATCCCGGCGCTGGCCGCGGCTACGAAGCCGACCATCGACTACGCCGGGATCGTGTTCGTCGGCGTGGGCGCCGCGGGCCTGACCCTGGCCACCAGCTGGGGCGGCACCCTCTACCCGTGGGGGTCGCCGACGATCATCGGGTTGTTCGCCGGCGCCACGGCGGCGCTCTGCGTGTTCGTGTGGATCGAAAGCCGCGCCCCCGAGCCGATCCTGCCGACCCGATTGTTCCGCAGTCCGGTATTCACCGTCTGTTGCGTGCTGTCCTTCGTGGTGGGCTTCGCGATGTTGGGCGCAATGACGTTCCTGCCCACCTTCATGCAGTACGTGAACGGTGTCTCGGCAACGACGTCAGGTCTGCGCACGCTGCCGATGGTGGCCGGGATGCTGATCACCTCGACCGGCAGTGGCATGCTCGTCGGCCGGACCGGCCGCTACAAGATATTCCCGGTGGTCGGGACCGCGCTGATGGCCGTTGCGTTTGTGCTGATGTCGCGGATGAACCCGTCCACGTCCGCGCTGGTGCAATCCGCGTATCTGATCGTCTTGGGTGCCGGTATCGGGTTGTCGATGCAGGTGCTGGTTCTCATCGTGCAAAACACGTCGAATTTCGAGGATCTCGGTGTCGCCACCTCGGGTGTGACATTCTTCCGCACGATCGGCAGTTCGTTCGGTGCCGCGATCTTCGGTTCGCTGTTCGTCAACTTCCTCGACAGCAGGATGGGCCCGGCCCTGGCCGTCAGCGGCGCACCCCCTGCCGCGGTCAGCTCTCCGGAAGCCCTGCACCGACAGCCGTATAACGTGGCCGCGCCCATCGTCGCGGCCTATTCCGAGTCACTGAGCCAGGTATTCCTCTGGGCGGCCCCGGTCGCCCTGGTCGGTTTCGTCCTGGCGTTGTTCCTGCGCGAGGTCCCGCTTCGCGATATCCACAACAGCGCAGTCGATCTCGGCGACGGGTTCGGCATGCCGAGCACCGACACTCCAGAAAGGCTGCTGGAGAACGCAATTGCACGCATGTTGCGCGGCGATCCCGGTGTACGACTGCGCAGCATCGCCATGCGGCCCGATTGCCGGCTCGACGTCGCCGGGCTGTGGGGCGTCATGCGGATCTACCGCTTCGGGCAGATGTATGGGACGGCTCGTCTCAGCGATATCGGCGACTCGCTGCGGATACCCTTCGAGGTGCTGGAACCCACCTTCGGCCGCCTGGTCGCCACCGGTTACGTGCAACGCGACAGCGACCAGATGTGGCTGACCCAATCCGGCGTTCAGCAGGTCGATTACGTGTACTCGCTGCTGCTGGCCTGGATTGTCGACAAGCTGGCCCGTTCACCCAGCTTCGAGGGCCGGCCGGACCGCCGCCAGGTGGAAGCCGCCCTGGAGCGCATCGCGCATCGCGTTCTGGCCCAACGTGATTGGCATGACGAACAACCGACAATGGCCATACCGCAAGCTGGTGCCGGCGCCGGCCGCTAGTACATGTTCGCGGCGGAGCCCGTGCGCGGGCGTACCATCACGCCATGAGCCGAATCGGAACATTCGCTGACGACGACGTCTACAGCTGGGCAACGAAGTCCCCGGATCTCGGCGGCGCGCTCGCCAATTTCAGCCGGGCGGTCTACACCAAAAACCGGCTGCCGATGCGCACCCGCGAACTCGCCCGGGCGGTGATCGCCCATGAGAACCAATGCGTCGTCTGCGCCAACACCCGCGATGCCGACGGGCCTGCCGAAGGCGTCGACGAAGAGCTGTACGAGCACGCCCAGGAATGGCGCACCTGGCCCGGGTATAGCGAACAGGAGCGGCTCGCCGCCGAGTTCGCGCACCGGTTTGCCACCGAGCACACCGCGCTGCGCGACGACGAAGACTTCTGGAGCCGGTGCAACGAGCACTTCTCCGAGGAATTGCTTGCCGATCTGGCTCTCTCGTGCGCGCTGTGGGTCGGCATGGGGCGAGTTCTGCGGACCCTGGACATCGGGCAAGCTTGCAAGCTGACCTTGCCGAGCCGGGCCTGATCAGCACGCGACCTCTCGGGCTCCGCGGGTGGCCGGGCCGGCCAGTCGGCGCTGAGGAATAACTGCCATGACAGCCACACCGCTTGCTGCCGCGGCGATCGCCCAGCTGGAGGCCGAGGGCGTCGACACCGTCATCGGCACCGTCGTGAACCCCGCCGGGCTCACCCAAGCCAAGACGGTGCCGATCCGCCGGACCAACACGTTCGCCGACCCCGGCCTGGGCGCCAGCCCTTCATGGCATGCCTTCGCTATCGACCAGACCGGCATCGCCTTCACCGATGACGTCGGCGTCGTCGGCGACCAGCGCCTGCGAATAGACCTGTCGGCACTGCGCATCGTTGGCGACGGGTTGGCGTGGGCGCCGGCCGCGTTCTTCGAGCAGGACGGCGCACGCGTTCCCATGTGCGGCCGCGGAACGCTGGGGCGAATCGAGGCGGCGCTCACAGACGCCGGCATCGAGGCGATGATCGGCCACGAAATCGAGTTCTTGCTGGTCGATCCCGAGGGTGGCCAGCTGCCGTCGGTGTTATGGGCGCAGTACGGCCTCGCCGGAGTGCTCGAACACGAGGATTTCGTCCGCGAGGTCATCGGAGCGGCCGCGATCGCCGGCGTCGGAATCGAGCAGTTTCATCCGGAGTACGGTGCCAACCAGTTCGAGATCTCGTTGTCGCCGTTGCCGCCGGTGGCCGCCGCTGACCAGTTGGCACTGACGCGGATCATTATCGGCCGCGCCGCCCGCCGACACGGGCTGCGTGTCAGCCTGTCACCGGCGCCGTTCGCCGGCAGCGTCGGATCCGGTGCACACCAGCACTTCTCGCTGATCACGCCCGAAGGGCCGCTGTTTTCCGACGGAACGGGCGCCGCCGGCATGACGCCGGCGGGGGAGAGCGCCGTAGCCGGGGTGATTCGCGCACTGCCGGAGGCGCAGGGCCTTCTGTGCGGATCGATCGTTTCCGGTTTGCGGATGCGGCCCGGCAACTGGGCCGGGGCCTATGCGTGCTGGGGCACCGAGAACCGCGAGGCGGCAGTGCGATTCGTCAAAGGCGGCCCCGGCAATGCGCATGGCGGCAATGTCGAGGTGAAAATCGTCGACCCCTCGGCAAATCCGTACCTGGCGTCGGCGGCGATCCTCGGGCTCGCACTCGACGGAATCCGGCGCAAAGCGGCACTGCCTCCCGAAACGACGATAGACCCGGCAAAACTCTCCGATTCGGAGCGCGAGCGTGCCGGTGTCCTGCGCCTTCCCGAAGCGCAGATGGAAGCGATTGCGGCACTGGATGGTTCGGAGCTGTTGCGGAGCATCCTGGGTGATCCCGTGGTCGACATGGTCGTCGCGGTCCGCCGTCTGGAGTATGAACGCTACGGCAACCTGGATCCCGGGCAGCTGGCGGATAAGTTTCGGATGGCCTGGAGCCTGTGACGGTGCCCGGGTCCTCGGTTCTGGCGGAGTACATCGACGAGGTGCCGTTGATCGATCAGCACGTCCACGGGTGCTGGTTGGCGCCGGGGGACCGGCGCCGGTTCGAGAACGCACTCAACGAGGCCAACACCGAACCACTCGCGGATTCAGGTTTCGACTCACAACTCGGCTTCGCCGTGCGCGCCCACTGCGGCCCCATCCTCGGATTACCCAAACACGTTGACCCGCAGGCGTATTGGGAGCGCCGCGGCCAACTCACCGAGAGCGAGTTGGCCCGCACATTTCTGCCGGCCGCCGGGGTGAGCGACTGGGTGGTGGACACCGGAATCGGCACTGACATAACGGATGTACTGCAGCTGAGCGCACTGTCGGGCAATCGCGCTCACGAGGTCGTTCGTCTCGAGCAGGTGGCCGAGCAGGCCGCGCACGCGCCCGGCGACTACGCATCGGCATTCGAGGAGATCCTGCGCCGGCGCACGGCCACCGCGGTCGGCACCAAGTCCATCCTGGCTTACCGGGGTGGGTTCGACGGCGATCTGACCGAACCGTCGGCGTCACAGGTCACCGAGGCCGCCGCCCGGTGGCGCGATCGCGGCGGTATCCGGTTACAAGATCGCGTTCTGTTGCGTTTCGGGTTGCACCAGGCGCTACGGCTGGGCATGCCGCTGCAATTCCACGTCGGCTTCGGCGATCGGGACTGTGATCTGCACAAGGCCAATCCGCTGCATCTACTCGACTTTCTCCGACAGTCCAAAGACACCCCGATCGTGTTGCTGCATTGCTATCCCTACGAGCGCGAGGCCGGCTATCTGGCGCAGGCCTTCAACAACGTCTATCTCGACGGCGGGCTGAGCGTGAACCACCTCGGGGCCCGGGCACCCGCGTTCATCGCACGGGTGCTGGAGATGGCGCCCTTTTCCAAGATCCTGTACTCGTCGGACGGGTACGGACCCGCAGAATTGCACTTCCTTGGTGCTCGGTTGTGGCGCAACGGCATTCACCGTGTGCTGCGTGATTTCGTCGACAACGGAGACTGGTGTGAAAGTGACGCAAAACGGGTAGTCGATCTTATTGCGTATGACAATTCCGCCCGCGTCTACAACCTTGACGTCGGGAGACGCTAAGAAGAGGATACGGAAATGGGGACCTTGGCGGACATCATGGAGTGGACCCGCCACCAACTGGTCTCGCGGGTTCCCAAGGCTGACCTCGATCAGCGGGACCCCGACTACATCCGCGACCAGCTGCCGGGGACCTGGCTGGTGGCGTCGCTGTACTTCAGGGCGGACGTGCAAGGCCTGGACCGGATCCCTGCCGAGGGGCCGGTGCTGCTGGTCGGCAACCACAGTGGCGGCAACGTGCCTCCTGACACGTTCGTGTTCACGCTTGCGTTTTGCTCCTATTTCGGCGTGGAGCGGCCCTTCTACCAGTTGGCCCACAACCTGGTGGTCTCAGCGCCGCCTCTGGGCTGGCTACGCAAATTCGGCACCGTCGCCGCAAACCATGAAAATGCCCGATTGGCACTGGATTCCGGGGGAGCGCTGCTGGTCTATCCCGGCGGTGACTACGAAGTCTTCCGGCCGTCGTGGGAGCGGCACAAGGTCGACTTCGGCGGACGCATGGGTTACGTGCAGCTGGCCCGGGATGCCGGTGTGCCGATCGTCCCCGTCGCCAGCGTCGGCGGGCAGGAGAGCGCGTTGTTCCTCAATCGCGGGCAATGGCTGGCCAAGCTGCTGATGGCGGATAAGTTGTTACGGCTCAAGAGCATCCCGATATCGCTGGCACTGCCGTGGGGCCTGAATATCAGCGACCTCGCGGGGCACATTCCGCTGCCCGCCAAGATCGCGATCGAGGTGCAGGAACCGATCGAGGTCGATGGTGATGACCAGGCGGTGCACGACAAGGTCTTGGCCAGCCTGCAGGGCGGTGTCGACCGCCTCGCCGCCAAACGTCGCTTTCCGGTGATCGGCTGATGCGCGTCGAACGCCGATGCGTGATCGCCGCCGACCGCGCCGCGGTCTGGAAGATCGTCAGCGACCCGGACTCCTACCCGTCGTTCATGACGAACCTCGAGCGGTGGGAGGTGACGAGTGAGCAGCGCAGCGGGATCGGTGCGCGCTACACCGTTCACTGGAAGATCGGCTCGGTGCCTGTTGGCGGCCTGATCGAGGTGGTCGAATTCGACGAATGCCGCGACTTGGCGTGGGTGGGCATCACCGGTGTCAACCTGCGTGGCCGAATCCGGCTGCGTGATGCCGCGGAGGGCCAAACGAAAGTGACGTTCCGGCTCTCGTATCAGGCGCCGGGCGGCATATTGGGCTACATCGCCGACCGGATCGCCGTGCGTCAGGTGGGTCGCACACTGGGTGAGACCCTGAAATGCCTCAAGAGGCTCGTCGAGTCTTAGCTGACGGCCCAGCCTTGTGGCGCGAGCAACCCTGCCGCTAACTAAAACGTTGTGACAGTTGGTTATTACCGTCGCCCGTGCGTTCCGGCAGCTCGGGGTGCGCCGTTAGCCGCCACCCTCCTTGGGCGTGTACTGCGGGCAATATTCCTTGATGCTCACGCCGACAAAGTAGCCGGCATGATAGGCGGGCATGTTACCGCTATTCACCACGTCTGCCGCCACCTGGCTGGGCGTCGCGCCCTGGTCAAGTTTCTGACAAACCACATGACCGGCCTCGATCGCGTGACTGGGTGAGACGTGGTCGGTGATGCCCTCGGATTTCAGCGCTGTCAGGAATTTGTCGTCGTTGCCGTCGGCATGAGCCGTCGAGACTGCTCCCAACGGGCCAAGCAACGCGATCATCACAGCTACCAGAAGGCGGATAGCCATTTTCGGTTCACCCCCATCGTCTAAACCGCCGCCGAGGGTTGGCGGCTAACGCATTGAGCTATCCCCAAAATGCCTTCAGCTCAATGGCTTTCACTATGTCGCCGCACCCTCAACGAGGTCCGGCAACTCGACATTCAGCAAGCGGCTCGCTACGAGGACGAGTAACCCTTATCGCCGCCGCCCATACCCGCAATCGGCAGAGTTAACCTGCTATGCACTAACTGGTTAGCTGCTGGTAGGCAAGCGGCAAGACAAGGCGCACGTTCGAGGATCGGCAGAGACGCCGCCTGGTGGCCACCACCTGCGGGGAATCGACCGCTCAGAAGAACGGCGCCCTGGGCCACAGGCTGGATCCGCGGCGCAGGAACATCCCGTCCACCTGCAGTAACGCGCCCGCCGGGACGCGTGCCAGCGGAAACACGTCGAACAGCGCAAAGCCCTGTTCGCCAAGCCATCTCATCACCTCCCCGATCAGGGGCGCGCCCTTGTTGTATTCCAGCAGCGACAGCTCGACAATGATGGCCTCGATACCCGCAAGCGTCCGCAGGCCACCGCGCAGCACATCGATTTCTGCGCCCTGCACATCGATCTTGAGCAGGTCGAATTCGCGCGCGGGCAGCTCGGCCACCACGTCATCCAGCCTGCGCATGGGCAGCAAGATGGTCTCTCGCGGATAGCCGGTCTGCTCGTCGTAGAGCGACGAGCCCGAGGAATCGATCGCGGCATTCACCTGATGGAACGCGACATCCGCACGATCTTCCGCGCCCAACAGCACGATGCGATAGTCCACGTCCGGCAGTTGGGCGGCGATGGCCTTCAGCCGCACCTCCTTGCCGGGTTGGGCTTCGAGCATGAGGATCGGCGACTGCGCAAAGAAATGGCGCGCCATTCCCGCGAAAGCCCCCTCGAACGCGCCGATGTCGAGAATGCCCTTGGGCCGAAAGCCCAGCTTTTGCAACACATGTAGCCCGAATGGGACTTGCGTGAGCGCCAGGTTGCCGTGCAGCCATTCCACGGCCGACTGATAGGCGGCCAGCGCCTCGGCCGCCCGGCCCTGCGCGGACAGCGCGGCCGCCATCAGATGCAGCGCCATAGGGTGCGCCGGTTGCGTTTTCAGGATCTCGCCGGCGATGGCTTCGACCCGCGCCATATCGTTTGCGGCCAGCGCGGCGGCAGCCTCGTCCAGTGCTGTCATGACCCGGATGCGTCTCTCGCGGGCTTCAGACTAGGCCTGTCGCATCAAACACCCAGCTGGTACCCCCAATGGCAAGGCCCTCGAAGTGATGAGGAGGCGCGAAACTCACGAGGCTGTTCATGTCCCAATAGTCTTTCCAGACAGTGATTTTCCCATCGATCACTCTGTGGACTGTGACAAACCTCAGTACACCCTGCTCGCCCGTCGCGAAAGTCCAAGTCTCCGAATGCTCGTAGATGACGTCGGAGCCGTTGCACACCAACAGCCCCTCGTGATTCTCGTAGCCCGCCAGCGGCTCGAGCCCCATCCTGAGTCGTTTGACGATGTCTTCGGGACCCCGCGCCGACAACGCAGGCACCGGCATATCGACGTAGAGGCAGTCTCCCTCCAGGAACGTCTTGACCGCGTCCCAATCCCGCCGCGAAAGTGCCTGCCACAGCCCGGTTACGACCGCGATCGTAGAAACCTCTGCCATAGCGGCAAATAAACTCGGTTGCCGGACGGGTGTCAACCACAGCTTCACGGCGGATACTCACCAAGGTGACCCCGCTACAGCGCTACCTCGCCGAGGAGATAGCGACCGACCTCGCCGACGGCCTGCTGAGCCGACGCGAAGCCCTGAGACGGCTGGCTCTGCTCGGGATGGGTACCGCCGCCGCCACCGCGCTCATCTCAGCCTGCTCCGAGCAGCAGAAGCCGGCCGAAACTCCCACGCCGACGCCCATCCCCGAAAGTTCAACTGGCTCAGCGCCGCCCGGCATGGCGAGCGCATTGCCCACGGCGCCGATCAGCTGGGCCGGGCCGCAGGGTCAGCTGCAAGGGGCATGGGCCCAAGCAGCCAATTCCAAAGGTGGCGTCCTGGTCATTCACGAGAACAAGGGGCTGAACGACTGGGTGCGGTCGGTCGCCGGTCGTCTGGCCGGAAGCGGGTATTCGGCATTGGCGATCGACCTGCTGTCCGAAAAAGGTGGGACCGGCGCCTTCCAGGATCCGGCGGAGGCCACCGCGGCCCTGGGCACCATCGCGCCGGAACAGTTCACCCACGACCTGAACTCCGGCGTCGCCGAACTGCGGCTGCGTGCGCCCGGGCAAAAAGCCGCCGTGGTCGGATTCTGCTTCGGTGGGGGATTGGTGTGGCAATTCCTTGCCTCCGGCGCGCTGGGAGTGTCGGCCGCGGTCCCGTTCTACGGGCCGTTACCCGACAATCCCGACTTCACCGGATCCAAAGCTGCCGTGCTAGGTATCTACGCGGCACTGGACACCCGCGTCACCGAGTCCGAACGGGCGGCCAAGGTGGCCTTGGATCGAGCCGGTCTGGTCAGCGACCTTGTTGTCGAACCCAACGCCGACCACGCCTTCTTCAACGACACCGGCCCGCGTTATAACGCCGCCGCGGCCGCTGATGCATGGCGGCGCCTGCTGGACTGGTTCGGCCACTACCTCGCCGGGCAATGATCGAAGCCCGGCACCGGGGCAATCGCAAGATGAGCCTGCGGACAAAGGTTTTGATCGGTATCGCACTCATCGCGTTCTCGGCCGGCATCTGCGGAGCGCTCGTTCGTGGGTTTTGGGGTGTCAGCCAGGATTGTCACCTTTGGGTGGACAGCCACGGGTATCAGCTGGTGCACAACAACTGGTGGGCGAAAAGCCGCGGCTGTGTGGCCAGAACGCCCGCCGGTGACGAGCTCAACCACAGCGAAGAGTTCCGCAGTAAAGCGACCGGATGGGCCTGGCAATTCGCGATATTCGCAGCAGGTACGCTGCCCGCGGTCACCATCGTCGCGGTCAGCGCGCTGCGGTGGCGAAGACGATCTTCCGGCGGGGATCTCTAGGTGTCGACCTGAGCCATCGACCGTGCCGGCCCGAGGGCCACCGGCAGCATCGACCACCCCCGCAGCACCCGCGTGTCACGCCTGCTTCCGATACCCGCAGCCCGCACGTCCGGGAAGCGGTCAAAGAACGTTCGCAGACCGACTTCGCCCTCAGCACGGGCAAGGGCGGCCCCCAAGCAGAAATGCCGTCCCCCGGAGAATGCGAGATGTTTCCCGGCATTCGGCCGTTCGATGTCGAAGCGGTGTGGATCTCCGAACACGGACGGGTCCCGGTTAGCAGCGGCCAGATACACCACAACCAGCGCCCCGCGCTCGACCCGCCTGCCCGCCACGTCGATGTCGTTGCGGGCCACTCGCGCGGTAAGCTGCACCGGCGATTCCAGCCGCAGGATCTCTTCAACGGCGTTGGGCCACAACTCGGGACGCTGGCGCAGCGTGTCGAGGTGCTCGGATGCGTCCAGCAGCATACGAATCCCGTTGCCCAACAAGTTCACCGTGGTTTCGAACCCAGCGGCCAACACCAGCCCGGCGATCGCCTGAAGTTCGGTCTCATCCAGATATGTTCCCGCAGAGCCACTTTCAGCTGTCTGGATCAATTGGCTCATCAAGTTGTCGCTCGGGGCACGCCGCAATTCCCGCAGATGGTCGGCGAGCCACGCGTTGAATCCGGCGATCCCTTTCTGCACGGTCCGGTACTGCCGCCATGGCAATCCGATGTCCAGACTCGGCGCGGCCAACTCACCGAATTCCAGGATGCGCCGCCGGTCTCGCGGGGGCACACCCAAAATGTCGCTGATGATCGCGACCGGAAGCCGCGAGCAATACCGTCCAACGATGTCCACGACACCGGACTCTCGGGCCAGCTCATCCAAGAGGTCGGCCGCGGTCTGCTCGACTCGATCACGTAACGCGGCGACCGCCCTGGGGGTGAATACGGCTGACACCGTCTTGCGGTAGCGAGTGTGATCCGGCGGCTCGACGGCCAGCAACGACGGCGCACGCAGCGGATGGAGAAGATCGTCGCGAGCGCGGCGCTCCAGCCAGCGAATCGGTGCCGGCAGATTCGATCCGAATATCAGCACCCGGAAGTCGTCGGATCGCAGCAGGTCGTGGGCGAGCGCGTGGTCGGCGGTGAGATAGCCGATGCGGCCTTTCACCAACGGGCCCCGCGCCCTTACTTCGTCGTAAAACGACACCGGGTCGGCGGCCACCGTCGGATCGGCGATCAACCTGCCCTGTAAATCACCCTGCCGGGCCCCGACCGCCGCGACACCGCGGATGAACCCATGCATCGCAAGCCAGTTCAATCTCTCCTTCACACGTCCTCCATCGATGCGCGGGGCCGGTGGTACTGCACCAAGCGTAGGCGCGCCGCGGCCGGAAAGGCCGGGCCGATCACCCGGCCGGTTTCAGCATTCGGCGGTGATCTTGAAGTCTGTCGTGAT
>DATKEW010000376.1:0-13841 GCA_035511785.1 Mycobacterium sp.
TCCCACGACATCTGTCGTCCTCTCTGGATTGTGTAGATCGTTCACTGCGAGCGGCTTTGGGCCACGACGCCGGCGTCGACGAGTTCGGCGATGGTGTCTGCGTCCAATCCCAGCTCGTGCAGCAGGACGCGCGTGTGATCGACGCGTATGACGTCGGCGCCCAAGTCTCCCAACAGCATTCCGCAAAACGGTGTTGGTCCCAGCCCGCCCATCGTCACGATGCGTACACCGTTCAGTGGACCGGTCACTGGGACCACTTTTTGCGGCGTGCGGCCGCCTCGTCGGTCGCATGCGCGATCACCTGATTGCGGTTTTCCAATTCCAGTGCCGACGAGAGGCTCGCCGCGTCTGTGTTGACTTGCAGCGCACGCTTTGTCAGTTGCACGCCCAGCGGAGCGAGATCTGCGATCAGCGACGCCAACTCCACGGCGCGGTCGACCAACCGATCTGGCTCGACGACCTCGCTGACCAGACCGCGCCGATCGGCTTCGGTGGCCGAAACCGTGCGACCGGTCAGCATCCAGTCGGCCGCGACACCGGTGCCGACGATGCGCGGCAGGTGATAGCTCATGCCCATCTCCGCGCCCGACAACCCGAGCAAGATAGCGGCATTACCGAATGATGCTGCTGCCGAACAGATCCGGATATCGCAGGCAAGACACAACGCGAATCCCGCACCAACACACGGGCCGTTGACGGCGGCGACGACGGGCTGCGGCAATTGACCGATGGCTTGGGCCAATCCGGCCATCTTCTCCTGGAACCGCATACGGTCCGCTGCCGGCGCGGTGGCCGCCGGCACGCTCGGGCCGAAGTCGCGCATATCGATCCCCGCGCAGAAGCCACGACCCGCGCCGGTCAGGACGACTGCACGCACTGTGTGGTCACCGGCGACATCGGCCAGCGTCTGACCCAATTCGGCCTGCATGGCCTCGTTGATGGCGTTGAGGCGCTTGGGGCGGTTCAGGCGCACGACGGCGACACCGTCGCGCGGACGTTCGAGTTCCAGCGTGTCTGACACCGTGCGACGATCTCCTTCGATCACCACCGATCGTAATGCGTCTCTCGATTGAGGAGAATATTCTTCTCCGATAAAGCGAAGCTACTCTCCCGTCCCGCGGCGGTGCAGCACACCGCGGGACGGGACCGCGTTGAGTAGTCCTGCGAATGCGCGGCTAGGTCGGCGTGTGGCCGGCCCGGGCCGCAGCGCGTCGTGCGGCCTCCGTGTGCTCGGCGGCGGTCACCACCACCGCGTCAGAACCTGGGTACACCGTCGCCTCGTGGCCGGTCACCAGCCAACGCACCACGTACGGCGGCGAGCCGTCTTCGGCGCGCACCGCGATGATCTCCGCATGTTGGTCGTGCCGTTCCGTGGTCGTGCCTTTGACAATGAGGAAGTCGCCGACCCTGGCCTTCATCGCCCGCTCCCTTCTGTCGGGGTTGTGAGATGCGCGGACCGTTCCCATCGTGCGCGCTTTCGCCACTCAACGGAAGCAAGTCATCGCCAACGTGCCCAGACGTAGGGCACCAACGCGCGCAGGAAGTCGATATCCGGTCCCGGCCGGGCCTGGGCGAAGGCGTGCTCGAAGTACTCTTCGGCGACCAGCAGAATGCCCTCGGCGTACTCCCGGGTGAAGGTGATGCTCCCGTAGTCGTCCATCATCGCGCGAATGGTCCGAACGAGTTCCTCCGAGCGCTCCGACCGCTTCCTGTACAGGTAGTCGCTCACCAGCGCACGGTCCTCACCCTGCGCGCTCGTCATCAGGTGCACGAGTGCCAGGGTCCGCTTCCCCTCATAGAGATCGCCGAGAATCTCCTTGCCGTATACATCCGCATCACCGACCAGATTCAACAGGTCGTCGCGAATCTGGAATGCCGCTCCGAAGTGAAAGCCGAAGCGCACCAACGGATTCAAGTCGGCCGTTCCGCCAGAACCCACCAGCGCGCCGACGCGCAACGGGTGGATGGTCGTGTACCAGCAGGTTTTGTGCATGATCAGCTCGAGGTAGTCCTCCGGACCCAGGCTTTCGACGTTGTCGAACTGCCAGCCGGCCTCGGTGGCCTGGCCCTCGAGCGTGCGCATCGCCATCGTGTCGAATTCGGCCAGCACCAAGTCGGCAAGATCCCGATCGATGCGCCGGGTCGCGCGGCGCAGCACCTGATTTGCCACGATCGCCAGACCGTCACCGGCATTGAGTGCCGCGGCCACCCCGTGCGTGGCTGCCAGCGTGGGACGCCCGCGGCGCATCTCGCTGCCGTCCGCGATGTCGTCGTGCACCAGAAACGCGTTGTGCAACAACTCGATGGCCACCGCGATGCCCAGCAAATCGTCGGGGTCTCCGCCGAACGCGCGGCCGGCCGACAGGCACAGCGCCGGCCGCAACGCCTTGCCGGGTCGCGACGGGTACTCGCGCATCGGGCCGTACAACCACTGGACCGGCTGGCCGTCGGGCATCAGGTCGAGCATCGACCGGCGCACGGTCTGTGCCACATCGCGCAGCCGATCCTCAACGACGGCAACCAGTTCCGTCGAGTCGGTCGTGCTGGTCATTCGACCGGCGCCCGCAGCGTCAGGGTCACGGGCAACCACAGATCGGGATAGCCCTCGGCAAGCAGCATTCCGCGATAGCGGCCGAACGCAATGTCGGGTGTCACGTCGATCTCCAGCGCAACGCCACGGCTTGACCGGCCCGGCAGGGCGAACTTTTCTGGCGCGAACCGCACGGCACCGGCGCCGACCTTGGCGCCGTCGTGGGCGAGCAGGTCGCTGCACCGCAACCTCACCGATTCGATGTCATCCGGGCCACGGTTGTGCAGCCATACCTCCCCAACGGCCCGACCGGGCCCGTCGGCAGTCAGATGCACGCCGCCGTTGGCGCTTTCACCCGCCAAATCGAACGCGGCACTGTCGCCGCGCAGGGCGGCCGCCCCCGGCATCGACCGCAGCAGTCGACCGAACATCGACCACCACGTGGTCAAGATCAGATCCACATCGGAGCCGGCGGCGTTACCTCCGGAATGCCCATTTGTGCTCGTCGCTGCCTCCGGGACCGCGGCATTGGTCGCCGTTTCGGCAATCTGGAGGAATCTGTCTACAAGCTGAGTCGCCGCGGAAAAACCCCGCGCCTGGATGGCGCTGAGCGCGCGAGCATTTGCTACAGGGTCAAATACCGTTGCCCACGGTAAGTCGCTGATCGTGCCATCATTGGTGACGCCGTCATTCACTGAATCTTTCCTCCGCGCTAATACGCCACACATACCCGCATCACGGTATGCTAGCTGCGCAAACGCGGGCTGGAGGTCCAATGACACGACCGGCGGAGACACCCGGGCCGTTATTCAACTTGCTTGCCCTTTACGCCCAGCTCGACCGAGCGGTGATCCAATCCGGGAACCCGGAGATAGCCGCAATCGTCGAAGGATTTCTGCCCGGTACCACGGGAGAGAACGAAAGAGGCTGGTCGGTCAATCTGCAGAACTTCTTGGGCCGCCCATTCCCGGACGTCAGTACCGCGTTATACGGGCTCGTGAACGAAACACCGCCGGACGCACCGCTGACCCCGCCGGAGCTGTCTCGGCTGGTCTACGTCCTCGGCAGCCTTGTGCATCTACCGACCATACAAAGGGGCGGCGAGCTGGGCGAGATGTTCGTGCAAGGGCTCAGTCTTGCCCAGCCGCAGCCTGAGCGACTACCCGAGCAAAGGCCCGAGGTCGCGCGTGCGGCGGGTGCGCCGCCTGACCCGGGCCAATTACTGCTCGAGGTGCTAGAGGAGCGGTTCCACAACCACGATGACTGGCCTGCCGCCAAAGCCTATGCGGTGCAGGTTGGTGCGCTTGACAAAGTTGTTGCCCGCGTGCCGCCGTGCAACGCATGCCTTACGACGCAGGGCGGCATCGAATGCGTTGTCGTCGACACGCACTTCGAGGACGAGCAAATCACGCTAGATCAGGTGACAGCAATCCTCGATCCACGGAACTGGGCCAAGACCGCGGGTCGGTTCTTCTGCGAGATGCTGGATCTCGGAACCCGGCAGGCGGCTCCTTACCAGGGTTGGGGACGCGTTCTCGAGACGGTGAGCGTGTCGTGCCCCCTGCCGCTGCTGAGGACCGACCTGAAGTACTTCAAGGCTGACTACACAGGCCAAGCCGTCTTGCAGTTCGACCTCGACGACCCGTTCCCCGGCGGTGGGGACGGTCTGGTGACGGTGGACAAGGGTTGGCTCAAAGTCGCCACGGGCACCTCGAACGACAGCAACGCCGGGGTAACCGTCACCACGAGGAAGGTCGTCCATATCGATGGGTTGCTGCCTGTCGCTCAGAAGATGTTCGTCTGCGAATCGGGGTACGGCCAGGCCGCGTGGGACATGCTATTGGGGCATGCGACTAACCCACCGCCGGACGCGGTGCCGTGGTCTCAAGACCCGAAGCCGCTCGAGGGCGGCCAAGCGGTGCAGCAGGCTACGGCGTTTCTGACGGGCGGCCAGGCGGTGCAGGAGGGTACGGAGTCGCCGGTGGGCGCTCACGCGGGGCAGCCGGGTAAGGCGCCGGCCGGTAAGGACGCCGGCGCAGCTCCGACGACCGCGGCCGGGTTAGCGGTCAGCATGCTGTCGGACTACCTCGCGGAGGTCACCAACGACAGTTCCAAGCTCGTGGCCAAGTTCGCCAACAGGGAACTCACCGTCGACGATCTCGCAAAGTTCAGCGCCAAGCTCGGCGCCTCGATGGCCAGCCAACCGTGGAGGTTCATGCAGAAGCTTGCCGAACTTCCACCGCACCCACCCACCGGCGGCCTCACCCAGGACGGTGACAACGCATGACCGATTCACGAGATGCCGTCCAGGAGTTCACCAAAACCACGAATGCGGCCGTTAAGCAGGTTCGGCTGGTCGCGAAAGACGCTGTCGCCCAGATCGATGCCGGCACGTACGGGTGTGAGGCCTGGGGCCGGTCCATGATCAAGCTTTTCGACATCATCGCGCGGGGTTCGGCCGCGCACTTCCAGATCGCTATCTCCGACGGCTGTTGCCCGACGTCGTCAACCGGAGGTGCGACGTGCGGGATGCAACCCTGCGACCCGATTCCCGTGGCAGCGGACAATGACTTCTCACGCGAGTTGTCGGTCGCCGTGCCGTTCACGAGGGTGGGCGGGCAAGTGACCATTCCCCCCAACCTGATCGGCTTCAAGCCCGCCGTCCTGGTCGCCGGCGCAACGAGTTTCGCGGTTTATCTGCGAAATCCTCAATACATGGGTGCGAGTTACACCGGAACGGTTCGGCTGACCAGGGTCACTACCAACCCCGCCGATGCGGGCTTTACAGATGAAGTGGTCACCGTCGTACTGTGAGCAATGACCAACCCCAGCCGACGATCGACGAACTGCTTGATCGAGCTTTTGAGGCCATCGATCGCGGAGAACGAACCACCGCGCACACGCTTGCCGAGCAAGTGCTGGCCATCGACCGGGGGAACGTCGACGCTGAGGGCCTGCTCTCGGCGCCTGCCGACCACGGCGAGATTCGCCGCCTCACGATCATGTTCGCCGATCTCGTCGACTCCACCGCGCTGTCTACCAGGGTCGAGCCCGAGACGTACCGCGCCGCCGTCGGCCGTTACAAGGAGCAGGTTCGCCAGATCGTCGACCGCTACGAGGGGCACGTAGCCTCCACCAAGGGCGACGGGTTGTTGATCGTTTTCGGCCATCCGAGAGCGCACGAGGACGACGTGCGGCGAGCGGTGCACGCGGGTCTGGACATCGCGCGGGAAGTCGCGGCCCTCAGTGAGCGGATTCGGCGGCGTTTCGGCTTCACCATCCAAGTCCGCGTCGGCGTGCATCGAGGTGTGGTCTACCTCGACCTCGAACAAGACGATGTGTACGGTCTGGCCGCGAACCTGGCGGCCCGGGTGTCCGGTCTCGCACCCCCGGGAGGGGTAGTCGTCTCGGCCGCCGTAGAGAGGCTCACGCGCAAGCACTTCGCATTGCAGCGTCTGAAACCGCAACCCGTGAAAGGGATTACGGGGCCCATCGACCATTACCAAGTCCTCGGCGAGCGGGCGAGTGGAGCACGGATTCCCTTCCGGCGGGTGGTGGGTCGCGGGCGTGAGCTCGCGCATATTGAAAACAGCTGGGAGCAGGCCAGGGCCGGCACGCTGAACGATGTCGGGCTGGTCTTTCGCGGTGAGGCCGGCATCGGTAAGAGCCGGCTGGCGGCGGCGGCAGTCGAACTGGCTGAGCGGTCGAAGTCCGTGGTGATCGAGCTGACCGGATCACCGTTGCATACCGACGTCGGCCTGCACCCGGTGCGCCGGCTGCTTGAACAGCGGTGTGGGGTCGACCGTGAGACATCCCCGGCCGCTCTCATCGACCGCCTCACGGCCGAAGTCAACGCGCACGGCCTTGATCCGGCCACGATCGTGCCGCTGCTGGCGCCCGTGCTGGCCATCTCCCCGCAAGCCGGCTACCAGGCCGCCGAGGCAGACGGCGCCAGGCTATACCAGCGGATTGCGCGCGCGGTGCATGACTATCTGCTCGCCTGCCTCGGTGCAGGCCCCGCGCTTGTTGTGGCCGAAGACATGCACTGGTTCGACGAAGACACCACCGAAGTCGTCCAATCGCTGCTCGATGACGACTCTGGCCGGCTTCTTGTTGTGATGACCAGCCGCGAGGCCGCGTCCCTGCCGGATAGCCGACACGTCGCCCAATTCGTATTGGCGCCGCTAACGGATCGGGAGAGCGACGAACTGATCACCGCCCTATATCCCGAACTAAACGCCGACGGACGCCGCGCGGTACGCCGCCGCTGCGACGGCCTACCGCTGTTCATCGAGGAGGTCGTCGCCAAGCTCAAGGAGCAGCCCGCCGACGCTATGGAGTCTGCCCACGTGCCCGACTCCCTCTATGAGGCACTGTTTGCGCGACTGCGGTCCCACGACGCCGTGCGGGTGGTCGAGGGCGCCGCGGTGGTCGGCGACCTCGTCGATCGCCGCTTGCTCGTCGCGGCAGTCGAGATCAGTGAACCCGATCTGGACCGTGCGATCGCGGAATTGTGCGCCGGGCGGGTTCTCGAGCCGGTGGGTCAAGGTACCTGGCGATTTCGCCACGAACTCTTTCGTGACATCGCGGCCGAACTGTCACCGCCCACCCTCCGCCGTCGGATGCACAGCCGAGTCGCTGATGCACTGGTGTCGTTCACTGCTGACGCGAACACCGACTGGCCGCTGATCGCCAGTCATTACGAACGCGCGGAACGGTACGAGGCAGCCGCGACGGCCTATCGGAAGGCTTCTGGCGTAGCCCGTCGAAGGGGCGCGCTGCACGAGGCCCGTTCCTACCTGGGCCATGCACTTTCGCAGATCGAACGCTTGCCCGCCGGAGCCGAGCGGGATCGGCGCGAGATTTCGCTGCGACTGCGGCGCGGCTTCTTGTTCTTCGCGGCAGAGGGCGCGTTGAGCCAGAATGCGGCTGCCGACTTCGAACGTTGCCTGCAGTTGCTCGGAACCGAAGTCACCGACGACCTGTTCTCGACATTGACCGCGCTCTGGGGGCATTACGTGATTCGGGCCGACCTGCGCCGGGCGCAGCAGGTGCTGCAGGCCATCGACACAGGCGTCGTCAAAGGGCGACCCTCGGAGTGGCCCACACTCACCGCCGGATTCGGGATGGTGGCGTGGTACCGCGGTGAGTTCGACAGTGCGCGGCACCAGCTTGAAACGGCCGCGTCGCAGCGGCACAACGTGGGACGGGCACTCATCGCGTCCTGGTTTATGGCGACCGACCCGATCGCATCGATCCACACTCATCTCGCGTTGGCGCGCTACATCCAGGGTGATCTGAGCGGCGCGGAGGACGAATTGCTGGAGTCCGCACGGCGGTGCGACGCCGTGGGGCTGCCTCAAGGTCCGTTCAGCCTCGCGTACACACGGTATATGGAAGTGTTGATACGCATCGAGGCCGGTGATCTCGATCGTGCCGCGGCAGTAGCCGCCAGCCTTGTATCGGATGCCCGAAAACACAGCCTTGACTCGTGGGTGGTGGGCGGCTCCGCCCAGCAAGCCGTCGTCGCGGCACTGCAGACGATGACGACGTCTCCCACCGATCGGGACGCGCTGCGCAGGCATATCGCAACCGTCACCGGACTTGTCGATGGTTGGCGTGCGGTCGGGTTGAAGTCGATGATCATGTTCTACGACGGGGTGCTCGCGCATCTACTTCTCACGGCCGGCCAACCCGCCGACGCCCGACAACGGGTCGATGCCGGCCTGAGGCTGGCCGAGGAAACCGGCATGCACTTCTATGACGGTGAGCTGCTACGTATCCGGGCCCACACACATGACGATTTCCAGCAGCGCTGTGACGGCTTACGCGCCGCCATCCAACTGTCCCGCCAACAGCATGCCACCATCTTCGAATTGCGCGCTGCGGCAGATGATTTCGAGCTTCGCGGCGAACCGGCACGTCAACAACTGCGTGACAGCATCCTGCGCTTCCCGGGCAGGAGCACGTGGCCGGAATTGTCACGTGCGCGGGCGTTGCTCGGTTGAGCCGTAACAAGGGCCGGGTCGCCATTCTCGGCGGGGGTATGGCTGGACTGTCTACGGCTTGGCGCCTTTCCACGCCCGGGTGGCGCGAACGCTTCGAGTCCATCACCGTCTACCAACGTGGTTGGCGCCTGGGCGGCAAGGCGGCTTCGAGCCGAGGTGCCCATGGGCGGATCGAGGAGCACGGCCTGCACGTCTGGCTGGGTTCATACGAGAACGCGTTCAGGCTCCTTCGCGAGTGCTATGCCGAATTGGATCGGCCGAGGACGGACCCGGCCGCGCCGGTCCGAACCTGGGACCAGGCGCTGATTCCCGCCGACAACCTCGGGCTGGCGGAGCGGTGGGGTGCCGGTTGGCTGACCTGGCAGGGCACGTTCACCCGCAACGCTGAACAGCCCGGCGAACCTGGCAGCACCGGTCGGGAGATGACCGCGGTGGGGTTTCTGCAACGTGCGCTCGGCCTGGTCATCGACTTCGCCGAGTCAATTCGCGATCCGCTTGCCGACGGTCTCATCCTGTCCAGCTCGCCGAATCCGCCGGCCGGCACCGACAGTGCCGAGGCCGTTGCACGCGCGGCGCTGGCTGCGCTGCTGGCGTTGACCGAAGCCCCACCAGCCGGCACAGCGGCAACCGAGCTGCTCGGAACCGTCCTCGACGCGATCCGCGGCGCCCTCGACTATGAAGACCGTCCGGACCACAAGCGCTCGTGGCTGCTGATGTCCATGCTCACGGCGACCGCACGCGGCATCCTCGCCGACAAACTGATCACCGATCCCCGCGGGTTCAGGGCGATCAACGACGAAGACTTCGGCGTGTGGCTGCTGCGCCACGGTGGACATCGAGATGTCCTGGAATTCCCCCTGATTCGCGGTCTGTACGACTTCGTGTTCGGCTATGAGGACGCAGATCCCCGTCGGCCTGCCTTCGGCGCCGGGCTGGCCGTCTTCCTCACCGGCTTGGTCTTGTTCGAATACAAGGGGGCGGTCTTCTGGAAAATGACGGCGGGGATGGGTGACATCGTGATCGCGCCCATCTACCAGGTCCTGCGCCAACGCGGCGTCACGTTCGAGTTCTTCCATCGCCTCGACGGACTGCATCTCGACGCACGTCATCAGGCCATTGACGCGATCACCATGGGACGGCAGGTCCGGCTCGCCGACGGCATCGATCATTACGAGCCGCTCACCACCGTACGTGGGCTGCCGGTGTTCCCCGCGCAACCGCTCATTGATCAAGTGTCTCTTTCGGACCGGGCCCGCATTCGTGACTGGCGTTCGCTCGAAACACATTGGCGCCGTGAGGAAGACGCCGAAAGCAGGGTTTTGCGCCGCGGAGCCGACTTCGATCACGTCGTATTGGCCGTATCCCTGGGCATGATCGACATCGTCGCCAAGGAACTTGTTGCTGACCGGCCCAGCTGGCGGGATATGACCACGCATGTCCGCACCGCGGCCACGCAGGCGTTTCAGATCTGGCTGGGACTTGATGAGCCGTCGCTGGGCTGGCACGGGAAACCGGAAGCGACGACCAGCGCGTATCTGCCGCCGTTCGAGACCTGGGCATCGATGGCGCAGACCCTGTGGGCAGAGGAATGGCCAGATGACGATCCGGCGCGAACCGTCGCCTACTTCTGCGGCAGCCTCGACGCGAAGTGGCCGACCGACGAGGACCCGGCAAGCTACGTCCGCCGTTACGAGGAGCAGGTCCACGCCGACGCCGTGAGATTTCTGAACCGCGATATCGGTCTGTGGTTCCCGAATGCGGTCAGTGCAGCCGGATTCGACTGGGATCTTCTGTGCGGCGCCGACGGACGACAGGGTTTGGCGGCACTGGGCAGCCAGCATGTCAGTGTGAATATCGATCCGTCGGACCGCTATGTGCAATCCGTACCCGGCTCCGACCGGTACCGGCTACGACCAGACGAAAGTGGTTACGACAACTTGGTATTGGCGGGTGACTGGACGGACTGCGGCATGAACGCCGGATGTATCGAGGCGGCCGTGCGGTCGGGTTTGCAGGCCGCCAACGTGCTGCTGGGGCGCGGCCGCCATTACGGCATCCGCGGTTACTACTTGCCCTGAGCCTATTGGGAGTCCAAGTTGGTGCCGACGGTGACCTGCTCCCATTTCGCGATCTCTTCCGCGCGCGCGTTTGCGACATAGCGATAAAGGGCCAGTGCGTCGGGGCCGAGGAGCAGAAAGCCCGGGGGCTCGCTTGACTCGACCGCCGCGATGATCGCCGAAGCGGCCTTGGTGGGGTCGCCCGCCTGGTTGCCGTCCATGGTGTCGTTTTCCTTGCGGCGCTGCCCGGCGGTGCCGGCGTAGTCGTCGATGACCGTGGCTGACTGTGCGAGCGAGCGTCCGGCGAAGTCGGTACGGAATGCGCCGGGCTCAACGACCGTCACCGAGATGCCCAGGGGAGCGAGCTCGCCGCGAAGCGCGCCGCTGATGCCCTCGATAGCGGCTTTGGCCGCCGAGTAGTAGCCGGATCCCACTGGGGTCACCGTCGCGGCGACCGAGGAGATGTTCACGATCGCGCCACTGCGGCGCGCCCGCATGCCGGGTAGCACGGCCTTGATCATTGCGACGGTGCCGAAGAAGTGAGTCTCGAACAGGGTGCGGACTTCGGTATCCTCGCCTTCTTCGACGGCGCCCCGATACCCGTAGCCGGCGTTGTTGACCAGAACGTCGATGCCACCGAACCGCTCCTGGGCCTGGCGAACGGCCGAGGCGACCTGATCGGGCTTGGTGACGTCAAGGGCGACGGGGAGCACACGCTGCGCTGCGGGGTCGGCCAAATCGGCGACCTTCGCGACGTCGCGCGCGGTGACGACCGCGTTGTGGCCGGTTCCGATGACAGCTTCGGCGAGCGCGCGACCGAGTCCGGTTGAGCAGCCGGTGATGAGCCAGGTGGACATGAGAATGTCTCCTTCCGGCCGAGACGCAACGCACACCAGCAGGACTGGACGCCGCGTGCTTGGTCTCGACTTCCCCGGGAGATGCTAACTGTGCCGCAAGGGTTTCCCAACCGTGGCCAGGGTGACGCGTGGGTCGTGCGGCACGCCCACGACGGCCCTCGGTGAGGGCGCCGAGTACAAAAAAGTGACTGTCCGAGTTGTTGCGGCGGTCAACCGATGTGAGGCGCCGGCATGGACGCGCTGGACGGCATTGCGCGGCAAGCGATTCGGGGACGCGGCAGTGTGGTGGGCGTGATCGCCCACGATCTGCGGGTCCGGCTCGCCCACGACATCCTCGTCTTGTCGTCTTAATCGGACTTGGCGAGAACGAAGCTTCAATTGGTGCCGCCAGCATCATTGGCGGCCGCTCCGCTAGGTGCGGCACGCAACATGTGAGGAATGGCATTCCAACCGAGGACTTTAGACCCTGACGCGAGCATCACATGGAAGAAGACGTTAAGGATGCTGGCCCCCATTGCGTGGGGACAGTAGGAGGCAATACGAATGCCCATCGTCGGTCCTCGTCCGTGTCCCTGGTGGGTGCAAACTGCCCTGGGCGATACGAACTGCCGACCTTCCAGCTATCCAATGACGGTCGCGAACGGCCGTGCTGACGAGTTTTCGCATGCGTCGGCGGCCGTGCCAAAGAGGAGGTCATGTCATGAAGCGTGTCGTCATCGATCATTTCGGCGGCCCCGAGGTTGTGAGCGTGATAGAGGACGACGATCCTCGGCCAGGCGCGGGCCAGGTCCGCGTCAACGTTCTGGCCTCTGGCGTGTCACTCAGCGATGCGCAGATGCGCGCCGGCACCTATCTCGGTGGCCCGAAGCCACCGTTTACTCCTGGATATGAATTGGTGGGGGTGGTCGATCAACTGGGCCCGGGCTGTACCAGGCTGCGTGAGGGAGATCGAGTCGGTGTGCTGACGCAATGGGGCGCCAACGCCGAACGTGTCTGCGTTCCGGAGAAATACGCGGTCGGGGTTCCCGAGGACCTTGATCCGGCACAGGTCGTCAGCCTGGTTTTCACCTATATGACCGCCTACCAAATGCTGCACCGCTCGGCGAAGGCGAAGCCGGGGGAGACATTGCTGGTTCACGGCGCGGCCGGCAGGGTGGGTACCGCGGTCCTTGAACTCGCGGCGGTAGCCGGACTGCGCACCTGCGGGACGGCCTCAGCTCACGACCGCGAAGCCGTCGAGCGCCTTGGAGCCGTGGCCATCGACTATCGCAACGAAGACTTCCTGGCCAAGGTCCGCGAGCTGACCGGCGACGGTGTGGACATCGTGCTTGACCCGTTCGGTGGCTCGTTGGGGCTGCGCTCCTTCCGCGCGTTGCGGCCGGGCGGAAGGCTTGTCATCTACGGTCGGCAAAACACGATTTCGTCGCAGGGCCGCAAGAATTGGCCAGGCGTATTCCCGTGGTACCTGGGAACCGCAGCTGTTGCCGTATGGGGTCTGCTGTCGCCGCGCCGGCGGGTACTTGCCTACCGAGTCCAGAAACTGCGCATCCATCACCAGGATTGGTTCCGAGAGGACTTCACCGTCCTGCTCGAGTTGCTTCGGGGCGGTGGAATCCATCCGGTGGTGGCCGAGCGCTTGCCGCTGTCGGACGCTCGTAAGGCGCACGAGTTGCTCGAGCGTACGGCGGCGACCGGAAAACTCGTGCTGGTGCCCTAGCTGAGGACGTTTCGAAGATGACGCGCGATCTTCGCTCTGGCGAAGCCGGCCAGGGCGCAAGGGCCGGTGTCTTGTGGGCATCGTGCGCGCGCTATCTGCCGATCGCCGAGCACGGCCTAATCGGTGATTTGCACACAGCGGCGCTAGTCGGTACGGACGGGACGATCGACTGGTATTGCTGCCCCCGTTTCGATTCGCCGAGCGTCTTTGCCGCGATCCTCGACGCCGACCGCGGAGGCCACTTCCGGATCTCGCCAGACTGCGACGGCTGGAGTTCCAAGCAGCTTTACCTGCCTGACACCAACGTGCTGATCACGCGCTTCCTTATGCCCGAAGGGGTGGCAGAGGTGCAGGACTTCATGCCCCCGGCGCGCATCGGTGAGCGAACACACCGTCACCGCATAATCCGCCGGGTACTCGCCGTGCGGGGAAAGATGCACTTTCTGGTCGACATCGCGCCCCGTTTCGACTACGCCCGGATTCACCACCAGGTGGCACTCACCCCGCACGGCGCGCTGTTCTGCTCTCCGGAGCTGCAGCTCAGCCTCTCGGCGCCGTGCCCGCTGAAGATCGTCAACAGTGCCGACGTACGCGCGCGAATTGATATTCGGGCCGGAGAGTCGGCCACCTTCGTGCTCGAGCGCATCCAGCGCGGCGAGATGCCGCAGGCAT
>DATKEW010000377.1:0-12223 GCA_035511785.1 Mycobacterium sp.
CGAGTCCGCCCCAATTCCGAAGCCGACCCGGCGGGCGTCGGCCGCGCCGATCTCGACATAGGCGATCTTGGTGGTCTGAATCAGGAAGCGACGGCCCTTGTCGTCGCTCAGGCTGACCAGACCCGAACCCTCGCGCAGCGCGGCGCTGACGAGATCTTCGACTTCACCGGGCGTCTGCGTACTGGAGAAGACCAGCTCGCGCGGACTGTCCGTGATACCGATCTTGACCTCCACGGTGGCCCCTTTCATTCGCAGTGAAGTCGCTGACGTGTCAGCCAGCAGGCTAGTGGACGCGGCAGGTGCGCGGCGCGCCGTGGGCCCGCAGTCGGAGTTCGCGGTAAGCGAAACCAACGTTCTACAGATAACGATTAGCTCCCAGGTGGGCAACATGCCGCGTGACGCCGGAACCCCGATATTCACATCGGTAACATCGGCATCATCAGAAACACACTTCACGATCTCGGCGGCCTGGTCCACGACTACCCCGACGACGAGACCTATGAAGACGGAGCCGACCCCTACATCGAGGACGACGGCTACGGCGAGCTCGCCTGGCCGGCCGATCGTCGATGGCGGACGGTCGCGGCCTTCGTCGGCGCCCTGGTGGCCATCGGCGCCGTCGCGACGGCTGTCGTCATCAACAGCGGCGATAGCGCATCGACCAAGGCCACGGTGGGAGCACCGGTTCCCCGAACGCTGACTTCCGCGCCGCGGACCACGACCCCGCCCAGCGCGTCGTCGCCCAGCACGTCACCCGGCGCCTCTCGGACGCCCCAACTGCCACCCGAAACGGTCACCACCGTGACCACTCCCAACGCGGCGCCCACCACGGCGCCGACGCGAATGCCAACCGCCGCGCCGCCCCCCATCGGCGCACCGCCACAGATCGCGCTGAATCCGCGCACCGTCGTCTACAGCGTGGCCGGGACGAAGCAGCTCCTGGACCTGGTGACCATCGTCTACACCGACGCCCGGGGCTACCCCCAGACCGAGTTCAACGTGTCGCTGCCGTGGTCGAAGATGATCGTGCTCAACCCGGGCGTCCAGACCCAGTCGGTCGTGGCGACCAGTATCTACAGTCGGCTCAACTGCTCGATCGTCAACGCCGAAGGCCAGATTGTGCGGGCTTCCACCAACAACACGAATCTGGCGACCTGCACCCGCTGAGCGGCGACGCCTTCGCCGGTCAGCTCAAACCGAGTTCGCGCATCCGCCGGTCGTGCGTCTGCTGCAATCGGTCGAAGAACGCGCCGAGCTGGCCCAGGCCGCCGGTCCCGGATAGCACCAGATCGACCAGCTCATCATGATCGGCCAGCAGATACTGCGCCTGGGTGATCGCTTCGCCGAACAGACGACGAGACCACAGCGCCAACCGGCTGCGCTGCTTACTGCTCGCGGTCACTGCGCTGCGCACCTCGGCGACGACGAACTGGGAGTGCACTGTCTCCGACAGGGCAGCCCGCACTACGTCGGCGACCTCGTCGGGCAGCCCGTCGGCGATTTCCAGGTATAAGTCGGCGGCCAGGGCATCGCCGACATACGTCTTCACCAAGGCTTCCAGCCAGGTACTCGGCATCGTCAGCCGGTGGTAGTTCTCCAGCGTCGATGTGTACCTCGACATCGCCGACACCACGTCCACGCCGCGGCTTTCCAGGGAGTCACGCAGCAACTCATAGTGCTGCATCTCGGCGGCGGCCATGCTCGCCATCGAGATACGTCCCCGCAGGTCAGGGGCCATGCGCGCCTCGTCGGTCAGCCGGTAGAACGCGGCAACCTCGCCGTAGGCGAGCACTGCGAACAGTTCGTTGACGCCTGGATGGTCTGCGGTCAGTCGTGGGGTGGGCGAATCGTCCACCTGGTCGGCGGAGGAGGCCGAAGTCATGGGCAACACTCTAGTCGCCGGACTTGGCGAAAGATGGGTGCCGGCTGTCGACCAGCTATCATGCAAACAGGTGCTGGCTGTATTTCCCTTACCGCCACCACCGGCGAAATGTGCGTGCACCGCTGGCCCGCCCAGAGCGGGGCCTTGCGACTCGGCGACGTATTCGGAGTCGGAACTCGTGCGCGCGTGACCGCGATAGAGAAACACCGACACAAACCGAAGACCGTCACCGAAAGGCTCATCACCCACGTATGACCGCACTGACAAGCACAACTGAACTGACCTTTGCCAAACTCGGCGTCCGCGACGAAATAGTGCGGGCACTTGCCGAAGAAGGCATCGAGCGTCCTTTTGCCATCCAAGAACTAACCCTGCCGCTGGCGCTGGCCGGCGACGACGTGATCGGCCAGGCCCGCACCGGCATGGGCAAGACCCTCGCGTTCGGCGTGCCGCTGCTGCAGCGCATCACCGCCGGCGCCGATGCTCGGCCGCTCACCGGTACCCCACGGGCCCTGGTCGTGGTCCCGACCCGGGAGCTGTGCCTGCAGGTCACCGAGGACCTGGCCACCGCGGCCAAATACCTGACCGCCGGCGGTGACGACGCGGCCAGTGCACGGCCCTCGGAACGGCCCCTGTCGGTGGTGTCCATCTACGGTGGCCGGGCCTACGAGCCACAGATCGACGCGCTGCGCGCCGGCGCCGACGTTGTGGTCGGCACCCCGGGTCGGCTGCTCGACCTGGCCCAGCAGGGTCACCTGCAGCTCGGCGGGCTGTCGGTTCTGGTGCTCGACGAGGCCGACGAGATGCTCGACCTGGGCTTTTTGCCCGATATCGAGCGCATTCTGCGTCAAATCCCCGGCGACCGGCAATCGATGCTCTTCTCGGCGACCATGCCGGACCCGATCATCACGCTGGCCCGCACGTTCATGGACCAGCCCACGCATATCCGGGCCGAAGCACCCCACTCCGCGGCAACCCACGACACCACCCGGCAGTTCGTCTACCGGGCGCACGCGCTGGACAAGATGGAACTGGTCAGCCGGGTCCTGCAGGCCCGCGACCGCGGCGCGACGATGATCTTCACTCGCACCAAGCGCACCGCGCAGAAGGTGGCAGACGAGTTGGCCGAGCGCGGTTTTGCGGTTGGAGCGGTGCACGGCGATCTCGGCCAGCCGGCGCGCGAGAAGGCGCTCAAGGCGTTTCGTACGGGCGATATCGACGTGCTGGTCGCCACCGACGTGGCCGCCCGCGGCATCGACATCGACGACGTCACGCATGTCATCAACTACCAGTGCCCCGAGGACGAGAACATGTACGTCCATCGCATCGGGCGCACCGGCCGCGCCGGGCGCACCGGGGTCGCGATCACCCTGGTGGACTGGGACGAGCTGCCCCGCTGGACGACAATCGACAAGGCGCTGGGCCTGGGCTCCCCCGATCCGGCCGAGACCTATTCCAGCTCGCCGCACCTGTACGCCGAGCTGGGCATCCCGGCCGAAGCGGGCGGCAAGGTCGGTGCGCCGCGTAAGTCGCCGGTCAAGCGCCGCGACACCGAGAGCTCAGGCCGGAGCAATGGCCAGACGTCCGGGCCTTCCGGCGCGAGGCGGCGGCGCACCCGGGGCGGCCAGCCCGCCACCGGCCACCCCGACGGTAACGGGGCCGCCCCCGGTGCCAACGGTGAAACCGCCGCAGAGACACCGTCCGGCTCCAGTAACGGCGGGACTAACCGGCGCCGCCGTCGCCGGCGCAAGCCCGCGGAAACCACCACCGCGCTCGCCAACTGAGCCCGCGGCGCGGCATGGTCAGACCCGAACGCCGGACCAAGGGCGACGTGGTGGCCGCGGCGACGATCGCGGTCGTCGTCGCCGCTACCGGCGCATTGATCTGGTGGACCAGCGACGCCCGGACCACCATCAGCCGGCCGGCCGCCGTTGCGGCGCCCAACCCGACGCCGGCCCGCGAAGTGCCCCCCACCCTGAATCAGCTCTGGACGGCCGCGAGCGCGGCCACCACCGCACCCATCGTGGTCGGCGGGACGGTCACCACCACCGACAAACGTCAGGTAGTCGGGCGCGACCCCGGCACGGGTCAGTTGCGCTGGAGCTACGCCCGCGACACTGATCTGTGCGGGATGTCCTGGGTTTACCACTACGCCGTCGCGGTGTTCCGGGACGACCGCGGTTGCGGTCAGGTCAGCACCCTGGACGGGTCCACCGGCCGCCGCGGTCCTGCCCGCAGTGGCTATGCCGATCCGCACGTCCGCCTCTCCTCCGACGGAACGACGGTGTTGTCGGTGGGCGACACCCGACTGGAACTGTGGCGCTCGGACATGGTCCGGATGCTGGCCTACGGCGAGACCGATGCCCGGGTGAAGCCGTCGGCGCGGGGCCTGCACTCCGGATGCAGGCTGCTCTCGGCGGCGGCCAGCTCCTCGGCGGTCTCGGTGTTCGAAAGCTGCGTGAGCCAGGCCGATCTGCGGCTGGTCCTCTTGCGTCCGGCCAAAGAAGACGACGAACCCCAACAACACGTCGTATCCGAACCCGGGATCGGGGCGGATTCGGGTGCTCGCGTGCTGACCGTCCGGGAAAACAACACCGCGGTGTATCTCCCGTCGCCCCAGCCCAGGGTCGACGTGATCGACGAGACGGGCACCACCGTGTCGAGCACCCTGCTGCCCAGGCCACCGGTGAGCTACGCCGTGGTGCAACAGGCGGGCAACCTGATGACCTGGTGGACCGGCGACTCCGTCATGGTCTTCGACGCGAGCAGTCTGATTCCGCGCTACACGATCGCCGCTGGCGAGACAACGGCGCCATTGGGACCCGGTGTGATGATGGCGGGCAAGCTGCTCGTGCCGGTCACCGGCGCGATCGGTGTCTACGACCCGGTCAGCGGCGCGAACGAGCGCTACGTCCCGGTCGATCGAGCGGCCAGCACATTGCAACCCGGAAGGGCCGTGATCCCGGCCGTTCTCGGGTCCAGGGTGTTTGAGCAGCGCGGCGACACCGTTGTGGCCCTGGGCTGACCGCCCGGGAGCGCGCCGCTAGATCTCGACGGCGAACGTTGGCAGCGGTTTGCCGGACTTCCAGTGCTTGATCAACGCCTGCGCCAGCTCGGTGTAGGCAATCGCGCCTTTGTTCTTGCGCCCGGCGATCACCGACGAACCGGAAGCGCTGGCCTCGGCGAAGCGCACCGTGCGCGGGATCGGCGGGGCCAGCACCGGCAGGTCGTAGCGGTCGGCGACGTCGAGCAACACGTCGCGGGTGTGCGTGGTGCGGGAGTCATACAAGGTGGGCAATGCGCCCAGCAGCCGCAGATTCTGGTTGGTGATCTGCTGGACGTCGGCGACGGTGCGCAGGAATTGGCCGACGCCGCGGTGCGCCAGCGTCTCGCACTGCAACGGCACGATGACCTCATCGGCGGCCGTCAGCCCATTGAGGGTGAGCACACCGAGCGACGGCGGGCAGTCGATGATCACCACGTCGAACTCGTCGGAGAGCTTGGCCAGCGCACGTTTGAGCGCATATTCGCGGCCGGCCCGCATCAGCAGCATGGCCTCCGCGCCGGCCAGGTCAATGTTGGCCGGCAGCAGCGTCATTCCCTCCATCGTCGTGACCAGCGCGGCGTTCGGCTCGACCTCACCGAGCAGCACCTCGTGCACCGACAGCGGCAGCTTGTCGGGATCGTGGCCAAGCGAGAAGGTCAAACAACCCTGCGGGTCCAGATCGACGAGCAGCACTCGCCGTCCCTTTTCCACCATCGCCGCACCCAGCGAGGCGACCGTCGTGGTCTTGGCCACCCCGCCCTTCTGGTTGGCCACCGCCAATACCCGGGTCTCAGTCACAAGCGCCGCTCCTCCTCATCGCTTCCGCTCTGCATCGTCGCCCCGCGGGCACAGTGCCCATCCTGACATGTTCGGCCGCGCCGCGCTTCGGCCGACGGGCATGTTGTCCGGCAGAATCGGTCGGCATGGGCTTGCACAATCACCGTCTGGTGCTGCTGCGCCACGGCGAGACCGAATGGTCGAAATCGGGCCAGCACACTGGCCGCACCGACATCGAGCTGACCGATACCGGCCGGCTTCAGGCCGAGCTTGCCGCACGCGTTCTGCGTGAACTGAAACTCGCTGACCCGCTGGTGATCAGCAGCCCGCGTATACGTGCCCTGACAACAGCCAAGTTGGCCGGGCTCACCGTCGATGAGGTGTCTCCCCTGCTTGCCGAATGGGATTACGGTTCCTACGAAGGGTTGACGACCACGCAGATCCAGGAATCGGTTCCTGATTGGCTGATCTGGACGCACGGTTGCCCCGGCGGCGAGAGTGTTGCGCAAGTCAGCGACCGCGCTGATCGGGCCGTCGCACTGGCGCTAGAACACATGACCTCGCGCGACGTGTTGTTTGTGGGCCACAGCCACTTTTCCCGCTCGGTGATCACGCGCTGGGTCGAGCTGCCGCTCGTCGAGGGCAGCCGGTTCTGGATGCTCGCCGGCTCGATCGCCGTGTGCGGGTTCGAGCATGGCGTGCGACAGCTCGCGGCGCTCGGATTGACCGGCCTCCCGCAGGCGATCGCCCCCGGGTGAGCACCACCGAGCCGCCGTTCGCGCTGTGCGGGCCCCGCGGGACTCTGGTTGCCGACGGGGTGCAAGCGCGCTACCGCGATGTGCGGGCGGCGCAAGCGGCGCTGCGATCCGGGTCGGCCCCAATAGTATTGGGCGCGTTGCCTTTCGACGTGAGCACACCCGCTGCGCTGTTGGTGCCGAACACGGTGCTGCGCACCGATGGGCCGCCCGACTGGCCGACGGGCCCGCTGCCCACGGTGCGCGTCGCCGCCGCCGTCCCGCCGCCGCCCGAGTACCGTTCCCGCATCAGCCGCGCGCGCGATCAGCTCGCGGCCCCGGGTAACCCGCTGCACAAGGTGGTGCTGGCCCGCGCGCTGCAGCTGGCCGCCGACGCTGCACTGGACGCCCGCATCGTGCTGCGCCGGCTCGTCGCCGCCGATCCGGCTGCCTACGGTTACCTCGTCGACCTGACCGCTGCCGGTGACGACCATGCCGGGGCGGCCCTGGTGGGAGCCAGTCCGGAACTTCTGGTCGCGCGCTCCGGCGACCGCGTCGTGTGCAGGCCGTTTGCCGGTTCGGCGCCACGCGCCGCCGACGCGGACCTCGACGCCGCCAACGGCGCCGCCCTGGCGGCCTCGGCCAAGAACCGGCACGAACACCAGCTGGTCATCGACACCATGCGGGCCGCCCTGCAGCCACTGTGCCACGACCTGACGATCGCTGCCGAACCCCAATTGAGCCGCACCGCGGCGGTCTGGCATTTATGCACACCGATCAGCGGTCGCTTGCGCGACAAAGCAACTACCGCAATCGATCTGGCGTTGGCGCTGCATCCCACTCCGGCGGTCGGAGGGGTGCCGACCCAGGCCGCATCCGAGCTCATCGCCGAACTGGAAGGTGACCGCGGTTTCTACGCCGGCGCGGTGGGCTGGTGCGATGCCGCCGGCGACGGCCACTGGGTGGTGTCCATCCGCTGTGCGCAGCTGTCCGCGGACCGGCGTACGGCGCTGGCGCACGCCGGCGGCGGCATCGTCGCCGAATCGGACCCCGATGACGAAGTTGACGAGACCACAACGAAATTCGCCACGATATTGAATGCGCTGGGAGTCAAGCAATGAGCGAACATATCCGCCGCGCCGCACCGAAAGACAGCGCCGATATCGCCGACATGATCCACGCGCTGGCCGAATTCGAACGCGCGCCGGATCAATGCACGGTCACCGAAACACAAATTTCCACAGCGCTTTTCGGCAATTCTCCAACGGTGCACGGACATGTCGCCGAAGTTGACGGGGAGATCGCCGCAATGGCACTGTGGTTCCTCAGCTTCTCCACGTGGGACGGTGTCGCGGGGATCTTCCTCGAAGACCTGTTCATCCGGCCGAGGTTTCGCCGCCGCGGCTTGGCGCGTGCGCTGCTGGCGGCGCTGGCGGGTGAGTGCCTCGACAACGGCTACACCAGGTTGTCGTGGGCGGTGCTGAACTGGAACGCCGATGCCATCGCGCTGTACGACGAGATCGGCGCGCAACCGCAGCGCGAGTGGACCACCTATCGGCTGTCCGGGCCGCCGCTGGCTGAACTGGCCGGACCACGCTGATCGCCACCGGCGACCCAGCGCACGGCCCCGGGAGTGAAGAGCAAGATCAATGTAGTCAGCGCCACGATGCCCGCGGGAATCCCGAACGCCGGTTGATGCGAGCCGACCGCGACATACCAGGCCACCGGCAGGAGCAGCAGCTGGATGAACACGGCCACGCCACGGCCCCAACGCCTGCCGGTCACCAGTGCGCGCCCGGCGGCCAGCACCACACCGCCGGCCAGAATAAACCAGACCGCTGTGCCCAAGCCGTTGACCACGTGCTGGTCGGCTCCGGAGATCTTGCGCACCACCAGCACCGCGGCCACCACCAACGCGGCCACACCCTGCACCGCGACGATCCATCCCGCGACGCGCACGGTGGCTGGGGCGGGCGGGTTCACAGCGTCAGCGTAGCCATGCTCCCCTCAGGTGCCCGGTTCCCCACGGCGGGTCTTAACGGTCCCGCATAAGCTCGTGCACCATGCGCGCCGTGCTGATCGTGAACCCAACAGCCACGTCCACCACTGCAGCCGGTCGCGACCTGCTCGCACATGCACTGAAAAGCCGCCTTCAACTCACCGTCGAGCACACCAACCACCGTGGTCACGGTAGCGAACTCGCACAAGCGGCGGCTGAGGACGGGGTTGACCTGATCGTCGTGCACGGCGGCGACGGCACCATCAGCGGGGTGGTCAACGGTCTGCTCGGCCGCCCCAGCGCTCCGCGGGCTGAGCATGTACCTGCGGTTGCTCTGGTGCCTGGCGGCTCGGCGAACGTGCTGGCCCGGTCGCTGGGGATTTCCAAAGACCCGGTCGCCGCCACCAACCAGCTCATCCAGCTGCTCGATGACTATCGTCGTCACCAGACGTGGCGGCGCATCGGGCTGATCGACTGCGGTGAGCGGTGGGCCCTGGTCAACGCCGGCATGGGCGTCGATGCGGAGGTGGTGGCCGCGGTGGAAGCACAACGCGACAGGGGCGTCAAGGTCAACGCATTGCGCTATTGGCGGGTGGCGATTCCCATCACGGTGGCCTTCAGCCGTCGCGAACCGGTCCTGACGTTGGAGCTACCCGACCGCGATCCAATTCCGGACGTGCACTTCGTCTGGGTGTCCAACACCAGCCCCTGGACCTACAGCAACAACCGGCCCATGGTGACCAACCCCAACTGCACATTCGAGTCGGGGCTGGGCGTGTTCGCGCTCGACGGCATGAAGGTGTTTCCCACGCTGAACCTGGTTCGCCAGATCCTCTCGAACGGCCCGAAGCCCAACGCCAAACAGCTCATCCGCGACGACGACGCGGCCTGGCTGCGAATCACCTCGACCGGGGGCCCCATCCCCAGCCAGTTCGACGGCGATTACCTCGGCTTGCGCGAAACCATGACGTTCCGGTCGGTCCCCGACCTGCTCCCAGTCGTCGCGCCGCCCGCAAAAAAGACACCTGACCTGCGGTGACGCCGCATCACGCAGGCCGTTCGAAAAAACTTTGGGCAGCGGTGGCCGGTTAGTGTAGTACAACCGAGTAAGGGCTCGGCTAAGAGATCGCCAAAGTGAGAAAGCCCACGAGCTAATTCACACTATTGACATCTGTTGAGCCTGTGAAACGATCGAAAGGTTGCATGCTGAAAAATTTGTAGGGGTACGGATACCTTTTCTTGTGCACGCTTAGCAGCCGAAGAAAATGCCCGTGCGCCTTGCTGTGCACTCAGTGAGGAGTAACAACTTATGGATTGGCGCCACAAGGCGGTCTGTCGCGACGAGGACCCGGAGCTGTTCTTCCCGGTTGGGAACAGCGGCCCGGCGCTTGCGCAGATCGCTGACGCGAAACTGGTCTGCAATCGGTGCTCGGTGACCACAGAGTGTCTCGCCTGGGCTCTGAATACCGGCCAGGACTCGGGCGTCTGGGGCGGAATGAGCGAAGACGAGCGGCGCGCGTTGAAGCGTCGCAACGCCCGGACGAAGGCCCGTAGCGGAGTCTGACCCAGTTTCCACCACAGTGCGGCCCCGACGATCGTCGGGGCCGCACTGTTGCGTGGGCATTACAGCAGCAACCGGGCCCGGCGACCTATCGGTACCCGTAGCACCACATCGGTGCCCCGCTCGAAGGCTTCCCGCATGCCCAACGTGCCGTCCAGCTCCGCCGAGACCAGGGTCCGCACGATCTGCAGGCCCAGGCTGTCGGACTTTTCCAGGCTGAATCCTTCGGGCAGTCCGCGCCCGTCGTCATGCACCACGACGTCGAGCCAGCGCGCCGAGCGCTCGGCGCGAATCGTCACGGACCCTCCCGCGGCCACGGGGTCGAACGCATGCTCGATCGCGTTCTGCACGAGTTCGGTAATCACCATTATCAGGGCCGTCGCGCGATCGGAGTCCAGCACGCCCAGATCGCCGACCCGGTTGATCCGGATCGGCCGGTCCACGGAGGCCACGTCGTTCATGATCGGCAGGATCCGGTCGATGACTTCGTCGAGGTTCACCTGCTCGTCCACCGACATCGACAACGCGTCGTGGATCAAAGCGATCGACGACACCCGCCGCACGGACTCGATCAGCGCTTCGCGACCCTCGGCGTTGACCGTCCGGCGGGCCTGCAGGCGCAGCAGCGCCGCGACAGTTTGCAGGTTGTTCTTCACCCTGTGGTGGATCTCACGGATCGTGGCGTCCTTCGAGATCAGGGCCCGGTCCCGACGCTTCACCTCGGTGACGTCGCGGATCAGCACCGCGGCACCCGCGCTCGAGCCGTGCACTACCAACGGCAACGTCCGCAGCAGCACCGTGGCGCCTCCGGCGTCGACCTCCATCCGCATGCTCTTCCCGCCGGCCAGCAGGTCCTGCACATGCTCGGCCACCTCCTGCGCCTCAAACGAGTCGGAGATCAGCGGCCGCGTGATCTCGATGAGGTTGTGGCCCTCCAACTCGGTTGTCAGGCCCATCCGGTGGTAAGCGGACAGCGCGTTGGGGCTGGCGTAGGCGACCACACCGTTGACATCGAGACGGATGAAGCCGTCGCCCGCCCTCGGCGTGGAGCGGGACATGGCCACGTCCCCCACGTCGGGAAAAGTGCCCTCCGCGAGCATGTGGACAAGTTCTTCGGCGCATTGCCGGTAGGCCTTCTCCAGCTGGCCGGACGTGCGGTCGGCCGCTACCGCGGTTTGATGCTGCGTGAGCACCGCAACCACTTGGTCGCCATACCGCACCGGGGACGCCGTCACGTGCGGGCCGGGCAGTTGCCACGAATGTTGTTGGTCTGCAACGGTTTCCCGCCCCACGGCACCGGAAACGAAGGTTTCGGCGACAAGCGGCAGCCGGTCGGCGGTGACGACGCTACCCACCGCATCGGTCTGCAGAACCGTCGACGCCGTATTCGGCCGGCATTGGGCCACGCACACCAGCACGCCGTCGTCGCGGCGGACCCACATCAGGTAATCGGCGAAGGACAGGTCGGCCAGCAGCTGCCACTCCCCGACCACCGCGTGCAGGTGGTCCACCGCATTGCCCGGCAGCACCGTGTGCTCGGCAAGCAGATCACCGAGAGTGGACATCGATTACTCCCGAGTCGTTCCCCGGCGGTAAGTATGAAGGGTCCAACGGCTAGCTGATCACGGCGATGAGGTCGCCTGCCTGGATGACATCGCCGACGGAGACGCTCACCTTGCTGACAGTGCCGTCGATTTCGGCCAGGACGGGGATCTCCATCTTCATCGATTCCAGCAGCACCACGATGTCACCCTTGCCGATCTGGTCACCTTCGTTGACAACGACTTCGAGCACGCTGGCCACGATCTCGGCGCGAACATCCTCGGCCATCTTCACCCCACTCGTTTCGGCCATTTGCGCATACTGGTCATCAAGCTTCCATCAGGCTCATGTATATCGAACCATAGGAGCGGCCGCGACCGCGGCACGCGGGCCTCTGACGGGCCGGAGCCGCCGCACCGGGCGTCGCGTGAGAGACTGTGCGACAACCCGACGGGTGCCGGGCGCCCGTTTCGACGAGCAATCAACGGAGGTTGGAGACGATGGCCAAGCGTGGCCGTAAGAAGCGCGACCGCAAGTACAGCAAAGCCAACCACGGCAAGCGGCCCAATTCCTGACACGACCGCTACTACAGACCCCGGATGATGGTGGTCCGGCGGATCTCCAGGCGGAGGCGTTCCTTCAGGGCCTCGGGGGCCTTTTCGCCCCGGCATTTCGTCGCAAT
>DATKEW010000378.1:0-11872 GCA_035511785.1 Mycobacterium sp.
AGTGGGGTGGCTGGTGTGCGGTCACGCGGCTACCGGTTTGGTGTTCTGTGCTTCCGGCCGGGTAAAGTGTCCGGGTCCTTTCCAAGCGGGTCACGGGTCAGATAGCGGAGTTCATGGGTTCAGTAATCAAGAAGCGGCGCAAGCGCATGTCGAAGAAAAAGCACCGCAAGCTGCTGCGTCGCACCCGGGTGCAGCGCAGAAAACTTGGCAAGTAAGTCCCGCCCGGCTCAGTCCCGCCCGCACCGACCGTCACGCGGCCGTAACGCCGCTGTCTCTGCTGGCGGTTAGGCTGTTCGAGTGGATTCGCCGAGCGGGGATGGCGCCGGGACAGGCGCCGCCGCAGCCGAGACCATGCATTACCCCAAGGTGGTGCTGGTCACCGGCGCATGCCGGTTTCTGGGCGGCTACCTGACCGCTCGGCTTGCGCAGAACCCCCTTATCAAAGGGGTGATCGCGGTGGACGCGATCGCGCCGAGCAAGGACATGCTGCGCCGGATGGGCCGCGCCGAGTTCGTGCGCGCCGATATTCGTAATCCGTTTATCGCCAAGGTGATTCGAAACGGCGACGTCGATACGGTGGTGCACGCTGCGGCCGCGTCGTACGCACCGCGGTCCGGTGGTAGCGCGGCGCTCAAGGAAATCAACGTGATGGGCGCGATGCAACTTTTCGCGGCCTGCCAGAAAGCTCCCTCGGTCCGCCGCGTCGTGCTGAAGTCGACGTCCGAGGTGTACGGGTCGAGTCCGCACGATCCGGTGATGTTCACCGAGGACAGCAGCAGCCGTCGGCCCTTGCGCGGGGGTTTCGCCAAGGACAGCCTCGATATCGAGGGTTACGTGCGTGGTCTGGGCCGCCGCAGGCCCGATATCGCGGTGACCATTCTGCGGCTGGCCAACATGATCGGCCCGGCGATGGACACCACGCTGTCACGCTATCTAGCTGGGCCTTTGGTGCCGACGATGTTCGGCCGCGATGCGCGGCTGCAGTTGCTGCACGAGCAGGATGCGCTGGGCGCGCTGGAGCGCGCGGCCATGGCCGGCAAGGCCGGCACGTTCAATGTCGGCGCCGGCGGGATCATCATGCTGTCGCAGGCGATCCGGCGGGCCGGCCGGATTCCGTTCCCGGTGCCCGGCTTCGGCGTCTGGGCGCTGGATTCGCTGAGACGGGCTAATCGCTACACGGAGATCAACCGCGAGCAATTCAATTATTTGAGCTACGGCCGCGTCATGGACACCACCAGGATGCGCACAGAGCTCGGTTACCAGCCCAAATGGACGACGGCCGAGGCATTCGACGATTACGTTCGCGGCCGAAGCTTGACTCCCATAATCGACCCGCATCGGGTACGCTCCTTGGAGGGTCGCGCCATAGCCTTAGCGCAGCGCTGGGGTAGCCTAAATCCAATTCCATGGGGTGGGGTCAGGTAGATATCGTGGCGGGTGAAACCAGAGCGAATGTCATTCCACTGCACACCAATCGGGGTCGGGTAGCAGCGCGCCGCAAAGTCGGCCAGCGGGCAGAGGCGTCTCGTCAGCATCCCTCATCGCTCTCTGATCCGAACGGCCGGGCGTCGGCCGAGCAGGTCGCAGCCGTCGTCCGGGAAATCGATGAGCATCGACGTGTCGGCGGTGCGACATCGGCAGCCGAGGCACCGCTCAACGAATTTGCCCAGCGCGTCGCCGCGGTGGCCGGATTCTTCCGGCAACGGCTGACGGGTGACTACACCGTTGACGAATTCGGGTTCGATCCGCACTTCAACAGCGCGGTCGTCCGGCCTTTGCTGAGGTTCTTCTTCCGGTCGTGGTTCCGGGCCGAAGTCAGCGGTATCGAGAACTTGCCGAGCGAGGGTGCGGCGCTGGTGGTGGCCAATCACGCCGGGGTGTTGCCGTTTGACGGCCTGATGCTGTCGGTGGCGGTTCACGACGAGCATCCGGAGGAGCGGGACCTGCGCCTGCTGGCCGCCGACATGGTCTTCGATCTCCCGGTGCTCGGCGAAACCGCCCGCAAGGCGGGCCACACCATGGCCTGCACGACGGATGCGCACCGGTTGCTCGCCGCGGGCGAACTCACCGCGGTGTTCCCCGAGGGCTACAAGGGCCTGGGCAAGCGTTTCGAGGACCGCTATCGTTTGCAGAGGTTCGGGCGCGGCGGCTTCGTGACGGCGGCGCTACGCACCAAAGCGCCGATCGTTCCTTGCTCGATCATCGGTTCCGAAGAGATCTACCCGATGCTCACCGATGTCAAGCTGCTGGCGCGGCTGTTCGGGCTTCCCTACTTCCCAGTAACACCGCTATTCCCGTTGGCCGGGCCGGCGGGCCTGGTCCCGTTGCCGTCGAAGTGGCGCATCGCGTTCGGTGAGCCGATCTACACCAACGACTACGCCGCTTCCGATGCCGAGGACCCGATGGTCACCTTCGAGTTGACCGATCAGGTGCGGGAGACGATCCAGCAGACGCTGTACCGGTTGCTCGCCGGCCGTCGCAACATCTTTCTAGGTTAGAGCAGCATCCAACGTCGAGTTGGTGGGCGATTTCTCAGTATTCGGGCCCAACAACTCGACGTTGGACGCGCTACTTGACCAGCGTGAACTGGCAGACGTCGGTGTAGTGGTCGCGGAACAGGTCCGAGCAGCCCCTCAGGTAATGCATGTAGATGTCGTAAGTCTCCTGCCCCTTCAGGGCGATCGCCTCGTCTTTGTGTGCCTCGAGCGCATCCGCCCAGGCGTTCAGGGTCGGCACGTAGTTGGCGCCGATCCGGTGGTAGCGCTCGACCTTCCAGCCGGCGTTGGACGAGTAGTGGTCGACCTGCGAGATCCGCGGCAACCGGCCGCCGGGGAAGATCTCGGTCAGGATGAATTTGATGAAGCGCAGCAGGCTCATTGGCGAGGTCAGGCCGAGCTCTTCGGCTTCCTCTTTGTCCGGGATGATGATCGTGTGCAGCAGCATCCGGCCATCGTCGGGCGTCAAGCTGTAGAACTTCTTGAAAAAGGTGTCGTAGCGCTCGAATCCGGCATCGCCGGCGCCGTCAGCGAAGTGCTCGAACGCACCCAGCGACACGATGCGGTCCACCGGCTCGTCGAACTCTTCCCACCCCTGGATCCGCACCTCTTTGCGGCGGGGGCTGTCGACCTCTTCGAACTTCGCCTTGTCGTGGGCATACTGGTTCTCGCTGAGCGTCAGGCCGATCACGTTGACGTCGTACTCCTGCACCGCATGCCGCATCGTCGAGCCCCAGCCGCAGCCGACGTCGAGCAGGGTCATGCCGGGCTCGAGGTTCAGCTTGTCCAGCGCGAGTTTGCGCTTCGCGTACTGTGCTTCTTCCAGCGTCATGTTCGGGCGCTCTTCGAAGTAGGCGCAGCTGTACGTCATCGACGGGTCGAGCCAAAGCTTGAAGAACTCGTTCGATTTGTCGTAATGGGATCGGACTGCCTCGACCGGCGGCTTCAGCTGGGTGCCACCCGTTTCACCCTGTGACGTCATTAAATGGACCCTACTTTCCGGCTGATATGGATGCAATTGCCGCGGCGGTTGTCGCAGCGTCGGCTTCTTGGTGTGCGGACTCTCCCAGCATCGTGACGACGCTGGTGACTACCGGTTTGCCGTCGGCGTCTGTGACTTCGCTGCGGATTTCAGCGAGCACGGTCCCGTGAGACTCGATCACCGAGTCTAGATAGGTGTCGAAGTACAGCCTGTCGTGGGCCAGGATCGGCCGGTGGAACCGGAACTTCTGGTCGCGGTGGATGACCCGGGCGATGTTGATGGGGATGCTGAACTTGGTGAAGATCTCCAGCTGCACACGCCGTCCCGCGATCGCCAGGAACGTCAGCGGCGCGACCACTTCGGGATAGCCGGCGTTGGCGGCCTCGGTCTCGCTGTAGTGCGTCGGGTGGTCGTCTTTGACCGCGAGCGCGAACTCCCGGATCTTCTCGCGTCCGACCTGGAAGTAGTCCGGTGCCCGGTAATGGCTGCCGATGAGGCCCTCGGCCTCTTTGGGGGTTGTCATGCCGCTTTGCTCCGCTCGAATATGTGCTCAGCGGCGCAGCTTATCAGCGCGATTGGCGTCGCGATGCCAACGCGGCCAGCGCACCGCCCGCCGCGCCGAGAGCCAGGGCCGAGGGCACCCCGATCCGAGCGGCCTTGCGAGCGGTTCGGAAGTCGCGGATCTCCCACCCCCGCTCGCGGGCCAGGGCGCGTAAACGGGCGTCAGGGTTGATGGCGACGGCTGTGCCCACCAACGACAGCATGGGCACGTCGTTGTAGCTGTCGGAGTAGGCGGTGCAGCGTCTGAGGTTGAGCCCTTCCCGGATCGCCAGCGACCGCACCGCGTGAGCCTTGCCGGTGCCGTGCAGGATCTCGCCGACCAGCCGGCCGGTGAATACCCCGTCGACCGACTCGGCGACGGTCCCCAGCGCGCCGGTCAAGCCCAGCCGGCGTGCGATGGTCGCCGCGAGTTCGTACGGCGTGGCGGTGATCAGCCAGACCTGCTGGCCCGCGTCCAGATGCATCTGCGTGAGCTCGCGGGTGCCCGCCCAGATCTTGTCGGCGATGATCTCGTCGTAGATCTCCTCGCCGAGACGCACCAGCTCCGAAACCGACCGGCCCTCGATGAAGGTGAGCGCCTTGCGCCGTCCGGCGGCGACGTCGTCGCTGTTCTCCTTACCGAGCAACTGGAACTTGGCCTGCGCGTAGATGAATCCGAGCACATCGCGATAGGTGAAGTAGTCGCGAGCGGCCAACCCGCGGCCGAAATGCACAGCCGACGAGCCCTGCACCAATGTGTTGTCCACGTCGAAGAATGCTGCTGCGGTCAGGTCGATCGGCGGCTGCGGGTGGCCTTCCGCGGCGGCCGCTTCCACCATGCCCTCGAGCGCACGCGCGGCGCTGGCGTTCGCGGCCAGCGACTGCAGGTCAACGCGACTGGCGGGTTCCGCGCTGCCCGAGTCAGAGGAAGCCATCGCCACACCTCCTAGATCGCTGGACCGCCCGGTGGCCGATGCTGCGGGCCGATACCAACCCTATCCGGCGGATGTGTGGACAAGTTTTACGCGTCTGGCCATGGTTGAAGGCGCTGGAACAGGCCAACCCGCCGGTCGCTGTGGCGCGGCGGCCTAGTTTCTCCAGCGCGGGACTTTTGAAGTGATGCTTTCCGGCATACCGTCCAGCAATGCTGCGGTCAACTCTTCGAACGACAAAGCGAGGACTTCCATCCTTGGTTGTTCCGAAGGCAATGCAAATCCATAAGAACTAGGATCGTTTTCTAGCGTGTAGCTTTTGAGATGTTTTTCCGCAAAACCCTCATCCAGGGTCGGGCTTTCTTTATTCAGGAAGTCAATGGCGTCCCGACTTGCGGGCGCGATTAGTATGCGTGAGTCGAGCCCCCGATCATCCCATTTGACGAACAGACTTTTTAGACGGAGGTCGGTGCGGATGCTGTCCCCGATTCGCATAATTATATATTTACCGGCGTCCGCGAAATTCGAAAACATAACCCTAATGTCTTCGTCCCGCTGCGTCTCTCGTTCGTGCTTCAATGAGCTCAATACACAGATGTAGCCTTCACGAGTGGGCGCGATGATCCAGGCGCCCCAATCGCCAAGTTCCGCCCATTCGGGCCACTTTCTCAGTTTTTCTGAGTAGTCCGAGCGAAAGTATAGACGGCCATCTTCCCAGTCGGCGTCGTCGTATGATCCGTTGCCGGCAACGCTGGCGATCTTGCGCCATAGCTCGTAATAACGGATGACCTCAGTAGGCCCGCCGTCTCCGTCAACATTCATATCCATCCTTGAAACACCTCTTCTCGCTGCCCTCTATCCCCAGTCCAGATAACCGTTCTCGATCAACCACTTAATCAGTACAATTTTCTTATTATTGTCAATTACCACCCACTGAGTTCCGCCGCCGGGCTGGCCGAAGGCTTCACCGACTTTTCCATATTGGACTTCCCAACCCTCAGGTAATTGCTTACCTGTGCCGTGGAAAGCATGGTAGTCGCCGGATGTGCCCGGAGCGAGGCTGCGTTGCGGATAGCTGTCGCCCTCGGCCCCCATAAAGTCACCTCTTTCATCGCTTACCTCTCCGATCCTATCCAGCCGCACATCCGTCGGAATACTGCGAGCTGTTTCCCATTTGCCATCCGCGAAGCCTTTAGCTTCTGGCCACTTCCACGTCCCTTTTATGGGATCCCAGAACTGGTTCAATACGTCCTGGGCGGTCAGTCCTGTATAGGGACTGTGCAACGCTGATTCGGCGATATCCCGCGGACACCCGTGTTCTACGAGGTCGCGTACGAGTTGCTCGGGTGATTCAGCAAGTCCTAGCTGCGCCAGCCGCCACTCCGGCAAATCCGAGGGTGCGGGGACTCCTGGTGGATGGCCGTCTGCGGGATCTTCAGGCGGCGATCCATCGTGCGTTGAATGTGGATCGTGTGGTCCGTTGCCATCGCCGGGGGGACGCGGCGTGCCGTCATGGGGTGGCTCGGATGGGTGACCGCCCGGCTCCCCACCATGGGGTGCGTCACCGAGCGGCGGTGGTGCTTCGGCCGGGAGTCCCCCTGCGGGGGACGTGGCCACGGGTGCGGAGACGGGAGCTGGCGGCTCGGGCACCGACGGAGCCGGCGGCTCGGGCAACGAGGGCACCGGAGGGGCGGGCACGGACGGGTTCACAGCGCTGGGAATCGCCTCGGCCCGCGCTCCGACTGGTGAGGCCTGCACTCCGGCGCGGACGGGCTCATGCAGTTGTGGATGGGGCAGTGGTGTGCGTTCCGCGGGTGCGGGCACGGGTGGCTTGCCCGCAGACTCTGGCGGCACCGCAGTCGGTTTGGGCGGCTCACCGGTGGTTGGTCTCTCCACGGGCGGCTTGGATTCTGCCGGGCCGTGCGGCAGCGGACCGTTACCGGGGGCAGGTGCGGGCTTGCCCGGCGGCGCGGGAGCGGGGCGGCCAGGCTCTGGCGGCTTGGGGCCTGCCGGGGGCTTGGGGCCCGCAGGCGGCGATGGCTCTACTGGCGGTGACGTCGGTGGCGGCTTCACCGGTGGTGGTTCGGGGAGTTTGGGTAGCTCCGGCGGCTTCCTCAGGCCTCTGAGCACATCGGCGAGGGCGCGGCCCTTCGTACCCAGCTTCGCGAGTGGCCCGCCGGGGAGAGCCAACGTGGCGAGGTCGAACACGCTCCGGCCAGCGGCCTCGGCGGGATTCTTTTCCCATTCGTCCCAGTGAACGAGGCTCTTACCCAACTCCTTCCACGACTGCCCGACGCCCGGTCCATTGTCAGGGCCCAAGCCAACGAGCGGCGCAGCCCCCATGGCCATGTCGCCCAGGCCTTTTGCGTAACCAATCGGGTCCAACATGAGCTTGAGCTGGCTCATGTCGTAGAGCCCCTTGGCAAATCCACCGGCCTCGCTCCAGATGCCTTTGGCATATTGGCCGGCGGTATTGATGGCTCGCCCGATATCGGTGCCGTGCAGGAACTGATCCCACCGCTTCGAGGCGTAGCTGCCCATCGTGGTGGCGATCGTGACTGCCTCGCCCAGGGTGGCCGCGATTTCGGCCCGCAGCGCATCGGCCTCGCCTGCGAAGCTGTCCACCACCGTGCGGATGTCGTCGGCGATTTTCTTGATTTCGTCTTCGTCTTCGTCGGTCAGAAAGTCCCAGACCTCTTTGATCCCGGTCATCGGGTCACAGATGCGTGCCAACAGATCCAGGATTGCCGCGTGTACCTTGTCGACCTTGGCTGCATAGCTGTCGAGCTGGGCCGCGATCTTCTGGCACTGCTGCACGATGCCGGTGATGCTGCTGTAGGCGTCGGTGAACGCTCGATCGATGGCCGGGCCCTCCGGGATCTGTTGAGCGCGAATGGCTCCCATCGGAGCACCAGTCCCCAGGATTTCAGCGAGCCCGAACTGGGTGCCTGCTGTACTCCACGCGGCGGCCGCGGCCCGGAGTTTCCCCGAATCCCCAGTGGGCCAGATCATTCCGATGTACGGGGCAACCCAGCCCCAGCCCGCTGGGGCGCCATCGCCGGCCCCGACCGACGACGGCGGAGAGCCCGCCGAAATCGGGCCCGTCGAAGGGGGCGTCGGAAGCGGGCTGCCGTGGCCGGAAATGTCGGACTGCGCTTCGGCCAGCGAGTAGTTGTGTGCCGACATCCGTACGCCATCACCAAGCCCGCACAACCCGTTTCGGGTGGCCACCATCGCCTCGACGAGCTTTGACGCCGAGCTGTCGTAGCTGTGGCCGAGCGCAGCGCCGGCGGGATCGTCGCCGGCCATCCCGGAACATCCCGACAGCGCCGCGGTCAGCGGCGAGATCACCGCGCCCAAGCCCTCGCCAGCCGTTACGACCTCGTTGCCTGCACTGTCGAGGGCCGCGGGGTCGACTGCCAGCGGCGCCATTAGCTCACGACCACATGCTCAGATTCTTGGCGATGGCGCCGGTGTAGTTGCCGTGCGCGGTATTGGCGGCGGTTCGCAATTGAGCCAGCGCCTGGCGCATGATCGCCTCGCCCCGAGCCCAGTGCCGGTGTGCTTCGGCATGTGCCGCCGCACCTTCACCTGTCCACGTCGCGTGCAGATTGCTTACCAGAGAATCGATTTCGGATAGCATGCTCTCGGCATAGCGCTGAAATTCCGCCATCCGCTCGACCGCGTCGGCCAGCGCCTCGGGATCTACCTGAAATGCCTCAGCCATCGCGCACCTCCCGCAACGTCTGCGCGGAGGCGGCATCGTTTTGCTGATAGCCCCCGCCGGCCTGGGCGACCAACCGGGCCAGCATCGACAGGCCCAGCTCCACCTCGGTGGCTCCGCGGTGCCACATCTCCCACGCGGAGCCGTAGGCGTCGCCGGCGCCGCCGCGCCAACCCCCCAGCATCTCGCCGACCTGCGCATCGAGCTCGGTCAGCCGGGTCCGCAGATCCTCCGCGCCGCCGAGCAGCGCCTCGGCGAAGCCCTGCATCACCTGGGGATCTACGCGCAGATTGTCGGCAGCGGCCACAGCCGAAACCTAATGACTACCGGCCGGGTCCACAATTCACCCTTCAGGCCCTCCGGCGCCGCTGCCACACTGGTGCCATGACCGAGGCCACAATCCGGCCGCAGGTGGAACTGCTGATTCGCGACGGGTGCAGCATCTGCGTGCGGGTACACGCCCGGCTGGTCGAACTGGCTGGTGAGCTGGGCTTCGACCTTTCGACGACCGACGTCGACGCGGTGGCATTGGTCGGCAACCCCGGGCTGCGCGCCGAGTTCGGCGATCGTTTGCCGGTGATCCTGCTTGACGGCCGCGAACACAGTTACTGGGAGATCGACGAGCCCCGGCTCCGTGCCGACCTTCTAGCCCGTTAACGCTGCGGCGCGCAACCGCCGCCGGCACCCGGTAGGCGCAGGGCAATTATTTGGTAGCCCACCTGATAAACGTTTACCGTGGACACCAGTTCAGTTACTGGAGGAAGCAAGGGAGCTGGCCAGGTGATGCTGCCGTGAGCATCCTGCTTTTCGGAGTTTCGCACCGCAGTGCGCCGGTCTCCGTCCTGGAACAACTCAGCATCGACGAATCCGACCAGATCAAGATCGTCGATCGGGTGTTGCAGTCCCCGCTGGTGACCGAGGCGATGGTGCTGTCGACATGCAACCGGGTCGAGGTCTACGCCGTGGTGGACGCTTTCCACGGCGGGTTGGCGGTCATCGGGCAGGTGCTGTCGGAATACTCCGGCATGTCGATGGGTGACCTGACCAAATACGCCTACGTGCGGTATAGCGAGGCCGCCGTCGAGCACCTGTTCGCGGTTGCCAGCGGCCTGGATTCCGCGGTCGTCGGTGAGCAACAAGTGCTTGGTCAAGTGCGTCGCGCGTACGCGACCGCCGAGGCCAACCGCACCGTCGGCCGGCTGCTGCACGAGCTGGCCCAGCGGGCGCTGTCGGTGGGCAAGCGGGTGCACTCCGAAACCGCCATCGACGCCGCGGGTGCGTCGGTGGTCTCGGTCGCGCTCGGCATGGCCGAACGCAAGCTGGGCGGACTGGCCGGCAAGACCGCCGTGGTGATCGGCGCCGGAGCGATGGGCGCGCTGTCGTCGGCGCATCTGACCCGCGCCGGCATCGAGCGCATCCAGGTACTCAACAGGTCGTCGTCGCGGGCGCAGCGGTTGGTCCGCAAGATCCGCGAATCGGGCCTGCGGGCCGAGGCGCTGACCCTGGACCGGCTGCCCGACGCACTGGTGCATGCCGACGTCGTTGTCAGCTGTACCGGGGCGGTGAGTCCCGTGGTTTCGCTGGCCGACGTGCATCACGCGCTCGCCGCCGCCCGCCGCGACGAGGCAACCCGCCCAATGGTGATCTGCGACCTGGGCATGCCGCGCGATGTCGATCCGGCGGTGGCCGGACTACCCGGCGTCTGGGTCGTCGACGTCGACCGTGTCCAACATGAACCGTCGGCGCATGCGGCGGCGGCCGACGTCGACGCCGCCCGCCATATCGTGGCGGCCGAAGTCGCCGCCTACCTGGCCGGACAGCGAATGGCGGAGGTCACCCCGACAGTGACCGCGTTGCGCCAGCGAGCCGCCGACGTAGTCGAAGCGGAATTACTGCGGCTGGAGAACCGGCTGCCCGGGCTGGAAAGCGCCCAGCGCGAGGAGGTGGCCCGCACCGTGCGGCGGGTGGTGGACAAATTGCTGCACGCGCCCACCGTGCGGATCAAACAACTCGCCAGCGCGCCCGGTGGTGACAGCTACGCCGAGGCGCTGCGTGAACTTTTCGAGCTCGACCAGACCGCCGTCGACGCCGTCGCCGCGGGTGAATTGCCAGTGGTGTCAACCGGATTCGACGCGGGCACACCGACACAGGCCGCCGAGTAACCGATTGGCGCACGTGATCCGGATAGGCACGCGGGGCAGTCTGCTGGCCACCACTCAGGCCGCCGGCGTCAGAGACGCCCTGATCGCCAGGGGCCACCCCGCGGAGTTGGTGATCATCACCACCGCCGGGGACCGGTCGTCGGCTCCCATCGAAAGTCTCGGTGTCGGCGCCTTCACCACCGCGCTGCGTGAAGCCATCGAAGACGGGCGCGTCGATGCGGCCGTGCATTCACACAAGGATTTGCCAACCGCTGCGGACCAGAGGTTCACGGTGGCGGCGATACCCCCACGGAATGACCCCCGCGACGCGGTGGTGGCCCGCGACGGGCTGGTGCTCGCGGAGTTGCCGGCGGGTTCGCTGGTGGGCACATCCTCCCCGCGGCGGGCCGCACAGCTTAGAGCATTGGGTCTCGGTTTGGAAATCCGCCCCCTACGAGGCAACCTAGATACCAGGTTGAACAGGGTAAGCAGTGGTGATCTTGACGCCGTCGTGGTGGCCCGGGCCGGTCTGGCCAGGTTGGGCCGCCTCGACGATGTCACCGAGACGCTAGATCCGGTGCAGATGTTGCCAGCACCGGCTCAAGGCGCGCTCGCCGTCGAATGCCGCGCCGGTGATGAGTTGGCGGCAGTGCTGGCGGAGTTGGACGACGCCGACACACGCGCGGCGGTCACCGCGGAGCGAGCTCTGCTGGCCGAACTGGAGGCCGGTTGCTCTGCACCGGTGGGCGCGATCGCCGAAGTGGTCGAGTCCATCGATGAGGAAGGCCGCGTCTTCGAAGAGCTGTCGCTGCGCAGCTGTGTGGCGGCGCTGGATGGATCCGACGTGATTCGCGCGTCCGGCATCGGCACTTCCGGTCGGGCACGAGAGCTCGGGCTCTCGGTCGCCGCGGAGCTGTTCGAGCTTGGCGCCCGTGAGCTGATGAGGGGAGCGCGGCAAGACCCCGCGCGAGAAAATTGAGTGGGAGCGACAATGACGACGCGAGGGCGTAAGCCGAGACCGGGCCGCATCACGTTCGTGGGCTCCGGTCCGGGCGACC
>DATKEW010000379.1:0-2665 GCA_035511785.1 Mycobacterium sp.
ATCGGCGGCCACACAGTGCACCAGATCGGGCTGCCTTATCACTGGGGCGTCGGTGGCGATGCCGTGGTCAGCGGGGACGCGGCCAACGACCTGCTCGGGCTGACCCTCGATCCGAACGTGCTGATCCAGGAGTCAAAGGCCGGATCCTGCGACATCCAACCCGGCCGCCGGCCGCAGGGCGAGGAGCTGCTCCGGTTGGTCGCCGAGTACCAGTCCCGCGCGGGCGCCACGGTCGAGACGGACAATATACGCATCAGCGATGCCGTCTGGAAGATCATCGACCCGTCACGCGGGCAGAACACTAGGGGGGCCGATGGGTCAGCTGACCGGGCCGACTGACCCGACCACCGACGCCGGTTGGGCAGATCCCAAGCCGCGCAAAGGATTCTTCACCGACACCTCGATCTGTATCGGTTGTAAGGCCTGCGAAGTGGCGTGCAAAGAATGGAATCGCAACCCGCGCGACGGTGATCTCGAACTGCTGGGTTCGTCCTACGACAACACCGGCTCGTTGGGGGCGAGCACGTGGCGGCACGTCGCCTTCATCGAGCAGGGCCGAGACCGCATCGAGGAGGCGCGTGAATCCGGCCGTGCCCTCGTCAATTTGGGGATGCCGGCCGTTCCTGGTTCAGCCTCGGAAAGGGCTGGCCGCGCAGATACCGCGCCGCCGGACACTCCGGAGTTTCGTTGGCTGATGTCCTCCGACGTGTGCAAGCACTGCACGCACGCCGGTTGCCTCGACGTCTGCCCGACGGGAGCGTTGTTCCGCACCGAGTTCGGCACGGTAGTGGTGCAGGACGACGTCTGCAACGGCTGCGGAACGTGCGTGGCGGGGTGTCCGTTCGGTGTGGTCGAGCGCCGCAGCGACGGAACATATGCGACGCCGGTAGAACGGCCAGACCGTCCTGCGGAGAAATTCGTCACGGGCGTCGCCCAGAAGTGCACCCTCTGCTACGACCGGCTGGTCGAAGACCAGATACCGGCCTGCGCCAAGACCTGCCCGACGACGTCGATCAAGTTCGGGGACCACGACGATCTGGTGGAGCGGGCCCGGGAACGGGTCGCCGAACTGCACGCGCAGGGCCGCACCGAGGCACGGCTTTATGGCGCCAACGAGCACGACGGCGTCGGTGGCACCGGGTCGATCTTCCTGCTGCTCGACGAGCCGGAGGTCTACGGCCTGCCGCCCGACCCGCGGGTGTGCACGGCCGACCTGCTCACCATGTTCAAGCGGGCCGGCGTGGCCGCGGCGGGCATGGTCGGCGCGGCGGCGCTGGCGTTCTGGAGGAGCCGGTGAGCACGTCGGAGTTCGACAGCTTCCGCCCCCCGGAGCCCGTGGGCGGCAAGCGTCGCAGGGGCGGTAGGAGCAATGGCCGCCGTGGTGGCGGCGACGGCTCGCGCGAGATGCCGATGGTGCCCGAGGCCGAGTTCACCTCGTACTACGGGCGCCCGGTGGTCAAACCCGCGCCGTGGGGCCACGAGGTTGCGGCGTACCTGTTCCTCGGCGGCGTCGCGGGTGGGTCGGGTCTGCTGGCGGCCGGCGCCCAGCTCACCGGCCGACCGAAGCTGCGCCGCAACGCCCGGCTGTCGGCCCTGGTTGCCGTGGCGCTCGGCGCGGTTGCGCTCGTGAAGGACCTTGGCCGGCCCGAGCGCTTCGTCAACATGATGCGGACCATCAAGCTGACCTCGCCGATGAGTCTCGGCTCGTGGATTCTCAGCTTCTTCAGCGCGGGCATGGGGATTGCGGCGGCCTCCGAGATCGACCGGATGACGGGCGAGCGGCTCCCGCTGGGCCCGTTGCGGCCCGTGTTGCGTGCGATGGAGGGACCGGCCGGATTGGAAGCCGCCCTCTTCGCGCCGCCGCTCGCCGTCTACACCGCGGTGCTGCTCGCCGACACCGCGACCCCGACATGGAACGCCGCCCACGAGGATCTGCCGTTCGTGTTCGTCAGCTCGGCGAGCCTGGCCGCGTCGGGCCTGGCGATGATCACCACCCCCGTCGCCGAGGCCGGGCCCGCTCGCAAGCTGGCCGTGCTCGGTGTGCTGGGTGACCTGGCCGCGACGAAGGTCATGGAGCGCCGGATGGACCCGGTGGTCGCCGAGCCGCTGCACCACGGCGATCCCGGTCGGATGTTGCGGTGGAGCGAACGGCTCGCCATCGCGGGGGGCCTGGGCGCGCTACTCGGCGGCCGACACCGCGCCGTCGCCGCGGTGTCGGGTCTGGCGCTGATGACGGCGTCGGCACTCACCCGGTTCGGGGTCTTCGAGGCCGGGAAGGAATCGGCCCGTGACCCCCGCTACACGATCGAGCCGCAGAAGCGCAGGCTGGCCGCGCGCCGCGCCGGGGGTATCACGGACGACTCGATCACGACTGCCGGTTGAGGCGCCGGCTAGCGGACCTCGATGCCCTGGCCTGCCACGGTGTGGCCGATGACGGGATGACCGGGTAATTCGCCGACCACGAGCAGGCCGCCCGAGGTTTGAGCGTCGGCGAGCAACAGCAGGTCGTCCTCACCGACGTGCCGCGCGCAGCGCAGCTGCGGCCGGACCCAGTCCAGGTTGCGGCGAGTCCCACCGGAGACGAACCCATCGCGCAATGCGTCGCGGGCGCTCTCGATCACCGGCACCGCGGCGAGGTCGATGACGGCGCCCACGCCCGACGCCC
>DATKEW010000380.1:0-9517 GCA_035511785.1 Mycobacterium sp.
CCGCGCAGTGTCGGCAGCTTCTTGATCTCGCGGCCCACCAGAGCCTGGGCGAACCGGTCCGCGTCGTCGAGGATGGCGGTGGCGTCGTCGCGGCTGAGATCGCTTGCGGTCAACAGGTGGCGGGTCATGAGTCGCCGTCCCGGGAGATGACCACGCCGTCGCGACCGTCGTGCTCGGACAGCTGCACGTGAACGCTCTCGCTGCGCGAGGTCGGCACGTTCTTGCCCACATAGTCGGCGCGCAGCGGCAGTTCGCGGTGGCCGCGGTCGACCAGCACCGCCAGTTGCACGGCCCGCGGCCGACCCACGTCGCGCAGCGCGTCCAGCGCGGAGCGCACCGAGCGCCCGGAGTACAGCACGTCGTCGACGAGGATCACCAGCGCGTCGTCGATTCCGCCGGCCGGGATCGAGGTCGCCTCCAGCGGCCGCGGTGGTTTTTGCATCAGGTCGTCGCGGTACAGGGTGATGTCGAGCGCGCCGTGGCCGACCTCGACACCGCTGTACTCGCCGATGTTGGTGGCCAGGCGCGTGGCCAGGATCACGCCGCGGGTCGGGATACCCAGCAGCACCACCCGTGGCGCATCGGGACCGTCTAGCGCGGTCTTTTCGATGATCTGATGCGCAACGCGGGAAATAGTGCGGCCGACGTCGGCCGCAGTCATCAGTTCCCTGCCGGTGGCGGCATCCCCCGCGGCACCCATGCGAAACCTTGACCTCCTTCTCCGCCTCTCTGGACGGATCGTTAAAGGATGTCGACTGCCCGGCAGCGTAGCATTCCGCGCTACGCTGGCGAAAATGACAGGCGCGACTTCCCCTTCAGAATTCTCTCGTTTCCCGGTTCTCGATTTCGATGCCCTTTACCGCGGCGAAAGCCCGGCCGAAGGCTTCCCGGCAGTGGCCACCCCACCATGGGACACCAAGGCGCCCAAGGAGAATGTCATCGCGTGGCAGGAGGGTGGCTGGGTCCACGGTGATGTCCTCGACATCGGCTGCGGGCTCGGCGACAACGCCATCTACCTGGCCAAAAGCGGACACAACGTCACCGGGTTGGACATCTCGCCGACCGCGCTGATCACCGCCGAGCGGCGGGCCAAGGATGCTGGAGTCAACGTCAAGTTCGCGGTCACCGACTCCACCACACTCGAGGGCTACACCGACGCGTTCGACACAATCGTAGACAGCGGCATGTTCCACTGCCTCGACGACGACGGCAAGCGCAGCTACGCCGCCGCGGCACACCGGGCCACCAGACCCGGCGCCACCCTCCTGCTCAGCTGCTTCTCCGACGCCAACCCGTCCGACGAGGAGTGGCCGCGGCCCGCGGTATCCGAGCAGACGTTGCGCGATGTCCTCCGCGGTGCGGGGTGGAATATCGAGTCACTGGAGCCCGCCACCTGGCGCCGTGAAATCGACGGCAACGACGTAGAGATGGCGTTCTGGTACGTCCGCGCGCAACGGCGGTAGCTGGACCCGGGCTAACCTGACCGGGTGAATCTCGACGGCAATCAGGCCTCCATCCGTGAGGTCTGCGACGCCGGCCTACTGGCCGGTGCGGTGACGGTGGTCTGGCAGCGCGGAGAAGTGCTGCAGCTCAACGAGATCGGATACCGCGACGTCGACGCGGGCCTGCCGATGCAACGGGACACCCTGTTTCGCATCGCGTCGATGACCAAGCCCGTCACGGTGGCGGCGGTAATGAGCCTGGTCGACGACGGTAAGCTGGCGCTGAAAGACCCGATCGTGCGCTGGGCACCGGAGTTCGCCGACCTGCAGGTGCTGGACGACCCGCGCGGTCCGCTGGACCGGACGCATCGGGTGCGCCGCGCCATCCTGATCGAGGATCTGCTCACCCATACCAGCGGCCTGGCGTACGGATTCTCGGTGTCCGGGCCGATCTCTCGAGCCTATGTGCGGCTGCCGTTCAACCAGGGCCCGGACGCCTGGCTGACCGAGCTGGCCAAGCTGCCGCTGGTGCACCAACCCGGCGAGCGGGTCACCTACAGCCACGCCATAGATCTGCTGGGCGTCATCGCGTCCCGCGTCGAAGGCAAGCCGTTCTACCAGGTTCTCGACGAACGGATCCTGGGCCCGGCGGGCATGACCGACACCGGATTCTTCGTAACTGTCGAAGCGCGGGCTCGCGCCGCGACCATGTACCAGCTCGACGAGGACAACCAGCTACACCACGACGTGATGGGGCCGCCGCAGATCAGGCCACCCTCGTTTTGCAACGCCGGCGGCGGGTTGTGGTCGACGGCCGAAGACTACCTGCGGTTCGTGCGGATGCTGCTCGGCGACGGGACGGTCGACGGGGTGCGGGTCTTGTCCGGTGAATCGGTGCGCCTGATGCGGACCGACCGGCTCACCGACGAACAGAAGCGACACAACTTTCTCGGGGCGCCGTACTGGGTCGGTCGGGGTTTCGGGTTGAACCTATCGGTGGTGACCGATCCGGCGAAGTCCGCCCCGCTGTTCGGCCCGGGCGCTCTGGGGACGTTCAGCTGGCCCGGCGCATACGGGACGTGGTGGCAGGCGGACCCGACGGCGGATCTGATCCTGCTGTATCTGATTCAGAATTTGCCGGATCTGAGCGTGGACGCGGCCACGGCTGTCGCGGGTAACACGTCGCTGGCGAAACTGCGCACGGCGCAACCGAAGTTCGTCCGCCACACCTATCGGGCGCTCGGCGTCTAGCGGGTCCACGACATGGTCGCTCACCCCCCTTGCCGCATCGCCGGGCCGCGGCTGCTGCTGCGCCCGCCCGTACTCGACGACGCCGGCGCGCTGTTTCAAAGGGTGGCGCGCGATCCCCAGGTCACCAAGTATCTGAAGTGGACGCCGCACCCCGATGTGGCGGCCACGCGGCGAGTGATCTCCGAAAAACTCAATGTCGGCGACGAGGAGCGGACCTGGGCCATCGCGTTGCGGCACAGCGACGACGTCATCGGGCTGACCAGCTGCCGGCGCCCGGTTCGGCATTCGGTCGAGATAGGTTACTGCCTCGGCCGCCGGTGGTGGGGCAAGGGTTACGCGGCCGAGGTGGTCGACATGCTGCTGGCGGCGCTGGCAGCCGACCGGGATGTGTACCGCGTCTGGGGCACCTGCCATGTCGACAACGAGCGGTCAGTCCGAGTGCTGCGGCGAGCCGGGTTCGAGCTGGAGGGCCGGCTGACCCGCTACGCCGTCTACCCCACCCTGGGGCCCGAACCGCAGGACAGCCTGCTCTACGCCAGGGCCTTGCGCTGAGTTCGCCTTTCGGGTGTGCGCCCTCGGCGTCGAGCGTGCGTCCAGGGCGGAGAATCGCCAAAATCCCAGCCCTGGAAGCACACTCGAATCCCTCCATGCACACTCGGCGCCGTCGACCCGCCCGATTATTCGGCCTCTTCCAAGGCCCGGCGAGCCGTTGATCAGCATCGGGTAGTCGCCCATCGAGCCGATGTCGATCTTCTCGGCGAGCATCTGCGCGGTGATCGGGGCACCGGTGTCGTAGTCCCGCCAGCGCACCGCGTACTTGGTGCCGGTGCGGGTGGTGATGTCGGCGAGCCGGTGCTCGAGGTAGCCCTGGGCGCGCAGCAGCGTGCCCGCGGTCACGGTGTTGATGGTCTTGGACTGATAGCCCACCACGACGTTGACGACGCCGGAGGACTCCGATAACGATTCCAGCGAGCAACCCGACGTGACCGCGACCACCACAGCCACCACGGACGCCAGCCGAACGGCGCGTCGTTTCATCAAAAGTCCTGGGAAATAAGACGATTCAGCGGATGAGGTACGGCATGTTCACCGTGACGGCGCCGGTTGGGCAGCGGGCCGCGCCGGGCCGCAGTACCAACACTCGTCGACATGCATGAAGGCTTTGCCGGTGTCGGGGTTGATCGCCAGCGCGTCCAGCGGACAGATCTCGACGCAGAGGGTGCAGCCGTCGATACACAGCGACTCGTCAATCGTCACCGGCACGTCGGCGCGATTGGAAATCAACGTCATGGCTTGCTCCTTATCAGGTTGCCGCGCATGGTGATTCGATCGCCCCGCATCCGGATGTACTCCAGGTCGACGGGCCTGCCGTCATCGAGGCTGGTGAGCCGTTCCAGCATGAGCAGCGCCGACCCGTCGGGCACCTGCAGTGTGGCCGCCGAATGCGCGTCGGCGGGGATGGCCTCGAGCGCCAGCGATGCCGAGCCCAGCCGCTGTCCGCTGACCTCCTCGATCAGCGCGAACAGATCATTGGTTTCTAGGTGGTAACCCAGAGTGCGGCTTCCGATATCCGGAGCGAGGTAGGTCAGGTCCAGGCTGAGTGGCAGGTCGCCGAGGTAACGCAACCGTTCGATGAACACGGCCTCTTCACCGTGCTGCAGCTGCAGCCGGCGAGCCACCGACGGCGGGGCAGTCACCGGCATGGCGGCCCGCACCTCGTTGCGGACCTCTCCGAGGTGTTTGAAGGCTTCCTTGAGTCCCAGCAGTGAATCGAGCCGGTGGTCGTACTTGCGCTGCGCGACGTGGGTGCCGACTTTGGGTCCGCGGTCGATCAGTCCTTCGTTTTTCAGAATGCTAAGGGCCTCGCGAATGGTGTTGCGAGAGACCAAGAATTCGGCCGCCAATTCGCTTTCGGCGGGCAGCCCGTCGGCGTAGGAGCCGGCGTGGATCTGCTGACGCAACACGTCGGCAGCGCGGCGAGCGCGATTGGCCCGGGAGCCCTCAAAACGTGAGATCGGTATGGCGTCGGCCACGCCGTCACGCTAATGCAGCTCAGCGGCGTATTCAGGGCACCCGATCGGGGGCCGCGACGGTGGCCGTGCGTATTGCGCCGGGCGGCAGTCGGTCACGACCAGCAAAAACCACGGCGCGGTCGGCTATTGCGCCACCCCGGATGAGACGCCGCCTTTGCGATCCCCGTGAGCAGAACCTCCGTTGGCGGCCTTGGCCGTTCCATTCATCGCCGAGGCATCCGACGGCAGCTCGAAGACCGGGTACGCGGAACCCACCGCGGCCGTCGCCGCATTCCGTTGGGCCTCCATCCGGGCCAGCGCCTCCGGCGTGAACACCGACAACCCGAGTTCGGGGTTGTACCCGTGGATCTCTTTCACGTCGAGCTGGGCCATGAAATAGATGATCTCCTTGGAGACCACCTGACCCGGGACCAGCACCGGGAAGCCGGGCGGATAGGGCACCACGAACGTGGTAGACACCAGCGTCTTGCCCTCGGCCAGCCGTCGCCCGGCCGTGCCGATCAGCACGTACTCACGGTCTGACTCTTCATATCCCGCGTAGAAGGCCGCCCGCGTGTCACCGAAGGAGCAGGCGTCGACGGGACGGAACGCGATGTCGAACTCGCTGAAATCGGGCAAGTGCGGCAGATCCTCGGTGATCTCCTCGACGTGGCGGTCGTGCAGCGACCAATCGGCCGCGCTGGCCGCCTTCTGGATCCGATCGAAGTCGGTGGCCACGCGGCGCAGTACGTCGAGCAGGTAGTGCACGCTCGACCAGGTCACACCGATCGTGAAGATCAACAGGACGCTGTTGATCGACGTCTTGTTGATCTGGATGCCGAATCGGTCCATCAGGATCTTCTCGCGGAAGTCGTACCCGTTCATTCCGGTGTTGCCGAGGAACAGGGTGACCCGCGTCGGGTCCAGCACGAACTGATCGGAGCGCCAGGCCTCGTTCCACTCCGCCAGGGCGCCCTGCCTGATCGAAGCGGTCGAGCTGACCGCGGAGGCCCGGAACTCCTCGGGCACCAGGTCGGACTCGTCGAGGATGCGGAACCACTTGCTGATCAGCCGGTCTTTGCGGACGCGGTGCCGGAAAACCAGTGCCATGTCATAGACCTGCCGGACCAGTTGGAATCCCTCGATGTCGACCTGCCGGCGCGCCAGGTCCAGCGACGCGAGAAGTTGCTGGTTCGGCGACGTCGACGTGTGGGTCAAGAACGCCTCGCCGAACGCGTCCCGAGCGCGCGAATTGAAATCCTGGTCGCGGACGTGGATCATCGACGCCTGCCGAAACGCCGACAACGACTTGTGCGTGGAGTGTGTCGCGTACACCCGGACCCGCGCAGAACTGGGGTCGGGCAGCAGCCGGCGGTGCACCCACTCCGACCGGTCGACGCCCTCCATGGACGCAGACCAATTCCGGTATTCCTCAGCGTATTCCGGCGACGACAACGTCTGGTAGAGACGATCGGCGGCCACCATGGCGGTGCGCTGTCGGGCCCACGGCACCGCGGTGGCAAACGCGTACCACGCCTCGTCCCAGAGGAAGCAGATGTCCGGCTTGATCGCCAGCACCTCCTCCATGACGCGCCGGGGGTTGTAGACGACGCCGTCGAAGGTGCAGTTGGTGAGCAACAGCATGCGCACCCGGCGCAGCTGCCCGGCCGCCTCGAGGTCCAGCAGCGCCTTCTTGATCGTGTGCAGCGACACCGCTCCGTAGATGGCGAACTGCGCCAACGGATATGCGTCGAGGTACAGCGGATACGCACCGGCCAGCACCAGACCGTAGTGGTGGGACTTGTGGCAGTTGCGGTCGATCAGAACGATGTCACCCGGCCGGGTCAGGGACTGCACGACGATCTTGTTGGCGGTCGACGTTCCGTTGGTGACGAAGTAGGTGTGGTCCGCGTTCCACGTTTTCGCGGCCTTGTCCATCGCCTTCCTGATGTTGCCGTGCGGGTCCAGTAGCGAGTCCAGGCCACCCGAGGTGGTCGAGGTCTCGGCCATGAAGATGTTGCGGCCGTAGAACTCTCCCATGTCCTGCAGCGACTTGGAGTTGAAGATGCTGGCGCCGCGCGCGACGGGAAGAGCGTGAAACTGACCGACCGGCGCCGCGGCGTACGCGCGCAGCGCGTCGAAAAATGGTGTGGCGAACCGGTTCCGCAAGCCCGCGAGCACCGTGCTGTGTAGGTCGGTGACATCGTTGAGCCGGTAGAACGTCCGGTCGTAGACGTCCGGTTCGTCGTCGGTGCCCGCCGCGATCGACTCGTCGGTGAGCAGATACAGGTCGATATGGGGCCGCAGCTCGCGGATCCACTCGCCGCATTCGACCCAGTCGTCGGGGCGATCGGGGATGACCGCCCCGGCGTCCGAGTCGTTGGGCCCCAGCAACGTGTTCATCAACGGCACCCGGTCGCGCGACCGCAGCGGCAGGTCGTGGCGGATGATCGCGGCTTGAATCTCGCCGTTCAACGCGACCGCGGTGATGGCGTCCTCGACGCTGGACACGACAAGGAGCTGGAACTGCACGTCGTCGGACGGGCTGCGCAGCGCGCGCAGGTATTCCGCCAGGCTGTCCGGCGCCGTGGCCGGGGCATCGTCGGCGAGCAAGACCGTGTAGAAGTGCTGCTGTTTGGCTCGGGCCACCAGCTCCTGGTCGGCCAGTGGCCCGGATGTGTCGAAAAGCCCTGCGCGGTCACCGTATTCACACAGCAGCCGCGCGGCCAGCGACACCTCTTCGCTGAGCCGCACCGTGGAAAGACTCTCGAGGTGAGCGCGGAAGCCCGCCAGGTTCTCCGCGCCGGGATACAGCCAGTACCGCTCGTAGGCGCCGATGCGGTCCATCAGGCGCTTCACCCGGGCGACGTCGTGGGCGATGTCCAGCCCGGCAAGGTCGACCTCGGCGAGGTGACGGCATGCGTCGTCAAGCAGGTTCCACGTGTCGACGCGGGTGTACGACGGGTTGGCCACTGCCGCAAGCGCGGAGACGCGAAGTCGTCGCGGACGGGCACTGTCTCGATTCATCTCGTCACCTTCCGCGGGATCCAGCAAGTATTGTCACCCTCCTGCGCTGCGCACGGGTCTTTTCGCCCAGGATTCGACCGCGTCGGTCAGCGCTCCAGCTCGTCGTCACTGTCGACGACCCGCCGATTAGCACGGGTGTTGTCTGCCCACCGTAGCCCCGGAAGTTCCCAGCGGCGGACCGGCAGGTCGGCGACGTCGCCGAGCGACCTCACCACGGCCTGCGTCAGGCCCATGATGGCGGCCATCACCGGCAACAGCGGCTGCAGCGGCTTGGCCGCGGAGCGAACCGTGCTGATGCGGCGGGCCATGATCAGGCGTCCGATCGAGTGATACAGCCAGGCGCCGACGCCCAGCGCATAGATCGAGAGCGCCGACGCGGCGATGGTCCAGCCGTAGGCGGCGCAGACCACCGCGCCCAGCACCACCGTCGCAGCCAGGAAGGCCGCGACGGCGGCGCGCAACTCGAGCCGGGTCATGACGGCGTTCCGTGAGCGTCCGGCGGGTCGGCGGCGCCCGACCGCACCGCCCCCCGGACGGCCTGGGCGGCCGCCCGGATCTGCGGCGCCACCAGCATGACCTGTCCCAGCACCCCGTTGATGAAGCCCGGCGAGTCGTCGGTGGACAGCTCCTTGGCCAGCTGGACGGCCTCGTCGACGGCGACCGGCTCCGGCACGTCGTCGGCATGAAGCAGCTCCCACACCGAGACCCGCAGAATGGCGCGATCCACCGCAGGCAGCCGGTCCAGCGTCCAGCCCTGCAGATGCGCGCTGATCAAGTCGTCGATATGCGCGATGTGCTCGCCGACTCCGCGAGCCACGGTCTCCGTGTAGGGGTTGAGCGGCGCCACATCCGGCTTCGCTTCGGCGAGCGCGGTGCGGACCTCGACGACCTCGACCGGGCTCAGGCCGCGGGCATCGGCTTCAAACAGCAGGTCGACGGCGCGTTTGCGGGCTTGATGGCGTCCCTTGACACCCCGAGCGGCCCTTGCCGGCTTTCCGTCAGGCATAATGCCTGCTCACGCGTTGACGCGTCCCAAGTAGCTGCCGTCGCGCGAATCCACCTTCAGCTTGTCGCCGGTGTTGATGAACAGCGGCACCTGGATCTCCGCACCGGTCTGAAGGGTGGCCGGCTTGGTGCCGGCGCTGGAGCGGTCGCCCTGCAGACCGGGTTCGGTGTGGGTGACCTCGAGTTCGACCGACACCGGCAGCTCGATGTACAACGGCGACCCGTCGTGGAACGCCACCTGCACCGGCAGGCCCTCCAGCAGGAACCGCGCGGCGTCGCCGACCAGGGACTCCGGCAGCGGGTGCTGCTCGTAGTCCTGGCTGTCCATGAACACGAAGTCCGAGCCGTCGCGGTACAGGTAGGTGGTGTCGCGCCGGTCGACGGTGGCGGTGTCCACCTTGACGCCGGCGTTGTAGGTCTTGTCGACGACCTTGCCCGAGAGCACGTTCTTCAGCTTGGTGCGCACAAAGGCCGGGCCCTTGCCGGGTTTGACGTGCTGGAACTCGGTGATGGTCCACAGCTGTCCGTCGATTACCAGGACAAGTCCGTTCTTGAAGTCGGCAGTGGTCGCCACGGTCGGTGAATCTCCTAAGGATGGCCCAGTTGCTGTGAAACATCTTACGGCCGCACAAACTTCGTCCGCGCGGGCCGGCGTCGAGCTGGGGCCCGTGCGCGCTTTCAGGCGCGGTGTTTTCGGAGCTCGCGTCAGCTGCTTAGATCGGAGTCCATACGCCGTTGTTCCAAAATCCCCAACCGTTGACAGTGGGGTTCCACATCAGG
>DATKEW010000381.1:0-12306 GCA_035511785.1 Mycobacterium sp.
GACCGCCTTCACCCTGGACTCGCAGGTCGTCAGCGCCCCGATGATCCAAGAAGCGATTCCCGGCGGCCGGACCCAGATCACCGGCGGCGATCCGCCGTTCACCGCCTCAACCGCGCGCCAGCTGGCCAACGTGCTGAAATACGGGTCGCTGCCGCTGTCCTTCGAATCGTCGGAAGCCCAAACCGTTTCGGCGACATTGGGTTTGACCTCGTTGCGAGCGGGCCTGATCGCGGGCGCGATCGGATTGGTCCTGGTGCTGCTGTATTCGCTGGCGTACTACCGGGTGCTGGGGTTGCTCACCGCGTTGTCGCTAGTCGCTTCCGGCGCAATGGTTTTCGCGATCCTCGTGCTCCTGGGCCGATATATCAACTACACCCTGGACCTGGCGGGTATCGCGGGTCTGATCATCGGTATCGGCACCACCGCCGACTCTTTCGTGGTGTTCTTTGAGCGCATCAAAGACGAGATCCGCGAAGGCCGTTCGTTCCGGTCAGCGGTGCCACGAGGCTGGGTGCGGGCCCGCAAGACCATCGTGTCGGGCAACGCCGTGACCTTCCTGGCCGCCGCGGTGCTGTACTTCCTGGCGATCGGCCAGGTGAAGGGATTCGCTTTCACCCTAGGTCTCACCACGATCCTCGACCTCGTGGTGGTTTTCCTGGTGACCTGGCCACTGATATACCTGGCCTCCAAGTCTCCGACGCTGGCGAAGCCGGCGTACAACGGCCTGGGAGCTGTTCAGCAGGTCGCCCGCGAACGCCGGGCTGCGGCGCACGTGAAGACGGGACAGGGATAGCGCGATGGCCTCCAAGGGCAAGACCGGGACCAAAAACGACAAGACCGACACAGATGCGGTCGAAATCACCGAAGCCACCGACGATGCCGTGGAGCTGACTTCCGACACCCAGCTGCCGCACCATAGCTTCATCTCCCGGCTTTACACCGGGACCGGTGCGTTCGAGGTGATCGGACGTCGTCGGCTGTGGTACGGCGTCAGCGGTGCGATCGTCGCGGTGGCCATCGTCAGCATCATCCTGCGCGGCTTCACGTTCGGGATCGATTTCAAGGGCGGCACGACCGTGTCAATGCCCGCCGCAGGCGCGACAGGCAGGGTCACGACCGCGGCGGTGTCCGACGTCTTCAAGAAGACCATCGGCAGTGATGCCGAATCGGTGGTCGTCGTCGGCAATGGCGCTTCGGCAACGGTGCAGATTCGCTCGGCGACGCTGTCCAATGCCCAAACGTCGAAGTTGCGCAGCGCCTTGTTCGACGCGTTCCAGCCCAAGGGCACCGACGGTAAGCCCAGCAAGCAGGCCATCAGCGACTCGGCGGTGTCGGAAACCTGGGGTGACCAGATCACCAAGAAGGCGTTGATCGCGCTGGTGGTGTTCCTGGCGCTGGTCAGCCTGTATATCACCGTGCGCTACGAGCGCTATATGGCGATCTCCGCACTGACGACGATGTGCTTCGACCTGACCGTCACCGCCGGCGTGTACTCGCTGGTGGGCTTCGAAGTCACCCCGGCCACGGTCATCGGGCTGCTGACGATCCTCGGGTTCTCGCTCTACGACACCGTCATCGTCTTCGACAAGGTCGAGGAGAACACCCACGGTTTCCAGCACACCACCAGGCGCACCTTCGCCGAGCAGGCCAACCTGGCGATCAACCAGACGTTCATGCGCTCGATCAACACCAGCCTGATCGGGGTGCTGCCGGTGCTGGCGCTGATGGTGGTGGCGGTGTGGCTGCTGGGCGTCGGCACGTTGAAAGACCTTGCGCTGGTGCAGTTGGTCGGCATCATGGTCGGCACCTACTCGTCGATCTTCTTCGCCACCCCACTACTGGTCACGCTGCGCGAGCGCACGGAGCTGGTGCGTAGCCACACCCACCGGGTCGTCAGACGGCGCGGCCCCGGCTCGCGCGCGGGAACCGAAACCGCTTCCGACGTTCACGCGACACCCTCCAGCGACGAATCGTCGGAGCCGAGCACACAAGAAAGCACCGAAACCACCGCTGGCGCCACGACGAGCAAGCCCGCACCGAACAAGCCGGCGCCGGGGGCACGGCCGGTGCGGCCCACCGGCACCCGGCGTCCGACCGGCAAGCGAAACGCCGGCCGGCGGTAGCCACAGTGGCCACCTGGTGTCGGCGAACTGGGGGCAATTGTGGCTTTCGCGCCGGCCGGCGGAGGTCGACGACCGCCGGCCTGGTCGCCCTGTTTGCAACGGCTTTCACCTTGACCGCATGTTCCGGTAGCGCCGCCTCGCAGATCGCCTACGTCGTCGACGGAACCCTGGCCACCTACAACACCAACACCGTGGTCGGTGCCGCGTCGGCCGGGGCACAGGCATTTGCCCGCACGCTGATCGGGTTCGGGTATCACGGCCCCGACGGACAGGTCGTCGCCGACCACGACTTCGGCACCATCTCGGTGGTGGGCGGTTCGCCGTTGGTGCTCGACTACCAGATCGCCGACAACGCCGTCTATTCCGACGGCAAGCCGGTGACCTGCGACGACCTGGTACTGGCGTGGGCGGCGCAGTCCGGCCGGTTTCCCGGGTTCGACGCCGCCACCCAGGCCGGCTACCTCGACATCGCCAATATCGAGTGCCTGCCGGGGCAGAAGAAGGCGCGCGTGTCGTTCATCCCGGACCGCAGCGTCGTCGATTACACGCAGCTGTTCACGGCGACATCGATGATGCCGTCGCACGTCATAGCCGACCAGCTGAATGTCGACGTGACCGCGGCGCTGCTGAACAACAATGTGGGTTTGGTCGCACAGATCGCGAAGCTGTGGAACACCACCTGGGACCTCAAGCCCGGAGTCGACCTCAAACGCTTCCCGTCGTCGGGGCCCTACAAGATCGAATCGATCCTGGATGGTGGCGCCGTGGTGCTCGTCGCCAATGACCGGTGGTGGGGCCCCAAGCCCATCACCAAACGGATCAACGTGTTGCCGCAGGCACCCGATATCCAAGACCGGGTCAACAACCGCAACGTCGACGTGGTCGACGTCGCGGCCGGGTCGCCGGGAACGCTGGCCACCCCGGATACCTACGAGCGCTCCGATTCGCCGTCGGCGGGCATCGAGCAGCTGATTTTCGCGCCGCAGGGACCGCTGGCGCCGGCGAAGGCGCGCCGCGCGTTCGCGCTGTGCACGCCGCGCGACGCGATCGCGCGCAACGCTGGGGTGCCGATCGCGAATTCACGGCTGAATCCGGCCACCGACGACGCCATCGCCCAGGGCGACGGCGCCACCGAGGCCGGCCAGTTCAGCAAGGCGGATCCGGCGGCAGCCCGTAACGCGCTGGGCGGTGCGCCGCTGACGGTGCGCATCGGCTACCAGGGACCCAATGCGCGGCTGGCGGTCGCCGTCGGGGAGATCACCAAATCGTGCGCCGCGGCCGGTATAACCGTCGCCAATCCCACCCTGGACACCCCGGGCCCCCAGGCGCTCAAGGACGGAAAGATCGACGTGCTGCTCGCGAGCACCGGCGGCGCCACCGGCAGCGGCTCGACGGGATCGTCGGCGATGGATGCTTACGACCTGCACAGCGGCAACGGCAACAACCTGTCGGGCTATGCAAACCCCCAGGTCGACGCCATAATCGGCGCGCTCGCGGTATCGGCCGACGCTGGCGAGCGGATCAGGCTGCTCGCGGAGAGCGCCCCGGTACTTTGGGGTGATATGCCGACGTTGCCCCTGTACCGGCAGCAGCGCACGCTACTGATGTCGAAGAAAATGTATGCCGTGAGCAGGAATCCGACCCGCTGGGGCGCGGGCTGGAACATGGACCGATGGGCCCTGATGCAATGAGGGTGCAGTGAGTGTCAGGGACAACGCTCCGCTGGCCGACATCATCGCGTCGCTGACCAGGAGCGTCGCCGACTTTCCCAAGCCCGGGGTCCAGTTCAAAGACCTCACCCCGCTATTCGCCGACCGGAACGGAATGGCGGCGGTCACCGACGCGCTGGCGGACGTCGCATCCGGCGCCGACCTGGTGGCCGGCATCGACTCCCGGGGGTTCCTGGTGGCGGCGGCCGTCGCCACCCGGCTGGGCACCGGCGTGCTGGCCATTCGCAAGGGCGGGAAGCTGCCGCCGCCGGTGCACGCCGAGCAGTACGACCTGGAGTACGGCAGCGCCACCCTGGAAATCCCCGCTGACCGCATCGATCTGCGCGGCCCGCGCATCGTGATCATCGACGACGTGCTGGCCACCGGGGGCACCGTCGCCGCGGCGGCCCGGTTGCTTACGCATGCCGGCGCCAACGTGACCGGCGCGGCCGTGGTGGTGGAACTCGCCGCGCTGGGTGGTCGCGAGGCGGTCGCGCCGTTGCCGGTACACAGCTTGAGCCGCGCCTAGCCTGGCGACAATGCGCGCCGCGAAGCGGAGTGAGGTGGAGGTACCCCTAGCCGCGGAGCCGCGAGGAGGCGAGCTGGGCAATCAGATCTAGCCTGGCGGTTAAGCGATATCCTCGAGGTCGGAGGTGACCGACGTGGCGGACGACCACAGCGCATCGCAGGCTCTTGAGGAGCCCGCGGAAGCCCCGTTGGTTCCTCAGCCGGTTACCGAGTCGCCGGAACCGCCGGCGGAGACCCTGAAGACCTCCAGCAGCGCATCCCGGCGGGTACGCGCCCGGCTGGCCCGGCGGATGACCGCCCAGCGCAGCGCCCTCAATCCCGTGCTCGAGCCGTTGGTGGCGGTGCACCGGGAGATCTATCCCAAGGCGAACCTGTCGATGCTGCAGCGAGCCTTCGAGGTCGCCGACCAACGGCACGCCAGTCAGTTGCGGCATTCCGGTGACCCGTACATCACCCACCCGCTGGCGGTCGCCAACATCCTGGCCGAATTGGGCATGGACACCACCACTTTGGTGGCCGCGCTACTACACGACACCGTCGAGGACACCGGTTACACGCTCGAGGCACTGTCCGAGGAATTCGGCGAAGAGGTAGGCCATCTCGTCGACGGCGTGACCAAGCTGGACCGGGTGGTGCTGGGCAGCGCCGCCGAAGGCGAAACCATCCGCAAGATGATCACCGCGATGGCCCGCGATCCCCGGGTGCTGGTGATCAAGGTGGCCGACCGGCTGCACAACATGCGGACCATGCGCTTCCTGCCGCCGGAAAAACAGGCGCGCAAGGCCCGCGAGACGCTGGAAGTCATTGCGCCGCTGGCACATCGGCTGGGTATGGCGAGCGTCAAGTGGGAGCTGGAAGACCTGTCGTTTGCGATCTTGCACCCCAAGAAGTACGAGGAGATCGTTCGGCTGGTCGCCGGCCGCGCGCCTTCCCGGGACACCTACCTGACCAAGGTCCGAACCGAGATCGTCAACACCCTGGGCGCGTCGAAAATCAAAGCGACGGTCGAAGGCCGCCCCAAGCACTACTGGTCGATCTATCAGAAGATGATCGTCAAGGGCCGGGATTTCGACGACATCCACGACCTGGTCGGCATCCGCATCCTGTGCGACGAGATCCGGGACTGCTACGCCGCTGTCGGCGTGGTGCATTCGCTGTGGCAGCCGATGGCGGGTCGGTTCAAGGACTACATCGCCCAGCCGAGATACGGTGTGTATCAGTCGCTGCACACCACCGTCGTCGGGCCGGAGGGCAAGCCGCTGGAGGTGCAGATCCGCACCCGCGACATGCACCGCACCGCCGAATACGGCATCGCCGCGCACTGGCGATACAAGGAAGCCAAGGGCCGCAACGGCGTTCCGCACCCGCATGCCGCGGCCGAGATCGACGACATGGCCTGGATGCGTCAGCTGCTCGACTGGCAACGCGAGGCCGCGGACCCGGGCGAGTTCCTGGAGTCATTGCGCTACGACCTTGCGGTGCAAGAGATCTTTGTGTTCACCCCCAAGGGGGACGTGATCACCCTGCCGACCGGGTCGACGCCGGTGGACTTCGCCTATGCGGTGCACACGGAGGTCGGTCACCGCTGCATCGGCGCCCGGGTGAACGGGCGGCTGGTGGCGCTGGAACGCAAACTGGAAAACGGGGAAGTCGTCGAGGTCTTCACGTCCAAGGCGCCCAACGCCGGGCCGTCGCGGGACTGGCAGCAGTTCGTGGTCTCGCCGCGCGCCAAGACGAAGATACGGCAGTGGTTCGCCAAGGAGCGGCGTGAGGAGGCGCTGGAGGCCGGCAAGGAAGCGATGGCCCGCGAGGTGCGCCGGGGCGGACTTCCGTTGCAGCGCTTGGTGAATGGCGAGTCCATGGCGGCGGTGGCTCGCGAGCTGCATTACACCGACGTGTCCGCGCTCTACACCGCGATCGGTGAGGGGCACGTGTCGGCCCGGCATGCCGTGCAGCGGCTGCTCGCCGAGCTCGGCGGCATCGACCAGGCCGAGGAGGAGCTGGCCGAGCGGTCCACGCCGACCACCATGCTGCGACGGCCGCGCAGCAACGACGATGTTGGGGTCTCGGTCCCCGGCGCGCCCGGCGTCCTGACCAAGCTGGCCAAGTGCTGCACCCCCGTGCCCGGCGATCAGATCATGGGGTTCGTCACCCGCGGCGGTGGGGTCAGCGTGCACCGCACCGACTGCACCAACGCCGCGTCCCTGCAGCAGCAGGCCGAGCGCATCATCGAGGTGCTGTGGGCGCCGTCGGCGTCGTCGGTGTTCCTGGTGGCGATTCAGGTCGAGGCGCTCGACCGGCACCGGCTGCTCTCGGACATAACGCGGGTGCTTGCCGACGAGAAGGTGAACATCCTGTCGGCGTCGGTGACCACCTCCGGTGACCGGGTGGCGATCAGCCGGTTCACCTTCGAGATGGGTGACCCCAAGCATCTCGGGCATCTCCTCAACGTCGTGCGCAACGTCGAGGGCGTTTACGACGTCTACCGGGTGACGTCCGCGGCCTGAAGGCCGCCCGGGGCGGGCTCAGCCCAGTCGCACCGAGTTGATCGTGACCGTGCTGGCCGGAAGGCCCTGCTCCCGATTGCCGGCAATACCCCCCGTGGCGATCTTGTCGATCGTCGCGAGGCCCGTCTCGTCGATCGTGCCGAACACCGTGTAGATCGGTTCCATTTCGGCGTCCTTGAACACCAGGTTGAATTGGCTGCCGTTGGTGCCGGGCCCGTTGTTGGCCATGGCCACGGTGCCCCGCGGGTACAGCACGGTCGCCCTGAGCGCCGAATCGCCGGCCTTGTATTGATCGGCGGGGTATTCGTCGCCGAACTCGTAACCGGGGCCGCCGGTGCCCTCGTTGTCGGGGCCGCCGCACAGCAACAGGCCCCCGTCTGCCGCGTTGGTCAGCCGGCCGCACTCGGTGTTGTTGAAGAATTGTTGCTGCGTCAGGCTGGTGAAGCTGTTCACCGTGCACGGGGACTCGGCGTTGGCCAGCCGGATGCCGATTTCACCGAAGTTGGTGGAGATGGTGGCGTCGATCTCGGCCGGTTCGGTGGACACCCTGCCGGCCGGCGGCGGGGTGACGGGCTTGGTGGCCGCGTCCGGCGAGGCCGGATATTGGCAGTTGGCGCCGAGGTCGGGTGGAGGAGCAAACGCCGGCAGCGGCGGCACGCTCGGGACGATCGAGTCTGTCGGTTTGGGTGGCCTGACGCGGGTCGTCGCCCTGGCCCCCGCCGACCCCGCGTTGTTTTTTGCCGAGGTATCGCTGTGGGTCACCAGCGCGATGACTAACGCTGTCACCGCGGCCAGCGCCAGCACCGACGCGCCGACTATGCCGATGACCATACGTCGCGACTGTGTCGGCGGCTGATACGCCGGCCACGGGTCGGGCTTGCCGCCCGGCGGGGGAGCGCCGGGTGGTGGCTGTGCGGCGGCGGGTGCTTGCGACGATGGCGGCGGGCCGGACGCCGCGACTATGCCGGTGTTGACCAGTGCCGCTTTGGCGTCTTCGGTCAGTTCGATCGCGCTCTGGTACCGCTCTTCGACGTTTTTCGCCATCCCCCGAGCGACCACCGCATCGAGGGCCGGCGGTACGTCGGGTGCGGTGATGGACGCTCGCGGCGGCGGCGTGTTCAGGTGCCCGTTGAGCTGTTCTTCGAGGCTGTCGCCGGGGTAGGGACGACTTCCGGTCAGGCACTCATGAAGCACGCAGGCCAACGAATACACGTCGGCGCGGTGATCCGTAGTTCCCCTGAAGCGCTCGGGCGCCATATATGCCACGGTGCCCATCGTGTGCCCGGTGTGGGTGAGTGCGGTGTCGGCGGCGGTACGCGCGATGCCGAAGTCGATGAGGTAGACGAAATCTCGCGCGGTGGTGAGCAAGATGTTCGTCGGCTTGATGTCGCGATGTACCAGTCCCACGTGGTGGGCGCTATCCAGCGCCGCCGCGACCTGTTCGATCACCGCGACCGCACGCCGAGGACTGAGCCGTCCGCCGTTTTCGGTCATGTACTGGGCCAAGTCACGGCCCTCGATCAACCGCATGTCGACATACAGCCGGCCGTCGATCTCGCCGTAACTGTGGATGGGCACCACATGTGGGTCGTTGAGGCTTGCCGCGATGCGTGCCTCGCGGCGGAATCGTTCCTGAAACTCGGCGTCTTCGGCGAGATGCGCGGGGAGCACCTTGAGGGCAACTACCCGGTCGGTGGTGGCGTCGTAGGCGCGGAAGACTTGTCCCATCCCGCCGCGCCCCAACACATCCAGCAACCGGTAATGGCCGAATGATTCTTTCCCCACGCGACGACCATAAACTTTCGAGTGCGTAAGTCGTGGGAATCCCGCCAATACGGCGCGATTAGTGTTGCGCCGCTTGAGGGTTTAGTCGAGCAGTATCGACTTGATGGTGACTTCGCTGGCAGGCGCTCCGTCTTCACCGCCGCCGGCGACGCCGGCCTTGGCGATCTTGTCCAGGGTGGCCAGCCCGTCGGCCTGGATTGTGCCGAAGACGGTGTATTGGGGTGGTAGCTGAGAGTCCTTGTAGACCATGAAGAATTGGCTGCCGTTGGTGTTGGGCCCGGCGTTTGCCATAGCCAGGGTGCCGCGCGGATAGACGACCGGCTGCTGCAGCTCGGGGTCGTTCGGCGGGTACTGGTCGGTCGGGTACTCGTTGCCGAATTGGTAGCCCGGACCGCCGGTGCCGTCGCCCTTGGGGTCACCGCATTGCAGGACGCCCAGGTCCGGCGAAGTGCTCAGCCGGTGGCATTTCGTGTTGTCGAAGTATTTCTGGCCGATCAGGCTCGCGAAACTGTTGACCGTGCAAGGTGATTCGTTGTTGGCCAACATCAAGCCCAGGTTGCCCTGGTTGGTCGCCATGCTGGCGCTCACTTGGGCCGGATCGGTCGGTATCTTGCCGGTCCGCGGCGGCTTGACGGGCTTGGCGGCCGTGTCCGGTGACGCCGGGTACTGGCAGTTGGCGCCAAGGTTGGCCGACGGCTTGAACGGCGGCAACGGCGCGGCGGGCGGCGTTGGTCCGGCGGCTGTCGTGGTCGCCGCGGAGCTGCCGGCTGGGGTGGGCGTTGCCGCGGTATTGCTCTTGTGTTCGTTTTGACCGTTGATAACGGTGATCACCACCGCGGCGACGACCGCAACTGCCACGATCGAGCCGCCAACGATGAGCAGGATCCGGCGCTGTCGGGCTTGCTTTGCGCGGCGCTCCAGCTGCCGTTCGAGTTTGCGCTTGGCTGTTGCACGTCGCTGTTCGTTGGTCGGCACGGCCGGTATGCCTCCATGGTTGCTAAGTCGGGGCTGACCCCAACCTGCGGGGTGCCAGCCCAGGCTAATGTGGGCGCCGTGACCCGCGTCAACCGGGCCCCGTGGGAAACTGGGAACCGTGTTGATCACCGGATTTCCCGCCGGGGTGTTGCAGTGCAACTGCTACGTGCTGGCCGAGCGGCAAGGAACGGACTGCGTCATCGTGGATCCGGGGCAGCGTGCGATGGGCCCGCTGCGGCGCATCCTCGACCAGAACCGGCTGACGCCTGCGGCGGTGTTGCTCACCCACGGGCACATCGACCACATGTGGTCTGCCCAGAAGGTTTCCGACAGCTACGGTTGCCCGACCTACATCCATCCCGAGGACCGGTTCATGCTGAAAGACCCGATCTACGGCCTGGGTCCGCGGCTGGCGCAGGTGGTGGCGGGTGCTTTCTTTCGCGAACCCAGGCAGGTGGTCGAGCTGGACCGCGACGGCGACAAGCTCGACCTGGGCAGCGTGACCGTCAACGTCGATCACACGCCCGGGCACACCCGCGGATCGGTGGTGTTCCGGGTCTCTCAGGCAAGCGACGCTGACACCGACGTGGTCTTCACCGGCGACACGCTGTTCGAGCGCTCGGTGGGCCGCACCGACCTGTTCGGTGGCAGCGGCCGCGACCTGTTGACCTCGATCATCGACAAACTCTTGGTGCTCGACGACAAGACCGTGGTACTACCCGGGCATGGCAACTCCACCACCATCGGCGCCGAGCGGCGTCTCAACCCGTTCCTCGAAGGCCTGTAGCCGGTGACGGAATTCTCCGCGTTTTCGGCGCCCAAGGGGGTGCCCGACTACGTCCCGCCGGACTCGGCGCAGTTCGTCGCGGTGCGCGACGGGCTGCTCACCGCCGCGCGCCGGGCCGGCTACGTCGATATCGAGTTGCCCATTTTCGAAGACACCGCGCTATTCGCGCGCGGCGTAGGTGAATCCACCGACGTCGTGTCCAAGGAGATGTACACGTTCGCCGACCGTGGTGACCGCTCGGTGACGCTGCGACCAGAGGGCACCGCCGGGGTGGTGCGCGCGGTGATCGAACACCGCCTGGACCGCGGCGCGCTGCCGGTGAAGCTGTGTTACGCGGGCCCGTTTTTCCGATACGAGCGACCTCAGGCCGGCCGCTATCGCCAGATGCAGCAGGTGGGCGTGGAGGCAATCGGCGTCGACGACCCGGCGCTGGACGCCGAGGTGATCGCCGTCGCCGATGCCGGCTTCCGCTCGCTGGGCCTTGACGGGTTCAGGCTGGAGATCACCTCACTGGGGGACGAAAGCTGCCGTCCGCAATACCGGGAACTGTTGCAGGACTTCCTCTTTCAGCTCGATCTCGACGAGGAGACCCGGCGGCGGGCCGAGATCAATCCGCTGCGGGTGCTCGACGACAAACGACCCGAGGTGCGCGCGATGACGGCCGACGCGCCGGTGCTGCTCGACCACCTGTCCGATGTCGCCAAGCAGCACTTCGACACCGTGCTGGCTCACCTGGACGCGCTGGGCGTGCCGTACGTCATCAACCCGCGGATGGTGCGCGGGCTTGACTACTACACCAAGACCACCTTCGAGTTCGTGCACGACGGGCTGGGCGCACAATCCGGCATCGGTGGCGGCGGCCGCTACGACGGCCTGATGCGCCAGCTCGGCGGACAAGACCTGTCGGGCATCGGATTTGGGCTCGGCGTGGACCGAACCCTGCTGGCGTTGCGTGCCGAGGGCAAGAGCGTGGGGGAGGCGACGCGTTGCGACGTGTTCGGTGTCCCGTTGAGCGAGCCGGCCAAGCTCAAGCTGGCGGTGCTGGCCGGGCAGCTGCGTGCATCCGGTCTCCGCGTTGACATGGCCTACGGTGACCGCGGGCTCAAGGGCGCGATGCGCGCCGCCGACCGTTCCGGTGCCCGCATCGCGCTGGTTGTGGGCGATCGTGACATCGAGGCCGGCGCGGTCGGGGTGAAGGACCTCGCGACGGGCGAGCAGGTATCGGTGCCGTTGGATTCAGTTGTTGCCGAGGTGCTTACGCGCTTCGGCCGGTAGCCTGTTCCGCTGTAATCACTTGCGCCACTTAGGTTTCAATGGTTTCAGCGTGCGGATTTTTGTCGGTGACGCGTCGTAGTATTCGAACATGCTTTCGAGTAGTCGCGAGGAGATCCAGAAGGACTTCGACGCGCTGCACAGTGTGGTGTGCCGGATCGTCGGGCATTCGTTTGATGCGCTGACCAACCCGGAGCGACTGGCACTCCTGGAGCGGCTTGAGCACGAGACGCGGCGGCTGCGCGCGCCAGGGCATGAGTTGATCAATCAGCTCGCCGAGCAGGCCCCGCGTCAAGAGCTGGGCGGCCCACTGCTGCACGTGTTGGCCGACCGGGTGCGCATCACCCGCAGCGAAGCCCGCCGGCGGGTGGCCGACGCCGGCGACCTGGGGCCGCGTCGTGCGCTCACGGGCGAGACACTGCCGCCGCTGTTGACCGCGACCGCCGCCGCACAACGCGACGGCAAGATCGGCCCCACGCACGTCACAGTGATCCGGCGGTTCTTCAACCAGCTGCCCTGCTCGGTAGACCTCGACACTCGCGCATGTGCCGAAGAGCAGCTGGCAGAGCTGGCCAGCCAATTTCGGCCCGACCACCTCGCCGAGCTCGCCCGCCAACTCG
>DATKEW010000382.1:0-3661 GCA_035511785.1 Mycobacterium sp.
GCTGGCCCTCCGGCACGCGCAGCGCGCCGCTGTCGGCGAGCTGAAGTGTCCGGTCGATCGCTGCGGCCATCCGATCCTTCGGGGTCTCGGTGAACCAGCGGAACAGCCAGAACCCCCGAACGGTCTTGGTTTCGTAGATCAATGAGCGCGCGAAGATGGGAATGGTGAGTTTGTCGGGATCGGTTTGGCGGTGCGTGGACAGCGCACCGTAGACGACCAGCTCACCGTACGGTGCCAGCGCACGCGACACGTCCGCACCCACCTGACCGCTGACACAGTCGATCGCCTTGGACACGCCGTCATGGTCTGCTATGTCGGCCACCCGTTCGCGCAGGTCCTCATCCTCCGTGCAGATCACCGCGGTGCCCCCCAGCGCGAGGATGTCCTCGACCGCCGATCGACGGCGGACCACGTTGAGGGTCTTGAAGCCGACGTGCGCGCCGAGCTGGATGACCGACTGGCCCACGGTTGAACCGGCTGCGGTCTGCAGGAGCCATTCACCCGGTCGAACATCGAGCTCATCACCGGTCAAGATCACGGCGGTGAGCGGATTGCCAAGAATCTGGGCGGCCGTGGAATTGCTCATGCCGACGGGAACAGGCAACACCCGCCCGGCATCGGCAACAACATACTCCTGCCACGTGCCCCTGACTCCGACCGTGATGACGCGCTGCCCGACGGTCAGACCGTCTGTGCCGCTGCCGAGTTCGTCGATCACACCGACGGATTCGATTCCGGGTACGGTGGGGAACTCCGGGGTGAATCCGTATCTGCCGCGGACGGTATGCAGATCGCTGGCATGGACAGGTACAGCTGTTACCCGGATCCGGACCTGGCCGGGACCGGGCTCCGGAATCGGGCGGGTCTGCAGCTGCAGAACCTCGGACGGTTCGCCTAACGTGTCGGCGACAACAGACCGCATGGTTCTAATCATCCTGACACTCCTTCGGTCGGATCCACTGATCAGCGCGGCCCAATTCCAGCCCTACTAGCTCTAATGCCACCACGGCGGGGTGTTGGGGTCTAGACGCTCGGCGCGGATCGCCTCGCGCTCCACGTCATCCATGACGGAGTCAGACGCGGCGGTCGGCGCTGCGGTTCCAATTTGCTGGCGCGGCGGAGCGCCGGTCGTCGCGCTCAGCAATGCTGCCAGAGTGCTGCCGAATCCGCCGCCGTCTAGCCGCTTGGCGAAATCCAGCAAACCTCAATTGTGGCCTCTAGCTGGCCTTTTCAGTTGTGGGGCGGGCGGGGCTCGAACCCGCGACCAACGGATTATGAGTCCGCTTCAAGCCGTCCGCGCGTGTCCGCGCGTGCCCGTCGCGTGCGCCCATGCGTGTCCCATATTTTGCTGTGCCGCAACACAATCAGCCCGTCCGCACCCGTCAGCGTCCGCGTGTGTTCGCGGGTGCAGCCCGCCGTGTGTAGCGCATAAGTTGATGCTCCTATTCGTGTTAAGAAGTCAAGCGGCGGTGAGCCATTGGCGGTAGTTGTTGGCGAGAGTGTCGTTGCGCTGGTGTCCGCGTTCAAGCCGCGAAACGGTGATGATTGGAACGCCGAAATGAGTGGCGACGGTGGCCAGGGTGATGTTTTTGGCTTGCCGGGCAGGCCGGAGGTCGGTGTAATCGTCGATCAGATAGGGCCGGGTCAGCAGTCTGAATACTTCGCGGGCGATGGCCCGTTTGAGTAGCCGCAGAATCTCTTTCTTGGTCCGGCCGTTGGCCGCTTGTCGCTCGACATAATCGCGAGTTTGTGGGTGGGCTGACATGCGCACCAGCGCGATGCGATACAAGGCATTGTTGGCTGAGCGGTCACCGCCACGAGAGAGTCGGTGGCGGGTGATTTTGCCCGAGGATGCCGGGACGGGGGCCGCCCCGCACAGGGCGGCAAACGAGGCCTCGCTGCGTAGCCGGTGCGGGTTGGTGCCGGCGGTGACGAGCAATTGGGCGGCGGTGTCGGGACCGACACCGTAAGTGGCCCGTAGCGCGGGATTGATCTGCTGGACAAGGACGTCCAGTTGTGCGGTGAGGTCGTGTTTTTGACGCTCGAGGAATTCGATGCGCTGGGCCAGCGCCTTGGCGGCCATCAGCACCGCGACGGTGGTCGGGTCGCTGTGGGTGGCGGGTCGGCATCGGGCCAGTACTTTGACCAGAGCGGCGATGCTGTGGCGCCGGTAGCGTTCCCGCAGCTCGGCTGGCGCGGTGACCAGCAGGGCGTGGATTTGGTTGGTCGCGGCGGAGCAGGCCTTGACCGCGCCGCGGCGGGCGGTCAGCAGCGCACGCAGGGCGGTGGTGTGTTCGTCTTTGGGGACGGCTAGGCCGTCGCCGGCCAGTGCGGCGCGCGCCGCGGCGTAGGCGTCCAGCGGGTCGGATTTACCCTTGCGGCGGCGTGCAGCCCGATCGGGGCGGCTGACCTCGGCCACTTCGATTCCCGCGGCTTGGAGCACCCCTGTCAGGCCCGCGCCGTAGCTGGAGGTGCCTTCCACCCCGGCGATCACGATGCTGCCAAAGCTTTGGGCCCACTTCACCGCGGCGTCGTAGCCGGCTGGGCAGGTCGGGAATTCGGCGTCTGCCAGGGGTTGCCCGGCATCGGTGATGACCGCCAGATGGTTAGTTTCCAGATGGGTGTCGGCGCCGACGACGACGCGCCGTGATGCTGCCACGATGGTGATGTCCCTTCTGTTGGTAATCGCTAGCAGATGACGACACCCGGCGGGGCGTGCAGACAACACATTGATGAGGAACTGCCAGGCTCCTGATTAAGTCATGTCCGCCCTGCCGGGCCCCTACGGCGCCAGTCGGCCACCGATGGGACAGATCAACTGAAAGACAACCCAACAGGCGTCAGTGACAACGCGAGTCACCACCGGTGGACGACTGGCAAGACCATCATCAGCCCAGCCGCTCTAACACCATCAATGTGACACCGTTGTGACACCGAGCCTCACGCCGGCAGCGCCGGACACCCCAACAAACGCGCCAGCCAGTGAAACCGGTCCGGACCCCAGGACGCCCCGCACGCCAGGCACCGGCAACCGCTCTTAGAGACGCGCAGTGCCCTCGTGCGAATACGCTCGCCGGCGCCATCACGGTGATAGGCGAAGGACGCAGAACAGCGCGAGCACGCCACGCGCAGATACACCCTGGGCTCCTCGGCCAGCAGCTCGGCCGCGGACAGCACCCACCTCTCAATCCGGCCACAGTGCGCGTCAATCAGGGCGCAATCTTGTGGCCGGAAAGACCGGGCGGCGTGCTGGTGCAGCCGGTCCGGCGTGGTCTTTCCCGGCTCCCACCCGGCCACCGTGGTGTCGATCTCGACGCATAGCGTCAAGATCTCGATCCGGCATGGGGCCGATCGCAGGACTCCGGTGCGGCCGGTTTTGGAGCCCCGCAGTGCCCCGCGTAGTCCGACGTACACCGAGTCCGCCCACAGGTAGGCGCCGTTGATCGCGACCGGCTGCGGGTCGGCCAACGCGTGCACCGCGTCGCCGAGCCGCCGCCTCGCCGACGGCAAGGGGCCGTCGGCAGGAGATCGTTGCCACCATTGCGCAGCGTAATCCCTATTCGGACTGCGGTCCGGTTAGACGCTCGACGAGCGCGGCTGGATCAGGATGACACCAGGGTGACCAGGATCGTGGCTCTACGGCCCGAGGAGATCCGCACAC
>DATKEW010000383.1:0-9141 GCA_035511785.1 Mycobacterium sp.
TCGTCGACCTTGCCGGCGTTGAGGTTGCGCTGCGGCAGCAGCGCACCGGGTATCGCGCCGAGCGCGAGCAGACACAACAGCACCAGCGCCGTGCCCATCGAGGTCAGCGCACGCCAGGTGTTGCGGGCCTTGGAGACGAGCCCTGCGAGCAGCTGCGGGAGAACGCGTGAACTCAAATCGGCAACCTCACGTCGGACACGAACGCGTCCCGCAGCCATGAGACGAAGTCATTCCATACTCCGGTGACCAGCAGGGAGCCGACCGCGATCAGCAGCGCGCCGCCTAAGATCTGGATGGCCCTGGTGTGCCGCCGCAGCCAGCCCAGGCCGGCCACCGCGCCCGCCGAGCCGAACGCCAGCAGCACGAACGGGATCCCCAGCCCCAGGCAGTAGGCGATCACCAATGCGATTCCGCGCGCGACGTTCGCACCCTCGGTGGCCGAGGCGACGGTGATCACCCCGGTGAGCGTCGGCCCCAGGCACGGCGTCCAGCCGAGCGCGAACACCGCGCCCAGCACCGGCGCCCCCGCTACCGTCGTCAACTGCCGCGGGCTGAAGCGGGCCTGGCGCTGCAGGGCCGGGACGAGGCCGACGAACACCAGTCCCATCACGATGGTCAGCACCCCGCCAACCCGTTGCAGCACCAGCTGATTGGTGATCAGCGTGGTGGTCATACCGAGGACGGCCACGGTGCCGAGCACGAACACCGTGGTGAACCCCGCCACGAACAACGCCGCGGACCCGGCGACCCGCCACCGGGCGGCCGGCGGGGCTTTGATCGCGCCGGGTTGTGGCTGCTCGTCCACGCCGGCCTCGCCGACCAAGGCCGCGAGATACGACAGATAGCCCGGCACCAGCGGGACCACGCACGGTGAGGCGAACGACACCAGCCCCGCCAGCAGGCACACCCCCAACGCCACCAGCAGCGGCCCGGCGGCGGCGATCTGGGTGAAGCCGCTCATTGCGGTCCGGGCGGAGTCTGGCTTGCTCCGCCTTCTCGGGCCACCCGCTGCACCACCGGCCGCAGATCGTCGGCCAGCAATTCGCGCAGAAACACCGCCGCGACCCGGTGCTGGCGGTCCAGCACCAGCGTGGAGGGAATAACGGTGGTGGGGTACTTGCCGCCGAACGCGATCAAGGTACGCATCGCCGGATCGTAGATCGACGGGAACGTGACGTGGTGGTCGTCGACGAAGTCGAGGGCCGCCTGGCGGTTGTTGTCGCGCGCATCGATGCCGAGGAAGGACACCCCCGAGCCTCGGGTGGCGTCATACACCTGCTGCAGCTGACCGACTTCGGTCCGGCACGGCCCACACCACTGCCCCCAGACATTGATGACGACGACGTTGCCGGCGAAGATCGGATCGTCCAGCGAAATCGTGTGCGCCGGATCCGCCAGGTCCGGCCCGGACAGCGGGCCGGGGCGGCCGCGGCTTGCGGGCGGGTCGTAGAAGATGTCGGTTTTCCCGCCGGGCGAGACGAATTCGAAGGTGCCGCCCTGGGCCACCGCATCGCGCCCGGTGCAGCCGACGGTGCCGGCAAGCAACCCGCAAACGAGGATTGCCGACACTGCCCTGGCCATCGCCAGCCGCCACATGGTCAAGCGCCCGCCGGTTGGGAGTACTCGACGTCGAGCAGGCGATCGCCGTCGTAGACCAGCGTGGTCACCGAGCCCAGCGCGCATTCCCGTCGCCGCGGGTCATGCCAGAGCCGCTTCCCCGTCAGGTGCAGCCGCAGCGTCCACACCGGCAGTTGATGGCTGACGCACACCACCTCATGGCCGGCGCCGCGGGCGCGTGCCTTGTCCACCGCGGTCGTCATCCGGGCCGCGATCTCGGCATAAGGCTCGCCCCACGACGGGGTGAACGGGTTGCGCAGCAGCCACCAAACCCGCGGGTCCCGCCAGGCGCCGTCGCCCGGGCCGAAGCGGCGGCCCTCGAAGAAGTTGGCCGATTCGATCAAATCGGGGTCGGTGTCGACGGTCAGGTTGTGCCTTGCGGCGATGGGTGCGGCGGTCTCCTGGGCCCGCCGCAACGGGGAGGAGATCACCGCGACGATGTCGCGGTCTGCCAGCGCGTCGGCGACCGCTTGCGCTTGTGCCCTGCCCGCCTCGGACAGGTGGAATCCGGCCAGCCGACCGTAGAGGACCCCGCTGGGGTTGTACACCTCGCCGTGGCGCACCAGATTGACCCGGGTGTGCTCGGCCATCAGGTCTCCCCCTCCCGCGCGCAAGCGGCGGCGCTGGCGGCCGCCGGCAGCGCATCGGCGATCCTCTCGAACGCGGCGTCGTCCAGAGCCGCCGAGACGAACCACGCCTCGAAGGCACTGCACGGCGGGTAAACGCCGGCGTCCAGCAGGGCGTGAAAGAACGGTGGAAAACGCCAGGTCTGGCTGCGGCGGGCGGACGCGAAGTCGGTCACCGGCGTGTCGGAGAAGAATACGCTGAGCATGTTGCCGGCCCGCGGAACCTGGTGCGGCACACCGGCATCCGTCAACGCCTCGGATAGCAGGGCGGCCAGGCGGTCGGCGTTGGCGTCCAGCGTGGCGTAGACCGCGTCGTCGGCGGCGCGCAGCGTGGCCAGCCCGGCGGCCATCGCCACCGGGTTACCCGACAGCGTGCCGGCCTGATACACCGGCCCCAGCGGCGCCAGCCGCTCCATCACCTCGGCCCGCCCGCCGAACGCGGCCGCGGGCAGGCCGCCGCTCATCACCTTGCCGAAGGTGAACAGGTCCGCGGCGACCGGATCGATTCCGTACCAACCACTTCGACTGACCCGGAAACCTGTCATCACCTCGTCGATGATCAGCAACGCGCCGTGCTCGGCGGTGATCGCGCGCAGCGCCGCGTTGTATCCGGGCGCGGGCGGGACGACTCCCATGTTGCCCGGGCTGGCCTCGGTGATCACCGCGGCGATCTGGTCCCCGAACTGGATGAAGGTCTGCCGCACGGCGTCAATGTCGTTGTAGGGCAACACAATTGTGTCGGCCGCCGCGGCCCCGGTGACCCCCGGCGAGGACGGCAGACCCAGCGTCGCCACCCCGGAACCCGCGTCGGCGAGCAACGCGTCCACATGACCGTGGTAGCAACCGGAGAACTTGACGATCTTCGCCCTGCCGGTGAAGCCGCGGGCCAGCCGGACCGCGCTCATGGTGGCCTCGGTGCCGGAGTTCACCAGCCGTATCCGCTCGACCGGCGCCACCCGACCGATGATCTCGGCGGCCAGGTGGGTCTCCGCGGGCGTCGGCGCCCCGAACGACAAGCCCGAGGAAGCCGCCCTCGCGACGGCGTCGACTACCGCGGGATGGGCGTGGCCCAGGATCATCGGGCCCCACGAGCAGAGCAGGTCGACGTAGCGGTTACCGTCGGCGTCGGTGAGCCAGCATCCGCGCGCCTCGATGATGAATCGCGGGGTGCCGCCCACCGCCGTGAAGGCACGTACCGGCGAGTTCACCCCACCGGGGATGACCGCGCAGGCGTCCTCGAACAGCTTCGCCGACGTCCTGGTCTGCGCGGTCGCCTGGTCAGTGCTGCCCATGACGACTAGTGTTCCAGCCTCGGCGGGTCGTTCGACTACAGGGTGTAGCAGGAACCGCTACGGCGTGCCATTCGGCCATCGGTGCCGGACACCATCTGGCGCAGGTTGGTCGGCGTCTTGCCGGTCGAATTCCTGGGCTGCCGCCAAGTCCCGCCGCGCAGCTTCTCGTTCTCGTTGTGCCGCGCGTTGGTGCGCACTGACGTCTCCGAGGCCCTCCCGAACCGCAAGTTCCTCGACGTCGGCGGCACGTTCATGAGCGGCGCCGGCTTCATAGTGGCGATACAGTTCGCGGTCGCGCGCCTTTTGGTCCCGCTCATGAGCGAGCTCGGCGTGCTCGGTGGCACGCTGCAGATCTTCGCTCGTGATGGCCTTGCGAGCGGCAAGTTCTTCGTTCCGCCTGCGCCACGTCGCGCCGAACGGGTTGATGTCGGCCGGGGCCGACGAGTTGGATAGGGGCATGGAACTTCCCCAAGGAATCGCCCGGTTCAACCGTCACGTGACCAATCCGATTCAGCGGATGTGGGCCGGCTGGCTCCCGCCGTTCGCGATCGTCGAGCATGTCGGACGGCGGTCGGGCAAGCCATACCGCACACCGGTGAGTGCCTTCTCCACCAGCGTCGACGGCGAACCCGGTGTGGCGATCGTGCTGACCTACGGCCCGGATCGCGACTGGCTGAAGAACCTCACCGTGGCCGGAGGCGGGCGGATGCGCCGCAGCGCCAAGACTTTCGGCATCACCGACCCCCGAGTGGTCAGCAAAGCCGAGGCGGCGCCGCACATAGACGGCGCGTGGCGGGCGCCGTTTGCCAGGCTGCCGTTCGAGCAGGTGGTGCTGCTCACCAAGACCGACTGACCTCGCGTGGTCCCGCCTGACTGGCGCGGCGCTAACCCGCTTATTCCCCTGAGCGCGCGCCGATTCGACCACGGGTGCGCGCAGCGAAGTACAGCCCGATGACCACGGCCCAGGACAGCAGGCTGAGCCAGAGCTGACTGCGTGCCGAGCGGTCGAACGCCATCTGCACCAGCACTGCGGTGATTCCGGCGATAGTGAAAAGCGACAGCACCGGGAAGAACCACATCTTCACTCGCAGCTTTTCCTCGGGTGTCCGGCGGCGCAGGATGATCTGCGACAGCGCGATCAGCCAGTAGACGAACAAGATGATGGCGCCCGACGAGTTGAGCAGAAAAAGGAACACCGTGCCGGGCGCGAGCCACGCCATGACGACGCAGCCGAAGCCGACCGCCGAAGAGAACAAGATGGCGACATAGGGGACGCCACGCCGACTGAGCTTGATCAGTTGAGCCGGCGCCTCGTGTCGGTCGGCGAGCACAAACAGCATGCGCGACGCCGTGTACAGGCCCGAGTTCAGGCAGGACAGCACCGCGGTGAGCACCACCGCGTTCATCACCTGGTCTGCGCCGGGAAGACCCATGTGTTTGAGCGCGGCGACGTACGGCGAGGCGCCCAGCTCGACCGAATTCCACGGCAGGATTACGACGAGCAGAAAGACCGAACCGACGAAGAAAACCGCGATGCGCGCGACAACCGATCGCGTCGCTTTCTGGACTGCGAGCTCCGGGTCCCGGCTTTCGGCGGCGGCCACGGTGACGATTTCGGCGCCCACCATCGAGAAGATCACCACCACAATGGCAGCGAAGACGGCCCCGACGCCTTTGGGGAAGAACCCGCCGCGCGAACTGAGGTTGGAAAAGTCCATGCCGTGGCCCGGCAGAAATCCGAGGACGAAAACGGTTCCGACGGCGAGAAAAATCACGATGGTCGCGACTTTGATTCCGGCGAACCAGAATTCGAACTCGCCGAAGGATGTCACCGAGAACAAGTTCGTCGCGGTCATCAGCAGCATCAGGCACAGCGATAGCAGCCACAGCGGCGCGTGAAACCAGTAGTTGAGAACCTTCCCGCCGGCGACCGCCTCGAACCCGACCACGATCACCCAGAAGTACCAATACAGCCAGGCAACCGAAAATCCCGCCCAGCCACCGAGGGCCGTTGCCGCGTAATCGGCGAACGATCCGGTCGACGGGTTCGCCGCCGCCATCTCGCCCAACATCCGCATCACCAGAACGATCAGCACGCCGCACAATGTGTACGTCAGGAACGCGGCCGGCCCGGTATCCCGGATCACCACACCAGAACCGACGAACAATCCGGCTCCGATCACACCGCCGAGCGCGATCATGCTGAGCTGCCGCTGCGACAGTCCTTGGCGCAGCTGCGAAGCGCTACCCATGGCTAGCCATCTCGTGCGCCTTCCCGGCGTGCCCCGCCACCTAGTGCTGGTGACTAACCACAGCACATCGGCAGGCGGGGCACCAATCGGGCGCGCCCGACAAGCCGGCGCGGCCGTGCGATTACCGGTCAGCTCAAAGATGCAGGTCCCGCTCACGGATCAGCGCCGTGGCGAGCACACTGATGACGGCAGTTGCGACCAGATACCCGCACGCGAGCCAGGGCGCGCCCCCGAGGGCCGCGATCAGCGCGGTCAAAATCATCGGGGTGACGCCAGAGGCGTAGATGCCGGAGAACTGGTAGACGAATGACAGGCCGGTGTAGCGGGTGCCGGTGGGGTACAGCGACGAGTACAGCGTGCCCTGAGCCCCGTAGAACAGCGCATGCACGACACCGAACACGATGATCAGCGCCAGCCCGAACCAGACCAGGTTTTTGGTGCCGAACAGGGCGAACGCGGGAAACGCCGCGAGGCCATAGCACGCTATGCCGACCAGATACACCCGCCGCGCGCCGAAGCGGTCGGTCAGTGCCCCCGAAATCGGCAGCAGCACCGCCATGAGCAGAGCGGCGACGGTCACCACGAGCAGAACCGATACCCGATGCAAACCCAACGCGCCGGTAGCGTAGCTGATTGCGAAAACACCCCAGGTGTTGAATGCCGAACCTTCGGCCCACCGAGAAAGGAGTCCTAGCAACGTGTTTCGCCTGGACCGCGGTTCGCGGACGATGTCCCGAATGGGCACCCTGGCCTCGGCCTCGAGGTCCGCCAACTCGACGAAGGCCGGGGTTTCTTCGACCCGCAACCGCACGACGATACCGATCACGACAAGCACCAGGCTTACCAAGAACCCGATACGCCAGCCGTAGGCCAGGAAACGGCCCGGGCCCAACCAGAGTTGCAGCAGCGCGAATATGCCGGTGCCCAGTGCGAGGCCGAGCGCCAGGCCGATCTGCGGGATCGCCCCGAACCGGCCGCGCCGGTCCTCGGGGCTGTGCTCGACCGCCAGCAGCACCGCGCCGGCCCATTCGCCACCGAGCGCGAAACCCTGCAGCACGCGCAGCGTCAGCAGCAATACCGGCGCCCAGGCCCCGATCTGCGCGGCGGTGGGCAAGACCCCGATCGACGCCGTCGCCAAGCCCATGATCAGCATCGTCAACGCCAGGCTGCGCTTGCGGCCGATCCGGTCGCCGATATGACCGAACACCAGCCCGCCGATCGGGCGCATGACGAAGCCAACCGCGAACGTCGCGAACGCCAGCAGCGTGCCCACCAGGGAACTGGCGTCGGGAAAGAACACCTTGTTGAACACCAGGCCGGCCGCGGTGGCGTAGAGGAAGAAGTCGTACCACTCGACGGTGGTGCCCAAAAGGCTTGCGGCGATGACGATGCGCAGACGCCGGCGCCGCTGGGTGTCCGATTCGTCGTGGCATTCCGGCGCCGCCACTTCAGCTCCCGGGACGCCGGGAGCTCCCGGGACGCCGGGCAAAGTGGTCGCCATGACTAGTGCGCCGAGGTGATCGCGAACGGCGTCGACGGGGCCGGCTGCGACTGGCGGTTGGGATGCTTCCACAAGCCCATCCGCTCCAGCAGCGGCAGGACGCCCTCGCCGAACCAGTACGCCTCTTCCAGGTGCGGGTACCCCGACAGGATGAAGTGGCTGATGCCCAGCTGCGCGTACTCGGCCAGCCTTTCGGCGACCTCGGCATGCGACCCGACCAGGGCGGTGCCCGCTCCCCCGCGGACCAGGCCCACCCCGGCCCACAAGTTGGGCCCGACCAGCAGTCGGCTGCTGCTGCCGCCGTGCAGATCCAGCATGCGGCGCTGACCTTCGGATTCGCTGCGCGCCAGGCTGGCCTGCACCCGCTCGACATCTGCCGGGTCGACGGCCGCCAACAGCCGGTCGGCCTCCGCCCACGCTTCCCCTGAGGTGGGACGGCTGATCACGTGAATTCGCAAGCCGTACCGCAGAACCCGGCCGGCGTCGACCGCCAGCCCGCGGATCCAGTCCAGCTTCTGGCCGACCGCGGCCGGCGGCTCGCCCCTGGTGAGGTAGACGTCGGAGTACTTGGCCGCAACCGGCCCGGCGGATCCCGACGATCCGCTGAAGAACACCGCGGGTATCGGGTCGGGCGGGTTGTTCAGCTGCGCACCCTCGACGCGGATGTGGTCTCCGGCGAAGGTCACCGGCCCGCTCGAGGTCCACAGTTGCCGCACCACGCGCAAAAACTCGGCGGTGCGGGCGTACCGCGACTGTTTGTCCAGGAAGTCCCCGTAGGCCCGCTGCTCATGCGGTTCACCACCGGTGACCACGTTGAGCAGCAGCCGTCCGGCCGAGTGCCGCTGGAAGGTCCCGGCCATCTGCGCGGCCAGGGTTGGGCTGAGCAGCCCGGGACGGAACGCCACCAGGAATTTCAGTGTCTCGGTGCCCTCAATCAGCATCGCCGTCGTCAACCAGGCGTCCTCACACCACAATCCGGTGGGCGTGAGCACCGCCTCAAATCCGTTGTCTTCAGCGGCCGCGCAAATCTGGTGCAAATAACGCAAAGTCGCAGGCCGGTCGCCGTGCATCGCCGTGCCGTGCCCGCCTGCGACCAGATTCCGGGAATCCCCGTACGTCGGCAAAAACCAATGAAATGCCAGGCTCATCCAATCCTCTTTCGCTTCCTCTTTCGCTTCGGTCAGCCGTCGACCCCATGCACGAAATCTCCATGGTGCGCAACGTCGGCGGGGCGCGCGAGGGTTGAAACCTGCGAGATTCGATCCCCGTCGCTACAGCGGATTGCCGGTGTGTGGGTCGAGGATGAGTGTCGGTTGAGCCGGGCCGGTGAAATCGAACATCGCCGTCAGAGTGCCGGCGCGCTCGTCGAATGAGTGGTCGCCGATGCGCCCGGTGTTCCAGTTGTCTTCGATGAACCGGAGGACTGACGTTTCGTCTGTCAGAGTGTGGTCCACGAAATTCGGTCTGGCATAAGGCGAGATCATGATCAGCGGCAGCCGTTGGCCGCACCCGCACCGCCCCTGGTAGACGACGGGTGCGGCGGCCGGATCACCGCATCGGCCAGGACCGTTCAGGGCGTCTTCGGTTGTGGCCGAAGGCGATACGATCACCGAAGGTTTGTGGTCGTACCAGCCGTCGGAGTCGTCATAGGTGATGATCACCGCCGTGTCCCGCCATTGTCGAAGCCTCTGCAAATGGTTGACCGTTTCGACGAGGAACTGCTGTTCATCGAGCGGGTCGGAGTAACCGGCGTGCCCGTTCTGGTAAGCCGGCGGTTTGAGGAAGCTGACCGCCGGTAGCTGACCTGCGTCGGCGGCGGCCCAGAAATCCGATAAGTCGTATTGATGGTTGGC
>DATKEW010000384.1:0-3903 GCA_035511785.1 Mycobacterium sp.
CGTGATGAAGGGCTACTACCGCGACGAGGCGGCGACCGCCACCGCGTTCGCCGGCGGCTGGTTTCACTCCGGTGACCTCGGCGTGCGCCATCCCGACGGGTACGTCCAACTCGTCGACCGGGCCAAGGACGTGATCATCTCGGGCGGCGAGAACATTTCGTCGGTCGAGCTCGAGCACACGCTGCTGTCCCATCCGGCGGTGGCCGACGTCGCGGTGATCGGGGTACCCGACGACCAATGGGGTGAGCGACCCAAGGCGTACGTCGTGCTGCGCGCCGAGATGGTCGCTACCGAGGAAGAGTTGATCGCGCACGTGAAGTCCAAGATCGCCGGCTACAAAGCCCCCAAAATGGTGGCATTCGTCGACGCACTTCCCCGCTCGGTCACCGGCAAGATCTCCAAAAAACAACTGCGCGACATCGAATGGGCCGGCCGGGCCACCGGGATTCAAGGCTGATCATGACCAAGGTCACCGCGTGCGTTTTGCAGCCCGCGGTCCCATGCGGGGACGAACTGCGCCGATCCCGCAGCGCCGACTTCTCCAGCCTTGACGAGCCGCTGACCGCCGGCGGGCCGGCGGTGCGCAACCCGGCGCGACAGCAGCTCATCTGCGCCATGGTGGCGCGGCCGCGGTCCGATCACCGCGCCACCATAGAACGCGCCGCGCTGGCCCCGCTGCACACCACCGCCGCCGATACCCGGCGGGTGTGCGCCGAGGGCCGAAACATCCTGGGCGGCAACGGGATTCCGCTGAACCGCCAGGTCGCGTCCCAGCACGCCGATATCGGGGCCGTCTACACCCGCGAGGGCACCAACAGACGCAGTCCCGGCTCGGCGGACGCGCGACACCGGGCCTAGTGCCTTGGACTGATCGCCAACGACAGGAACACCGATGAGCACCGACACCACGTCCCCGACCTCTCCCCGGGTGGTCTCCTACGCGGACCTACCCAGCCTCGCGGGCGCCGATCTTGGCACCTCGGCGCCGATCACGGTGACCCAGCGGCTCATCGATCTGTTCGCCGACGCGACCGGGGATCACCAGTGGATCCACGTCGACCCGCAGCGCGCCGCCGCCGGCCCGTATCGCGGAACCATCGCCCACGGGTATCTGACGCTGTCGCTGGTCACACAGTCGTTCTGGCAGCTGCTCGACGTGCCCGACGCGGGCACAATCATCAACTACGGGCTCGGCAAGGTGCGCTTCCCGGCGCCCGTGCCGGTCGGGTCGGACCTGACCTGCTCGGTGCGCGTCAACGCCGTGGACCCGGTGCCGGGCGGTCACCAGCTGGCGTTGACCGCCACAATCGGCGTGGCGGGCCAGGCCAAGCCGTCGTGCATCGCCGACGTGCTGTTCCGCTACTACGCACCGCCGGCGGAGCGCTAAATGACACTCAACCCAGCCGATCTGGGGCTCACCCAACTGACCAAGGCCACCCGCAACGTGCAGGCGCGCGTCGACCCGCTCGGCTGGAGCGGTGCCACCGCGGCGGTCGCGGCGCGCGCGGCCGGCCATCCGGCCGCCCTGCTGGGCGCGACCGCCAAACTGGCCGGGTCCTCGGCGCGCGCCACCGTGCACACCGCGCGGATGCTGGCCGGACTGCCCGCCGAGCCCGCGGTGGCACCCGAGGCCAGCGACAACCGGTTCACCGACCCGGCGTGGACGCAGAATCCCTTCTTCGCCGCACTGCAGCAGGCCTATCTGATCGGGTGTCAGTACCTTGACGACGTGCTGGCGGCGGGCCGCGGTGACGACATCACCGACCGCAAGGCGGCGATGGCGTTGCACCTGATTGCCGACGGACTGGCACCCACCAATTTCTTGGCAACCAATCCCTCGGCGCTGGTGCGCGCGTTCCAGACCGGTGGCCGCAGTGTCGCCGCCGGAATGCGCTATACGCTCAACGACATTCGGCAGCGGCGGGGTTTCCCCAGCCAGGTGGATGCGTCCGGGTTCAAGCTCGGCGACAACCTGGCCGCAACCGCCGGCTCGGTGATCTACCGCAACGAGCTGATCGAGCTGATCCAGTACAAACCGCAGACCGACCAGGTGCGCGAGGTCCCGGTGCTGTTCAGCCCGCCGTGGATCAACAAGTACTACATCATGGACCTCGCGCCGGGCCGCAGCCTCGTCGAATGGGCGATACGGCAGGGCCGCACCGGGTTCATGCTCAGTTATCGCAACCCCGATGAGTCGATGCGGGATCTGACAATGGATGACTACCTCACCGAGGGCGTGCTGGCCGCTCTCGACGTGGTCACCGCAATCACCAAGGCCGACCGCGTCGATGTGGTGTCGGTGTGTCTGGGCGGGGCGATGGCGACGATGGCGGCCGCCTACCTCAAGGCCGGTGGCGATGACCGGATCGGCGCGCTGACCCTCATCAACACGATACTTGACTATTCCGAGCCGGGAGACCTCTGCACCATGGTTGACCCGGCAACATTGGAGCGGCTCGCGATACGGATGAATGAGACCGGTTTCCTTGCCGCCGAGGACATGTCGGCGGCCTTCGACATCCTGCGCCCGCGGGACCTGATCTTCCGGTACGTGGTGTCGCATTGGCTGCTCGGCGAGCCCACCAGCGCGTTCGACATTCTCGCCTGGAACGCCGACTCCACGCGGATGCCCGCCGCCATGCACAGCGCCTACCTGCACTCGCTGTACGGCCGCAATGAGCTGGCCACCGGGGACTTCGAGCTCGCCGGACGCCGGCTCGATCTCGGCGCGGTCACCAACGACACCTATGTGGTGGGCGCGGTCAACGACCACATCGTGCCGTGGCCTGCGTCGTATGCGGCGACCCGGTTGCTCGGCGGGCCGGTGCGGTACGTGCTGTCCAACGGCGGTCACATCGCCGGGATCGTCAATCCCCCCTCGCCCAAGGCGTGGTTGGAGGCCAGCGAGCACCGCACGGGCTATCCCGAGCGGCCCGACCAGTGGCGGGCGGCCTGCACCCGCCAACCCACGTCGTGGTGGCAGGACTGGGCAAGTTGGTCGGATTCGCTGGCCGGCGACCAGATAAAGCCACCGACGGTCGGTAACTCGCGCTACCGCCGACTGACCGACGCGCCGGGAGACTACGTACACGGGTAGTTAGCTTGATTTGCACAGTCTGCTAAATCAGCTAAACCGGCAGCTACCATCCCATCGACCAATAAGGAGCACTGACCATGACCAGCAAGACCGACCTCTCGGCGCTGACCGGAGGGTTGGACGAGACCGCGGCGCGGATCCGCGACCTCAACGAGAAGGTCATCGCCGCAGCCAAGCAGAGCGGGACGCAGTCGCTGGACGCCTACGAGAAAACCCTCGCCAGCCTGCTCAGCTTCGGAGAAAAGGTCGCCGAGGCCACGCAGCTGGAATGGGTGTCGGCGCTGGCCAAGGCGCACGCGACGTTCGTCACCGAAACAACGGCGGCGTTCACCGCGGCGGCCAGGGACGCACTCAAGTAGGAACGGCCCGACCACGGCGCAACCATGCGCGCCACACACCCACTAAGGAGGGCCCCAAACATGGTGTCTGATGAATTCCTGGAATCTCAGCGTGGTCCGTTCGCGGTCGTTCGGAACGACGACCTGGTTATGAAAACCCGCGATGGCGTCGCCTTGCGGGCGGATATGTATCGGCCCGAGACTCCGGGCGTTTATCCCGTGCTCGTCCGCAGAACACCTTATGGCAAGCGGTTAAACGATCTTGCCGCCGACTTCAGCGAAGCACATTTTTTTGCGTCGCACGGTTATCTGGTCGTCGTTCAGGACACTCGTGGAAGATTTACGTCCGACGGCGTCTGGCATCCGTTCATCTACGAAGCGCGCGACGGATACGACACGATTGAATGGGCCGCGACGCTTCCCGGATCCAGCGGACTGGTCGGAACGTTCGGCCAGTCCTACGGCGCA
>DATKEW010000385.1:0-8827 GCA_035511785.1 Mycobacterium sp.
TCGGGAGTATGTCGCGCGAGTGCGGCGGCATAAACCATCTTCTCTGGTTCCATTGGTCGCTTCCGTTGCAGCTCAGTATTGGCAGCATAATTCGTGGTTAGGGGTACGCCGAAAACCGCTGGGCACTGATTCCTCCCCCTGGATACCGCAGTAGACACCGCAGTGCGTCCAGATCTCACCAGCGCCAGTCAACGCAATAAGCGTCATAACCGCGGCTAGACATAAGGTTTCAATATTCAGTCGGCAACAGTCATTGGTAGCAAACGCACACAAAGACGGATTATAAGTCCGCGGCTCGAACCAACTGAGCTACCGCCCGTTATGGTGTCTGCTATTGAGCAACCTACCTTTGCGCACATCCTGCTCGAAGACGACTGGAGCGGTCGTCCTGGCCGAGCATGCGTTGCACGACCTTCACGTTAGCGCCTGCCGAGATTGCAAGTGACGCCGTGGCGTGGCGCGTCAAGCCCTCGATGCCGACGTGCTTACACAACAAATGATCAGCGTTTCTCCGGCGAGGCCCGGCCGCGTTATGGAGGTGGGAGAGGCCGCTTCAACGTGCAGACGATGCTCCATTCAAAGTAATGGTCTCCGCCTTTGTCATAGTCCTTAAAGCGGTGAGAGACCTGAGTGCGTTGCACCGAGGAGCCCACGATCTCCCACCCCTGCTCGCCGTAGGTCTTCGTCAGACGGCTTGCCTCGTCTATCACAGCTTGCAGGGATTCGTTCGTCTGGGAGATGAACATGCTCTCCCACCGCTGCGGATACCAGTTGTCATCTGACGCCAGCCACCAACCGGGCCCGGGGTAAGGGGTGCTCATAACCCGGCACCCTAACGCCTCCGAGGCCACTGAGGAGTGAATGAAACGTGACCGAAAGCTGTACACGCCACCGAAGTCCTGGCATTGCTGGTATGGGACATCCCGTTGGACCCAGAATCCCCGACAAACTGCACGCAGAAAGTCGGCGATCCATCTCTCTCTTTGCGATCGTCTGGATCGATTCCGGCGACGCGCGATAACGCTTCTTACTTGCGGTCGTGGAAGCACGCCCCGCAGTCGTGCGTCGATTCCGCGACCACTCCGACGTGCGCCGGGGTCGCATGAACCAACAGCCCTAAGCCTCCCGCGATGCCCGCCAGGACGGTTATCAAGCCCCGTTTCATGTAACCAAGATAGGAGGCGTCATCAACGAAACCATCACGGAATACTGGGAACTGCCTCTAAAACGACTTACGTTTTCCTAAAGCACTCCTCGGCTACGCCGTACGTTGCTAACCGCTTACCGACGCGGCTCCATTGAACCCACTAGCGATTACATTCCTTTCGTGCAATCACTAGTGGATGAGCCTGCGGCGTGACAGGAGGAAAAGAACTCTTCGTCTCGCGCCACCGTTAGCCGGACACGGTCTGACCGTCGGCGTCGAGCAGGTAGCGCTCGGTGCCGTTCGCAACGCGAGGAGCATCGGCACCCAGCGACACCGCGACCTTGTTGCTGGCATTTCGCATGACGTCAAACGTGAGCTCGACGGCCTCCGCCTCAGAAAAACGGGCGCGCACCTCGGCGGCGACGTCGGCGACGAGGTGCGCAGGAGTCCAAATTAACCCATCGGTATACCGAAGCGCTGCTTTAGCGCGCTCGTCGAGCAAGTTCGATTTCTCGTAGCGCTCGATGTCGTCGTACATGGTCTCGGAACCCCCGGCGTCGAGGGCGGTGCCTTCGCGCAACGATTTGCACAGCCGGCAGTTGTGCTGAGCCGCGCCGCGCAACCGAACCAGCTCGGAGGTGACCGGGTCAAGCGCGCGCATCCTGCCCACAGCTGGTAGAAAGTCGTTGAACACCGCATCGGAGGGGTCGGTGGCGTGATCCCACGAGATCGGCTCGTGCGCCCACTGCAGATACCGCTCGCCGACACCCAGCGCTTGCAGCCCGGCCCGCACCCGCGGGATGAAGTCGGCGATGTACATCAGCACCACCACACCAAAAGTGCTGTTCCCCAACTTCTTCCACAACCGCGACCGCTGCTCGGCGGTGATCGCCGAAACGTCCACGCTGAACTGCTCGGCGAACTCGGCGATGACGGCCTCGCTGTCGGATTCGGCCTCATTGACGGCAACCTCGACGGGCAACGACGGCAGCGACAACGTCTGCGCGCACACCCGCCGGACGAGCCCGGTGACCCGACCGTCGTCCGGGGACAACGCCACCAACCGTGTGAGCTGATCTTCTCGAACCGAAACCGGGGCCGCCATTTCTCACACGCTAGAACGCGCCCACTCCCGGGGCAATCGGCTAATGCGCCTGGCTCACTGACGACATGTAAAAGTCCGGTATCCGCAGCGACGGCATCGCGGCCCGGGTGGCCCAATCCCCCCACTCCCGCGGCAGGGTCTTCACGCTGACGCCGGCCTCGGTGGCGCGTCGCAGCAGGCCCAGCGGGCTCTCGTTGAACCGGAAGTTGTTGACAGCCGCGGTCACCTCGCCGTCTTCGATGAGGTAGACGCCGTCGCGGGTCAACCCGGTGAGCAGCAACGTGGTCGGGTCGACGTCGCGGATGTACCACAACGTGGTCAGCAGCAGGCCGCGTTCGGTGGCCGCGATCATGTCGGCGAGCTCCGCCGACCCGCCGGTCATCACCAGATTGTCGGCGGCGACGGCGACCTTGGCATCGAATTTGGCGGCGGTCGCCCGCGGATAGGCCAGCGCGTTGATCACGCCGTCACGGATCCAGTCGACCTGACTGATCTCCATGCCGTTGTCGAACACCGACACCGTCTCCGACGAATTGCTCACCGCGACGAACGGCGCACACGCCAGCCCCGGCGCCATCGGATCGGAGAACAGCGTCAGCGGCAGCCCGGTGAGCCGCTCGCCCACCCGAGTTCCGCCGCCGGGTGCGGAGAACGCGGTACGACCCTCCTGCGCACCGCGGCCCACCATCGACCACGCCATGTAGATCATCATGTCGGCCACCGTCGACGGCGGCATGATCGTTTCGTAGCGACCGGCGGGCAACTCGACGCTGCGCTTCGCCCAACCCAGTCTCATCGACAGCTGCTCGAGCAGCAAATCGGTTGGCACGTCAACGAAATCGGACGTACTGATCCCCGCCCAGGCGCTGGCGTCGCCGCGCTTGCCATTGATCTCCACCGTGCCGGCGGGCTGGGTGAAGCGCCGCCGCAGCCCGGTCGACGAAGCCAAGAACGTCGTCGAAACACTGTGGTGCGCATAGCCGTACAACCGGTCACTGCCCCGGAACCCCCGACTCAATGAGCCGGCCACCTCAGCGAACACCTCGGCCCCGGTGCCGGGCACCGGAGCGTCCCAATCAGCCGGCACCCCGGTATCGGCCAGCAGCGGCGCGGCATCGCCGGCTTCCGGCGCGGAGCGGGCAGCGTCCTGGGATGCCGCCACCAGCTCGGGGATCACCCGCGGATCTGCTTCGGCGGAAACCACCGTGCCGACGAAAGCGCTAGTACCTTGGCGCACAATCGAAATAACGGTGATGCTGCGGTTGATCGAAACACCATTGCTGGTCATCGAATTGCCCGCCCAGCGCAGCGTCGCCTCGACCCGGTCGGTGACCAGCACCATGGTTTCGTCGGCGCGGCCGAGTTTGACGGCCTCGTCCAAGACGATGTTGACGGCGTGCTGAGCACTGATCATTGTCCGCCCTCGGTACGCGTGTTGAGCACGTTCACTCCCCGGAACAATGCCGACGGACTGCCGTGGCTGACCGCGGCGATCTGTCCGGGCTGTGCCTTGCCGCAGTTGAGCGCGCCGCCCAGCCGCCAGGTGGACGGGCCGCCCACAGCTTCCATGGAATTCCAGAAGTCGGTGGTCGTGGCCTGATACGCGACATCGCGCAACTGGCCGTCCAGCCGGCCGCCCCGGATGCGGAAGAACCGTTGTCCGGTGAACTGAAAGTTGTAGCGCTGCATGTCGATCGACCACGATTTGTCGCCGACGATGTAGATGCCGTCGTCGACCCGGCTGATCAGATCGGCGGTGCTGGTGTCGTCGGAGCCGGGCTGCAGCGACACGTTGGCCATCCGCTGGATCGGCACGTGATGCGCCGAGTCGGCGTATGAGCATCCGTTGGAGCGGGGCTGTCCCAGCCGAGGGGCGAACACCCGGTCGAGCTGATAGCCGACGAACACGCCGCCGCGCACCAGATCCCACTTTTGCGCGGCGACGCCCTCGTCGTCGTAACCGATGGTGGCCAAACCGAATTCGACCGTACGATCGGCGGTCACGTTCATCAGCGGGGAGCCGTAGCGCATAGAGCCGAGTTTGTCGGGGGTGGCGAACGAGGTTCCGGCGTAGGCAGCCTCGTATCCGATAGCGCGATCGTATTCGGTTGCGTGGCCAATGGATTCGTGGATGGTCAGCCACAGGTTGGACGGGTCGATCACCAGGTCCTTACGCCCCGGGGTCACGCTGGGTGCCTTGACCTTCTCGGCGAGCAGCGACGGCAGCTGCGCGAGCTCGTCGGTCCAATTCCACACCTCGTCGCCGGCCAGCACTTCCCAGCCCCGGCCCATCGGCGGGACCAGCGTGCGCATCGAGTCGAAACTTCCCACCGCGGCGTCGACGGTGATCGCCTCCAACGAGGGCTGCAGTCGCACACGCTGCTGGGTGATCGAGGATCCGAAGGTGTCGGCGTAGAACGTCTGTTCTTTGATGGCGGTCAGGCCCGCCGATACGTGGTCAATGCCGTCGGCATCCAGCAGTCGCGCGGAGTACTCCCCGAGCACGGCGATCTTGTCGGCCGCGGGGATGTCGAACGGGTCGATTCGGTAGTTCGAGACATAGGTGGCGTCGGCGTACACCGGTTCGGGCGCCAGCTCGACGCGCTCGGTGTTCAGGGCCGCCAGCGTGGTGGCCACGTGCACCGCGCGGCGCGCCGTCTCGGCCGCCACCGACGGCGCCAGCTCGGCGTGCGAGGCGAATCCCCAGGTGCCGTCGACGATCACCCGCACCGCCAAGCCGAGCTCGCGGCTGACGACCGCGGTCTCCAGCTCGCCGTCGCGCAGCTGGATGATCTCGGTATTCATGCGGTGAATCCGCAGGTCGGCGTGGCTGGCTCCGGCCTGCCTGGCCGCCGACAACGCGGCTTCAGCCAGCTCGTGGCGCGGCAGGTCCAGGAAGTCGGCATCGATCCCCCGGTTCGGTGTCACCACTCCACCGTAACGACCGGCTTTAATACACCCATGTCCGACGCACCCCGTCGCTCCACGGCGCTGGGTTACGCGCTGCTGGCACCGAGCCTGTTCGGCGTGGTCGCGTTTTTGCTGCTGCCCATCCTCGTGGTGGTGTGGCTGAGCCTGTACCGCTGGGATCTGCTGGGTCCGCTGCGCTATGTGGGCCTGGCCAACTGGCGCTCGGTGCTGACCGACTCCAGTTTCGGCAACTCACTGATTGTCACGGCCGTCTTCGTGGCGATCGTGGTCCCGGCTCAGACAATGCTGGGACTGCTGGCCGCGTCGATGCTGGCTCGCCAGCTTCGGGGCACCGGCCTGTTTCGCACCCTCTACGTGCTGCCATGGATCTGCGCGCCGCTGGCGATCGCGGTGTTATGGCGATGGATCCTGGCCCCCACCGACGGCGCCGTCAGCACCGCGCTGGGACACCGCATCGAATGGTTGTCGGATCCCAGCCTGGCGCTACCGGTTGTCTCGGCCGTGGTCGTCTGGACCAACGTCGGCTATGTCTCACTGTCGTTCCTGGCGGGCCTGCTGGCCATCCCCGGCGACATCCACGCCGCCGCGCGCACCGACGGCGCCAACGCCTGGCAGCGGTTCTGGCGCATCACCCTGCCCATGCTGAGGCCGACGATGTTCTTCGTCTTGGTGACCGGGATCGTCAGCAGTGCACAGGTTTTCGACACCGTCTACGCGCTGACCGACGGTGGGCCGGAGGGCCGCACCGACCTGGTAGCCCACCGCATCTATGCCGAGGCGTTCGGCTCGGCGGCCATCGGGCGGGCATCGGTCATGGCTGTGGCGCTGTTCGTCATCCTCGTCGGCGTGACCGTCGTTCAGCACTTGTACTTCCGCCGGCGAATCAGCTATGACCTCACCTAATCGCCTCTCCAACACCGTGATTTACACCGGACTGGCGCTCGGTGCACTGATCACATTGGCGCCGTTCGCACTTGGCGTGCTGACGGCATTCACGTCGGCTCACCAATTTGTTACCGGTACCCCGCTGCAGTTGCCGCGGCCACCCACGCTGGCCAACTTTGCGGACCTGGCCGGGGCCGGGTTCGGCCGTGCGGCGGCGGTGACCGCGCTGATGACGGCCGTGATCCTGGTTGGGCAGCTGACCTTTTCGGTGCTGGCCGGCTACGCCTTTGCGCGGCTGCAATTTCCCGGACGCGACGCGCTGTTTTGGGTTTACATCGCGACGTTGATGGTGCCCGGGACAGTCACGGTGGTCCCGATGTACCTGATGATGGCTCAGCTGGGCCTGCGCAACACGTTCTGGGCGTTGTTGTTGCCGTTCATGTTCGGCTCCCCGTACGCGATTTTCCTTTTACGCGAGCATTTTCGCATCATTCCGAACGACTTCATCAACGCCGCGCGCCTCGACGGCGCCAACATGTTGGACGTGATCGTGCATGTGGTGATTCCGTCCAGCCGCCCGGTTCTGGCTGCCTTGACGCTGATCACCGTGGTCTCGCAATGGAATAACTTCATGTGGCCGTTGGTGATCACCAGCGGTCACAAGTGGCGGGTGCTCACGGTGGCGACGGCCGACCTGCAGTCGCGGTTCAACTCCCAGTGGACGCTGGTGATGGCGGCGACCACGGTCGCGATCGCGCCGTTGATTGTCCTCTTCGTGGTTTTCCAGCGTCACATCGTTGCATCGATCGTCGTCTCGGGGCTCAAGTGAGCCGGTTAAGCGTCGAGATTGCCGGCAGGGTTGTGGATTTTGCTGATTCACCACCACCACGGCAATCTCGGCGCAAGCGCTGGACCAAAAGATGACTCGGCCCCGCTTTTCCACCCTGGTCGTAGGCGCGCTTGCGCTTGTCGCGGTGTTGTTGGCCGCGACCGCGATGCTGTTGGACTATTCCGGCGAACCCCATGGCGCCAAGACCGTCGTGACGGTGCGGATCTGGGCCGACGAGATCGCCACGGCATATCGGCAATCGTTCGAGGCATTCAAGCGCACGCATCGCAATATCCTGGTGCACGCCAACATGGTGGCCTACTCGACCTACTTCAACACCCTGCGCACCGACTTGGCCGGCGGCAGCGCCGACGACATCTTCTGGTTGTCCAACGCATACCTCGCTGCTTATGCCGACAACGGACGGTTGATGAACATCGGAAAGACCCTCGGCCAAGGTGCCGCTTCGGCCTGGGAGCCGGCCGTAGTGGATCAGTTCACGCGCGGCGGGGTGCTCTGGGGTGTACCGCAGCTGACCGACGCCGGCATCGCCGTGTTCTACAACGCGGACCTGCTCGCGGCGGCGGGTGTTGATCCCGCTCAGCTGAATAGCCTGCGGTGGAGTCCCGGCGGCGACGACACTTTGCGCGCCATGCTGGCTCGACTCACCGTCGATGCCGATGGAAACGTCGCGGGTACACCGGGTTTCGATGCCGGTCGGGTGCGGCAATGGGGGTACAACGCGGCCAACGACCCACAGGCCATCTACCTCAACTACATCGGATCGGCCGGCGGCGTCTTCCAGCACGGCGACGAGTTCGCATTCGACAACCCCGATGCGATCAAGGCCTTCCGCTATCTGGTCCGCCTGATCAACGACGATCATGTCGCGCCACCGGCCTCGGACACCAACGACAACGGCGACTTCTCCCGCAACCAGTTTCTGGCGGGCAGGATGGCGCTCTTCCAGTCCGGTACCTACAACCTGGCGCCGGTGGCCCGCGATGCCCGCTTCCATTGGGGCGTGGCGATGCTGCCGATCGGTCCTGCCGGTCGGGTGAGCGTCACCAATGGCATTGCCGCGGTGGGCAATGCGGCGACCAAGCACCCGGATGCGGTGCGCCAGGTGCTGGCGTGGATGGGCAGCAGTGAGGGCAACGCGTATCTGGGTCGCCACGGTGCGGCCATCCCCGCGGTGATGTCAGCTCAGCCCGTCTACTTCGACTACTGGGCCGCCAGGGGCGCGGACGTCACACCTTTCTTCTCCGTGCTGGACGGCCCGCGCATCCCGGCCCCGGGCGGCGCCGGCTTCGCCGCCGGCGAGACGGCCCTGCAAAGCTATTTCGACGAAATGTTCCTGGGCCGAGGCGATGTCGCGACCATCCTGCGGCAGGCTCAGGCGGCGGCCAACGCCGCCGCACAACGCTAGCGACCCGTTAGCAGCGGTGGGTGGCCATTACGCGGTGGCCACCGCGTCGGTGATCAGCTCGGCGAATTCGTCCGGGCATTCCACCGGTGTGAAGTGGCCGGCGCCATCGACGGCGTGCAGGTGGGCTTCGGTGAAGAACTCATCGAGTCGGTCCGAACTGTTCTGGGTTTGATGCCGCTTCCTTCTAGGTGTGTAGGTGGAGCCGTTCGCCGTGCGCCCCGAAGATCATGATGGCCTCGACCGGTTCGTCGATGACGCCGAACCAATGTGGCGTCCACGTGCTGAATTCGACGGCCTCGCCGGGTTCGATGCTGAAGTCGCGCTCGCCAAGGATCAGGCGAAGCCGTCCAGACAGCACGTACATCCATTCCTGGCCCTCGTGAACGGGGAGCTCCGCAGGCGGTTTTCGTCGTCGGATGCTGATGCGGACCTTGAACGTGTGCAGGCCGCCGGCCGGGCCGCTGCGGGTCAACGGCCAGTAGGTGATGCCGTGGCGGGTAT
>DATKEW010000386.1:0-20197 GCA_035511785.1 Mycobacterium sp.
GAGCCGGTGAGCGTGCCGAAGTTCGCAGCCCAGCCCGATCGCGAAGGTCTTACCGGGCTGACCATACCGGGCGGCGCGGCGCTCCACGGTGCGGGCCACCCACATGTAGTTGCGGCCGTCGGGCATCTGGGCGATCTGCACGAGGATCTTGCCCGGGTTGGCGAACGTTTCGTACACGTTCCACAACGGACAGGTGCCGCCGCTCGAGGAGAAGTGAAAACCGGTGGCGGACTGGCGTTTTGACATGTTGCCGGCTCGGTCGACCCGGATGAACGAGAACGGCACGCCCCGCATCGAGGGCCGTTGCAGCGTCGAAAGCCGGTGCGCGATGGTCTCATAACTGACCGAGTAGAACGCCGACAGCCGCTCGACGTCGTAGCGGAAATTCTCTGCGGCATCGTGGAATTGGCGGTAGGGCAGCACCGCGGCCGCCGCGAAGTAATTGGCCAACCCCAGCCGGGCCAGTGTGTGCGACTCGTCGCTGGTGAACTTGCCCTCTTCGACCATGCTGTCGATCAGGCCGCCGAACTCGAGGTAGGCCAGTTCGGCGGCCATTTTGAAGACCTGTTGACCCAACGAGAGGTGATTGCTGATTTCCAGCGTTTTGGTCCCGGGGTCGTAGCGGTGCAGCACGGTGTCACCCAAATCGATCCGCCTGTTGATGTGCACGCCGTGCACCTCGGTGAGCCGGCGGGTCAGCTCGCGGGCCAGGTCGCCGTGGTGCAACCGCATCTGGGTCGTCAGGTCTTCGGCCGCGGTGTCCAGCTGATGCAGGTAGTTCTGGCGCTGGTAGAAGTAGTCGCGCACCTCTTCGTGGGGCATAGTGATCGACCCGCTGCCACTGCCGTCAAAGAACCGCTCCTCAGTGGCGGCAGCAAGCTGCGCGGTGGTGATCCGGTAGCGCCGGTGCAGGTTGACCACCGCGCGGGCCAGGGCGGGATGAGCGCTGACCATTTCGGCGACTTCGGGCGGGTCGACGTCGATGCCCAGATCGCGATCCATCGTGACCTCGCGCAGCTCGGCGACCAGCCGGGTGTCGTCGTGGGGTGCAAAGAAGGTCGCGTCCACCCCGAACACCTCGGTGATCCGGAGTAACACGGCCACCGTCAGCGGCCGAACGTCATGCTCGATCTGGTTGAGGTAGCTGGGTGAGATCTCCAGCATCTGGGCCAGCGCTGCCTGGCTGAACCCGCGCTCACTGCGCAACTGGCGAACGCGCGAGCCGACGAATGTTTTGGACACCTAACCAACCGTACTCGCCGCTGTGAAGATACGGTTTGCAGAGTTGGCATGGCGTTACGATGTGTCGCGGTTGGTGTTTCAGAGACGTCGTTTGGCATGATTCGCGTCGGGGCCCTGCGGTAAGCCTTGGGGTGCCGACGAGGAGGAAACGGGGGCGAAGCCGTGAGCCTGGACAAAACAATGATGCCGGTGCCCGACGGCCACCCCGATGTATTCGATCGCGAATGGCCACTGCGGGTCGGCGACATCGACCGCACCGGCCGGCTGCGGCTGGACGCTGGGGCCCGGCACATCCAAGACATCGGGCAGGACCAGCTGCGCGAAATGGGCTTCGAGGAGACCCACCCGCTGTGGATCGTCCGCCGCACCATGGTCGACCTGATCCGCCCGATCGAGCTCCAGGACATGTTGCGATGCCGGCGTTGGTGCTCGGGCGCCTCGAACCGGTGGTGCGAGATGCGGGTCCGCATCGACGGACGCAAGGGCGGCCTGATCGAATCCGAGGCTTTCTGGATCAACATCAACCGGGAAACCCAGATGCCCGCGCGCATCGCTGATGACTTCCTGGCAGGTCTGCACAAAACCACATCCATTGATCGGCTGCGGTGGAAGGGCTATCTGAAACCCGGCGGCCGCGACGACGCGTCGGAGATCCACGAGTTTCCGGTCCGAGTCAGCGATATCGACCTGTTCGACCACATGAACAACTCGGTGTATTGGAGCGTGATCGAGGACTACCTGGCATCGCATCCCGAATTGCTGCAAGGACCGCTGCGCACCACCATCGAGCACGAGGCGCCGGTTGCCTTGGGCGACAAGCTCGAGATCATCTCGCACGTTCACCCGGCCGGCTCCACCGATCAGTTCGGTGCTGGCTTGGGCGATCGTCCTGTTACAACGCTCACATATGCCGTGGGCGACGAGACGAAAGCGGTCGCCGCGCTCTTCTCTCTTTAGCCAGACGGCCCAAAATCGGCGACCCCATCCAATTCCCGCATTGACCTGCGGCTTTGGGGTTACTGGCCGGTAGCTTCTGAAACGGTTAAGTGCTGGGCCGCCTTCGCAAAATTTGCAAAATCAGGAAAAGTCGTTGCCGAAATTGGCAAATGAAACGGGTGGACCGGCATAAACAAGCTGTGCCATGGTCGAGTTAGCACGCCAGTGAAGTTGAGCCTCCAGCTACCGCCGGACGGCGGAGCGGCGTCAACCATTCACCTTTATGACCGTAAAGGAGTTAAGCCCAATGTCTGACGTTGGCACCCCGAAGAGCGCCGAGCAGATCCAGCACGACTGGGACACCAACCCGCGCTGGAAGGACGTCAGCCGCACCTACACCGCCGAGGATGTCGTCGCCCTGCAGGGCAGCGTGGTCGAGGAGCACACCCTGGCCCGCCGTGGCGCGGAGGTGCTGTGGGAGCAGCTGCACGACCTCGAGTGGATCAGCGCGCTGGGTGCGTTGACCGGCAACATGGCCGTCCAGCAGGTCCGCGCCGGCCTGAAGGCCATCTACCTGTCGGGTTGGCAGGTCGCCGGTGACGCGAACCTGTCCGGCCACACCTACCCCGACCAGAGCCTCTACCCGGCCAACTCGGTGCCGCAGGTGGTGCGCCGGATCAACAACGCGCTGCTTCGCGCCGACGAGATCGCCAAGGTCGAGGGTGACCGGTCGGTGGAGAACTGGCTGGTGCCGATCGTCGCCGACGGCGAGGCAGGCTTCGGTGGCGCGCTGAATGTCTATGAGCTGCAGAAGGCGATGATCGCCGCAGGCGTTGCGGGGTCGCACTGGGAGGATCAGCTCGCGTCGGAGAAGAAGTGCGGTCACCTCGGTGGCAAGGTGCTCATCCCGACCCAGCAGCACATCCGCACGCTCACCTCGGCTCGCCTGGCGGCCGACGTCGCCGGCGCGCCGACGGTGGTGATCGCCCGCACCGACGCGGAGGCGGCCACCCTGATCACCTCGGACGTCGACGAGCGAGACCAGCCGTTCATCACCGGTGAACGGACCAAGGAAGGCTTCTACCGGGTCCGCAACGGCCTGGAGCCCTGCATCGCCCGGGCCAAGGCCTACGCGCCATACTCGGACCTGATCTGGATGGAGACCGGCACACCGGATCTCGAGCTGGCGGCCAAGTTCGCCGAGGGCGTCAAGTCCGAGTTCCCGGACCAGATGCTGGCCTACAACTGCTCGCCGTCGTTCAACTGGCGCAAGCACCTCGACGACGCCACCATCGCGAAGTTCCAAAAAGAGCTTGCCGCAATGGGATTCAAGTTCCAGTTCATCACGCTGGCCGGCTTCCACGCGCTGAACTACTCGATGTTCGATCTGGCCTACGGCTACGCCCGCAACCAGATGACCGCGTACGTCGAGCTGCAGGAGCGCGAGTTCGCCGCAGAGGAGCGCGGTTACACCGCGACCAAGCACCAGCGCGAGGTCGGTGCCGGTTACTTCGACCGCATCGCCACCACGGTCGACCCGAGCTCGTCGACCACCGCCCTGACCGGCTCGACCGAAGAGGGCCAGTTCCACTGACGAGGAGCGGGATTAACCCGCGACGAGGAAGTGGAACCGAAGGCTTGAGCCACTGACGAGGAGCGGGATTAACCCGCGACGAGGAAGTGGAACCGAAGGCTTGAGCCTCTGAGGATGAGCGGGATTGCCCGCGAAGTTGACAGCATAGGCCCCGCCCGGCCAACCTGGGCGGGGCCTATTGCGGTGCATGACGATACGACTCGGGAGACAAAACAGTGAGCGACGCAGCGATCCAGCGGGTTGGGGTTATCGGCGCCGGGCAGATGGGGGCTGGCATCGCCGAGGTCTCCGTCCGCGCCGGTGTTGGCGTGACGGTATTCGAGCCCACCGAGGAGCTGATCACGGCGGGGCGCAACCGCATTGTGAAGTCGTTGGAGCGCGGCGTCAGCGCGGGCAAGGTGACCGAGCGAGAGCGCGACCGCGCGCTCGACAAGTTGACCTTCACCACCGACTTGAATGACTTGGCGGACCGGCAACTGGTGATCGAGGCCATCGTCGAGCACGAGGCGGTCAAGGCCGAGATCTTCTCCGAACTCGACCGGGTCGTCACCGATCCCGACGCCGTGCTGGCGTCGAACACCTCGAGCATCCCGATCATGAAGATCGCCGCGGCGACCAAAAACCCGCAACGCGTGCTGGGCCTGCATTTCTTTAACCCGGTGCCGGTGCTACCGCTGGTCGAGCTGGTGAGCACACTGGTCACCGACGAAGCCGCGGCCGCTCGCGCCGAGGAGTTTGCGAGCGCGGTTCTGGGCAAACAGGTCGTGCGCTGCTCCGACCGGTCCGGTTTCGTGGTCAACGCGCTACTGGTGCCGTACGTGCTGTCGGCGATCCGCATGGTCGAGGCCGGTTTCGCCACCGTCGAAGACGTCGACAAGGCGGTTGTTGCCGGACTGTCGCACCCGATGGGCCCGCTGCGGCTGTCCGACCTTGTTGGACTGGACACCCTGAAGCTGATCGCGGACAAGATGTTCGAGGAGTTCAAGGAGCCGCATTACAGCCCGCCGCCACTGCTGCTGCGCATGGTCGAGGCGGGCCGGCTGGGCAAGAAATCAGGTCAGGGGTTCTACAGCTACTGACGCGGCGGGCCGGCTCGCGCGACAACATTGTTTGAATCGGGTAGCATGCTCGCGACAAACAACGAGAGGTGTCCGCCGCGCATGACTCAATTGAGGCCCTATTACGAAGAGTCGCAGTCGATCTATGACATTTCCAACGAGTTTTTTGCACTTTTTCTAGACCCGACCATGGGCTATACGTGTGCGTACTTCGAGCGTGACGACATGACCCTCGAGGAAGCCCAGAACGCCAAATTCGACCTGGCGTTGGGAAAACTGAACCTCGAGCCAGGGATGACTTTGCTCGACATCGGTTGCGGCTGGGGTGGAGCACTGGTACGAGCGATCGAGAAGTACGACGTCAACGTCATTGGAATCACGCTCAGCCGCAATCAGTTCGAGTACAGCAAGGCCAAACTCGCCGGGAGGCCGACACAACGCAACATCGAGGTGCGGCTGCAGGGTTGGGAAGAGTTCGACGACAGGGTCGATCGGATCGTCACCATCGGTGCCTTCGAAGCATTCAAGATGGAGCGCTACGCCGCGTTCTTCGAACGCGCCCACGACATTCTTCCCGACGACGGCCGAATGTTGCTGCACACCATTCTGACGTACACCCAGAAACAGATGCACGAGCGCGGCGTCACGCTGACGATGAGCGATGTGCGATTCGCGCGATTCATCGGCACAGAAATTTTCCCGGGGGGACAGTTGCCGGCGCAGGAAGATATTTTCAAATTTGCGCAGGCCGCCGGGTTCTCGCTCGAAAAAGTACAACTGCTGCGCGAGCATTACGCGCGCACGCTGAACGTGTGGGCCGCCAATCTGGAGGCCAACAAGGACAACGCGATCGCGATGCAGTCGCAAGAGGTTTACGACCGCTATATGCACTACCTGACCGGATGCGAGAACTTCTTCCGCAAGGGCATCACCAATGTGGGGCAGTTCACCCTGGTGAAGTAGCGGCCGTGGTCGACCATGCCCGCGCCGGGACGGCGCTACTCACTTCTCCAACGTGAACTGGGCGACGTCGGTGTAGCCCTCGCGGAACAGCTTCACGCAGCCAGTCAGGTACTTCGTGTAGCGGTCGTAAACCTCTTGCGACTGGATGGCGATCGCCTGCTCCTTGTTGGCCTCGAGTGCGGCGGCCCACGTGTCGAGGGTGCGTGCGTAGTGCAGCTGCAGCGACTGGACCCGAGTCACCTCGAAGCCGGCCGCAGTCGCGTGCTCTGCGACCGACGGGATCGTTGGCAGCCAGCCACCCGGGAAGATCTCGGCCAAGATGAACTTCGAGAACTGAACGATTTCGTGGGTCAACGTCATGCCACGCGCCCTGGCGTCTTTGAAGGTGGGGCGGGCGATCGTGTGTAGCAACATCACGCCGTCGGCGGGCAGTACGTGGTAGGCCATCTTGAAGAAGCGGGTATAGCGTTGGCGGCCGAAGTGCTCGAAGGCGCCGATCGAGACGATACGGTCGACCGGCTCGTCGAACTTCTCCCAGCCCTCCAGCAGCACCCGCGTTGAGCGGGGGGTGTCCATCTGGTCGAACGTCTTCTGGACATGCTCGGCCTGGTTCTCCGACAACGTCAGGCCCACGACGTTGACGTCGTATTTCTCAATCGCGCGCTGCATGGTTGCGCCCCAGCCGCAGCCGATGTCCAGCAGCGTCATCCCCGGCTCCAGCCGCAGCTTGGACAGCGATAAGTCGATTTTGGCGAGCTGCGCCTCCCGCAGCGTCATGTCGTCACGTTCGAAGTACGCGCAGCTGTAGGTCTGGGTGGGGTCCAGGAAGAGCCGGAAGAAGTCGTCGGAGAGGTCGTAATGCGCCTGGACGTTCCCAAAATGCGGCGTGAGCTGCACGGCCATAAAGTGGAGAGCCCTTCTATTTCCCGGAGGCGTTCGCCGATGTGGGACGCGCGGCGTCCCGTTCTGGCCCCCGATGCATTCAATGCATGCTAGCCGTTGTGGCCCCCGCGAGTTGCTTGCGTGCCGGGGCTCTTGGTCACAGCCGGCCGGGTTGAATTCACCAAAGACGCAGTACAGCGCCGATCGCGAGGCCCACGACCAGCAGTGCACCCGCCTGACGTACGTGCACCCACGCCAGCGCTGCGTACCACAGCGGCCACACCGGGAACTTTGGTGGCGGCTCGTCGGGCCTTGGGCGGCGGAAATACGGCCATATCTTCGCCAGCCGGGGCAGCGCCAAGGCGACCACCAGCGCGGGCCAGGGCATCGCCCCTACCGCGACGGCGATCGCGACCAGCACATAGAAACCGACCATCATGCCCAGCGTCACGACGCGGGCTCGTCCCTCGCCGAGCAGGACTGGCAGCGTCCGGATCCCGAGCGGCTCGTCGTACGGGATCTTGTCGATGTGCTTGCCCATCAGCACCGTCGTGCACAACAAGCCATACGGCAATGACGCCAGCACGACGTCCCAGCCGACCGCGCCCACCGCCGAGTAGTACGTGCCGCACACCATCAGCGGACCCCACACGACGAAAACGTCGGGTTCGCCGAGGCCGCGTTTCTTCAGCCGCAGCGGTGGCGCTGTGTAAGCGACGCTCAGTGCGAAACCGCTCAGCGCAAAGCCCACCACGGGCCAGCCGCGGGCCCACGCCAGCGCGACCAGGATCGCCAGGTCGGCGACGTTCACCAGCAGAATCGCCAGCCCCAGCGTGCGGCGGCTGATCAACCCGGACAGCACCGGGTGCGGGGCGTAGAGCGCGCGAGGGTAGTTGGCGCTGTCGGTGCCGACCTGGGTGTCGTAGAGGTCGTTCATCAGATTGTTGGCGGTGTGCGCCAAGGTGATTCCCACCACGGCCAGCACCAGCCACCGCCAATCCAGGCCGGGTTTGCCGACCGCCAGCAGCGCCGCCACCAGGCCGGAAACCAGGGTCATCGGCAGCACAGCCGCGCGGGTGACGACAAGCCACCGCGTAACGGTGTCGATCGGCCCATCCGGTGGCGGGTTGGTGGTGCGTAGTGCGTATGCCCACGACCTCAGCCGCGAGCCCACGCTCACCCCAGGCATTCCTAAAGCCTAAACCGGCCTCAACCCGATCGCGGAGGAACGATCGGCGATGGATGCGGCTCCGCGCGGAACTTCTCCAGTGACCCGCCGACCTCGACGATCCCGCACAGCGCGTTCCAACTGAGCATGGTCAGGTAGTCGATGAGCTCATCGCTGCTCATCCGGGGGTCCGACATCCACGAGTGGGTGGCCAGCTGCACGCCGCCGACGATCAGGTAGGACCACGGCTCTGCGCCACCGGTGTCCATTCCGGCCTGTCGCATGCGCCGGCGCATCATCACCGCGAGCATGCGGGCAATGATTCGCTCGGAATCGGCGATCACCTTGCTGTGGCTGGCTGAGCTGTTCGCCATCACGAAGCGGTAGGGCTCGGGTTCGGCCGCCACGGTTTCTACGTACACCCGGATGACCTCGCGGGTCAGGTCGAAGCCGTCCAGATCCGACGTCAGTGCGGCAGCCATATTGGGAATCAGCGTGGTCTGCGTGAACCGCATCATGACGGCCGTCGTCAGGTCGTTCTTGTCGATGAAGTAGCGGTAGAGCACGGTCTTGGAGACGCCGATTTCCGCCGCGATCTCGTCCATGCTCAGGTATCGACCGCGCCGGCGAATCGCCTCAATTGTGCCGTCTACCAGCTCGTTGCGTCGCTCCACCTTGTGCTGGTGCCAGCGCCGCTTGCGACCATCCATCTTGACGGTCACAGCCGGGATTTGCTCTGCCACTGTCGCCGATTCCCATTCCCTAGACGCACTCGATACTACGGCCTGCGGGGGCCCGTTTGCTGGATGCACGACACGGCGCAACGGGCGCTCTGGACAGGGCCGTCACACTAATTGCCCACGGCGATAGATGATGGTGTGGTGGCACACAGAGCCGACGCGCCGGGCTCGCCGACGAGGCGGCCGGACTTGAGCACGTCGCCAACCGCGGCGCGTCGGGTTCGCACGTCCTTCGCGGAATCGTTCGCCGGGGCCGATCCGGTGGCCGACGCCGAGCGGCGGGTGGCGTTGCGCCGGATGAAATTGGTGGCGCTGAGTTTTTTGGTCGGCGCCACCGGCGTTTTCCTTGTGTGTCGGTGGGCGCAGGCCCATACCAGCGCGGGCGTCTGGGTCGGCTATGTCGGTGCGGCCGGCGAGGCCGGCATGGTCGGCGCGCTGGCGGACTGGTTCGCCGTTACCGCGCTGTTCAAGCACCCGCTGGGCATACCCATCCCGCACACGGCGATCATCAAGCGCAAGAAGGACCAGCTCGGCGAGGGCCTGGGCACCTTCGTCCGCGAGAATTTCCTGTCGGCACAGGTCGTGGAGACCAAGCTGCGCGACGCGCAGGTGGCCGGCCGGCTCGGCAAGTGGCTGTCGGAGACCTCGCACGCCGACCGGGTGGCGAGCGAGACGGCGACGATACTTCGGGTTCTGGTGGAGCTGTTGCGCGACGAGGAGGTCCAGCAGGTCATCGACCGGATGATCGTGCGCCGCATCGCCGAACCACAGTGGGGTCCACCGGTAGGCCGGGTTCTGGCGACCCTGCTGGCCGAGAACCGGCAGGAGGCCCTGATCCAGTTGCTCGCCGACCGGGCGTTTCAATGGTCGCTGAATGCCGGCGAGATCATCCAGCGGGTGGTCGAGCGTGACTCGCCGAGCTGGTCGCCTCGATTCATCGACCATCTCGTGGGTGACCGTATCCACCGCGAGTTGATGGACTTCACCGATAAGGTGCGCCGCAACCCCGACCACGAACTGCGCCGTTCGGCGACTCGATTCCTGTTCGAATTCGCCGACGATCTGCAGCACGACCCGGAGACGATCGCGCGTGCCGAGGCGATCAAAGAGCAGCTGATGGCCCGCGACGAGATCGCCAACGCCGCCGCGACGGCATGGAAGACGCTGAAACGGCTAGTGCTCGAGGGTGTGGACGACCCGTCGTCCGCGTTGCGGACCCGCATCGCGGACACCGTGGTTCGCGTTGGGGAATCACTGCGCGACGACGCCGAACTGCGCGACAAGGTCGACAACTGGATAGTTCGGGCAGCCCAGCATCTGGTCTCGCAGTATGGGGTGGAGATCACAACGATCATCACCGATACGATCGAGCGCTGGGACGCCGAGGAGGCCAGTCGCCGGATCGAGCTGCACGTCGGTCGTGACCTGCAGTTCATTCGGATCAACGGGACCGTGGTCGGCTCGCTGGCGGGGCTGGTGATCTACGCGGTCGCGCAGCTGCTCTTCTAGTAGTGCTAACAAGTGCTTGCAAAAGCAAGCACCTGCCCGTAGTCTGATGACGTCAAGATCAACCATCAGACCCCAGGAGTACGCAATGGCACCCGAGGAGAAGCTCTCCACCAAGGTGTCGACGGCGGCCTCCGACATCGGCAGCTTCATTCGGGACCTGCGGGAGAACGCGCAGGTCTCGGTGCGACAGCTCGCCGAGCGATCCGGTGTCAGCAATCCTTACCTGAGCCAGGTGGAGCGCGGACTGCGCAAGCCGTCCGCCGACGTCCTGAACCAGATCGCGAAAGCCTTGCGGATTTCTGCTGAGGTGCTCTACGTGCGGGCCGGGATCCTCGAGCCCAGCGAGACCAGTCAGGTCCGTGACGCCATCATCACCGACACGGCGATCACCGAGCGTCAGAAGCAAATCCTGCTCGACATCTACGCGTCATTTACCCAGCAAAACGAATCCATCCAAGAGGAGTGTCCGACGCACGACAGCGACTGATTAGCCCGTTTGGCCGGCGCCGTTACCGGGCCGAACCGCCACAATGACGCTTCTCCGATCGCGCCAATGACGTTGGTGACGTATAGACGATCGGCCGTTTGGTTACCCAAAGGGAGGGATCTAACCGTTCCAGGCCAGTTGCTGGCTGAGCTGACCCGATCTGGCGGCCAGCAGATCAAGAGTCCCAACCGATCACTGAGGAGACATCTGATGACCGCATGTTTTAAAACCGATACCTAGGCGCCGAAACGACTCGGTCATCAATCGACCCGACGAACCAGGAGGTTCTCCCACATCCACCACACAGACGTAAGCAACACCGATAACGCAACAAATAACGAAAGGAAAAACAATGGCTGAAAACTCGAACATCGACGACCTGCGCGCTCCGTTGCTTGCCGCGCTCGGCGCGGCCGACCTGGCCCTCGCCACCGTCAACGACTTGATCGCGAACCTGCGTGAGCGCGCCGAGGAGACCCGCACCGAGACCCGCAGCCGGGTTGAGGAGAGGCGTGCTCGCCTGGCCAAGCTGCAGGAGGACCTGCCCGAGCAGCTCACCGAGCTGCGCGAGCGGTTCACCGCCGACGAGCTGCGTAAGGCCGCCGAAGGCTACCTGGAGGCCGCGACCAACCGGTACAACGAGCTGGTGGAGCGGGGCGAGGCCGCCCTGGAGCGGCTGCGCAGCCAGACGGGCTTCGACGACGCGTCGGCGCGCGCCGAGGGCTATGTGGACCAGGCTGTCGAGCTGACCCAGGAGGCGCTGGGCACCGTCGCGTCGCAGACCCGCGCCGTCGGTGAGCGGGCGGCCAAGCTGGTCGGCATCGAGCTGCCCAAGAAGGCTCCGGCCAAGAAGGCTCCGGCCAAGAAGGCGACCGCGAAGAAGGCCCCGGCCAAGAAAGCTCCGGCCAAGAAGTCGGCGGCCAAGAAGGTTACCCAGAAGTAGTCAGGCTGTCGGGCTGTCTCCCGGGGCAGCCCGACAACCAGACACTCGACTCCGTGTTGCCCCTTGGGCAACTCGGAGTCGACGTTTTGGACGCTGCCCGCATACCCTTAACACGTGAGCCACCTCGTGGGTACCGTCATGTTGGTCTTGCAGATCGCCGTCCTGGTGACGGCGGTGTACGCGTTTGTGCATGCAGCGCTGCAGCGAACCGATGCCTATACCGCCGCTAACAAGCTGACCAAGCCGGTGTGGCTGGCGATCCTCGGCTTGGCCGTCGCGCTGACATCCATCCTGAGTTTCGTTTTCGGCGTGCTCGGCATTGCGATGGCCGCCTGCGCGGCTGGTGTGTACTTGGTCGACGTGCGGCCCAAACTCCTCGAAATTCAGGGCAAGTCGCGCTAGCGGGATGAAAGCCCTGCTCGCCGTACCGGCGGCAGTGTTCGTCGCCCTGCCGTGCTGGCTATCGGCGGCAACGCCTGGCCTGGCAGACCCCGAAACCGGCGCGGCGACCCCGGCCAGCCCGTCGTATTCGCCGCCTTTCATCGATCACACCGAGTGGACGCAGTGGGGAGGCCTGAGCAGCCTGCGCGTTTTCCCCACGCCGTCCGGGCGGGCGGCCGCCAGAGCGCCGGGGACATCGGACGCCGCCGACGAGGCGTGGGCCGAGGTGCTGACGTTGTCACCGGGCGCCGACACCGCCGGTATGCGAGCGCAATTCATCTGCCATTGGCAGTTCGCCGAAACGGCGCAGCCGGGCAAGGCCAGCTGGAATCTCGAACCGTGGCGGCCGGTCGTCGATGACGCCGAAATGTTCGCCTCCGGCTGCAACCCCGGCGGCCCCGAAGGGCCGTTTTAGTGGCGAGCCAACCCACCCGGACGCAACTGGCGGCCATGGTCGACCACACCTTGCTCAAACCCGAGGCCACCCGGGCCGATGTGGCCGCGCTCGTCACCGAAGCCGCGGAACTGGGCGTCTACGCGGTATGCGTGTCGCCGTCCATGGTGCCGGTCGCGATCGAATCCGGCGGCGGCGTGCGCGTCGCGACGGTGGCGGGTTTTCCGTCGGGCAAGCACGTGTCGGCGGTCAAGGCGCAAGAGGCCGCGCAGGCGTTGGCGTCCGGTGCGAGCGAGGTCGACATGGTCATCGACGTCGGCGCCGCGCTGGCCGGCGACCTCGACTCGGTGCGATCCGACGTCGAAGCGGTGCGGGCCGCCGTACCCGGAGCCGTGCTCAAGGTGATCGTGGAATCGGCGGTGTTGCTGGCCGACGACGAGCGCACGCTGGCAGCTGTGTGTCGCGCCGCCGAGGATGCCGGCGCCGATTTCGTCAAGACCTCGACCGGGTTTCATCCCGCGGGCGGGGCGTCGGTGCGCGCGGTCGCGTTGATGACCGAAACCGTCGGCGGGCGGCTGGGGGTCAAGGCCAGCGGCGGTATCCGCACCGCCGCCGACGCCGTCGCGATGCTCGATGCGGGTGCGACCAGGCTGGGCCTGTCGGGCACCCGAGCCGTGCTCGACGGGCTCAGCCGAAATCCCCCGGCCTAGACCCGTCAGAGGTTGGCGAAGCAGGGGTTCTGGCCGCCGGTGGGGATGGTGGCGTTCTGGGTGGAGAAGTGGCTCACCACACCGCTATTGGTCACCTGCACGTTGTCGGCGTGTATGCCCATCGGGTAGTTCTTGGTCAGGTTAGAGGTGAAGTCGTCCAGCGTCGACTGCACGCTTTCTTTCGGCATGGTGAAGCCGAGCGCGTTGAAGCTGACGATCTGCAGCTGCAGCCCGTTGCCGGACACCACCGGCTTGGCCGTGATGTTGTCCAGCATTCCCTTCAACTCGACGGTGCCGTCAGCGGGGTGGGCGGTCACGCTGTTGGTGACGAAGGGACCCAGAACCGGGATCGCATTCTGCACCGACTGCTTGATGCCGTCAGTGGTCCAGGTGATGGTGGCATCGAGCGATCCGACGGTCCCCTCGGAGTCTGCTGACGACTGGAGCCGGACATCTTTGATGTTGATGTCGATCTTCATGCCCTTGGCATCGCGGATCTGGTTGCCGGCCGTCGACACCGAGATATTGGTGTAGTGCTTGGTAGCCATCTGCCACAGCATCAGCGGCGTCACCCCGAATGACGCGGTGGCCTGGTCCTTGACCTCGCAGGCCACCGCTTCGGCGACCTTGTTGTTGGCGACGTGACGCACGTACAGCTCGGCTCCGATCAGCCCCGCGATGACGAGCGAGACAACGATGATGCAGACCAGCAGGATGGATAGCGGATCGCGAAGGAAGCGTCGTTTTCTTTTCACCGGTGCCGGCTCTTCGCTCGGAGTGGCCAACCGCTCCGTTGGGCTGGCCGGCGGAATGGGCGGTGGTGGGTAGCCGGGTCCCTGCGTGTCTGCACGGGGCGCACCGAGCTGCTCAGTCTGGTGTTCCCGCGGCGGCACCGGGCCAGGCGCAGGTGGCGGCGGGTGGGCTGGACCGCGCGCAGGGGGAGGCGGGCCGGCAGGACCAGGCCCAGGTGGGGGCGGTTGGGAGGGGCCGCCGGGAGGTTGGGCAGGGCCACCGGTGGGGAACCGCTCGGTTGGCCGCTCGGTCGGGGGCTGGCCGAAGGGGCCCTGGCTGCCGGGACGGCCCCACGTCGGCGGGCCCTCGTTCGGTGGTCCTGGTGGGTTCGTCACCCAACCGATTCTGCCCTATCGATTCGGGCAAAGCTCGCGTGGTTGCGCAGCACCGCGATGCTCTCGCGGGCCTTGGCCACGCTGTCGACGTCGATGTCGGCGATCACGAGTTGCGGCTGGGCGCCGGCCGACGCAACCACTTCACCCAACGGCGATGCCACCAGACTGCCGCCCACTCCGGTCGGCGCACCTGAGCCGGACCCCGGGCCGGTCAAGGCCTCGCCGGGGTCGGCCTGACCGGCCGCGGCGACGTAACTCATAGAGTCAAGCGCCCGCGCTCGCGCCAACAGCGTCCACTGCTCGAGTTTGCCGGGACCTGAACCCCAGGACGCGCAGACGGCAATCACCTGGGCGCCGCGTCGGGCCAGCTCGGTGTAGAGCTCCGGAAAGCGGATGTCATAGCAAACGGACAAGCCCACCCGGACGTCGTCGACCGTGATCACCACCGGCTCGTGCCCGGGCGCGACGGTCCGCGACTCGGTGAAGCCGAACGCGTCGTAGAGGTGGATCTTGTCGTAGTGGGTGTCCGGCTGATTGGGGGTGCCCGGCCCGGCCGCGATCAGCGTGTTTCTCACCCGCCCGTCGCCGGCCGGGGTGAACATGCCCGCGATCACGGTGATACCCGAGTCGGTGGCGATCCGTCGGACACCATCTGCCCAGGGCCCGTCGACGGGCTCGGCGATCGGTGCCAGCGGCACGCCGAACCGGCACATGGTCGCCTCGGGGAACACCACCAGCTTCGCGCCGGCGTCGGCGGCCCGGCCGGTGAACTCGCGGACCAGTTGCAGATTCACTACCGGATCGGTCCCACTGAGGATCTGTGCCAACGCGATTCGCATGGGCGCCAGCTTAGGAGTCGCTCCTGTCGATGGGTTAGCTGTTGTTTGCGATCCACTTCGTGGTGAACCGCTGTTCTGCGACCACCAGGTCGGCCAATTGGGTGCCGACTAAATTCTCCAACTTGCCCCCGATGAGCGGGACACGCACGTGGACGGTGATCCGGCACTCCAGCCGAGAGCCGCCCGACTTCGCCGTGGCAGACAGCAAGGCAGTGCCCGACACATTCGCCGGGGCATCCACGATCGATCCCGCGACGGTCGCCGTCGCAACGCCGTCGGAGATCGGGCCCCAGGTTTCCTCACGCTTGATGCACAGATCGCCCCGGTGGATCTGTGTGATCAGAGCCGGCAGCTTGTGCCGGTGGATCACCTGCAGGGTGACCACGTCGATGGTGTCGTCGTCTCCGGATTCGCCACCGATCTGCAGCGACTCCAGCTTCGCGTCGTCGATACCGGAACAGGCGAGCCTGGCCAGCCAGTAGGCCTCCTCGCGGTAAGCCTGAAGAACGGCTTCGACGCCGCCCTCGTAATCGGCGGATATGTCGAATGAACGCGGCATAGCAGGCCAGGCTACCGTTACGGGCCGTGGTCAGATCCCGATTTGCGGGTGCGCATCTCGCCGAGGCGGTGCCGCTGGCGCCGTTGACCACCCTGCGGGTCGGACCCGTGGCACGGCGCCTGGTTACGTGCACCAGCACTGAACAGGTGGTCGCCGTCGTGCGGCAGCTGGACTCCGAAGGCCACGGCGCGGACGGCGGCCCGCCGCTGGTGTTTGCCGGCGGCTCCAACCTGGTGATCGCTGATACCCTGACCGACCTGACCGCGGTGCGGTTGGCAAACAACGGCATCACCGTCGACGGCAACCTGGTGCGCGCAGAGGCCGGCGCGGTGTGGGACGACGTGGTGGTCGCGGCCATCGAACATGGCCTGGGCGGCCTGGAGTGCCTTTCCGGTATCCCCGGCTCGGCCGGGGCGACGCCGGTGCAGAATGTCGGCGCCTACGGCGCCGAAGTGTCCGACACCATCACGCGGGTGCAGGTGCTCGATCGGCTCAGCGGCTCGGTGCACTGGGTACCGGGCGGCGAGCTCGGCTTCGGCTACCGCACCAGCGTGCTCAAGCGGGCCGACGGCCTTGAGATCCCCGCTGTGGTACTGGAAGTGGAGTTCGCGCTGGATGAATCGGGCCGCAGCGCGCCCTTGCGCTACGGCGAGCTGACGGCCGCGCTCAACGCGACCAGCGGCGAGCGCGCCGACCCCCAAGCCGTCCGCGAGGCGGTGCTGGCGCTGCGCGCCCGCAAGGGCATGGTGCTCGACGCCGCCGACCACGACACCTGGAGCGTGGGTTCGTTCTTCACCAACCCCGTGGTCACACCGGACGTCTACGAGCGGCTGGCGGACCAGACCGACGGGCCAATGCCGCACTACCCGGCACCGGACGGCGTCAAGCTGGCCGCCGGCTGGCTGGTGGAGCGGGCGGGCTTCGGCAAAGGCTATCCGGACGATGAGCGGGCCCCATGCCGGCTGTCCACCAAGCACGCGCTGGCTCTGACGAACCGCGGCCGCGCCACCGCCGAGGACGTCATAACGCTGGCGCGCACCGTCCGTGACGGAGTCCGTGACGTGTTTGGTATCACACTGAAACCCGAACCTGTCCTGCTCGGGTGCAGGCTGTAGCCGTTAAATTCGTGCAATAGCACCCCCGTCGGCGAGTTGTCGTGGCGGGGCGGGAGTCGTTCTCCCGGTATCTTTACTTGTCGTGAGCACATCCAGCGCGCCGCCGCCGATCAACCGGCGGCTGGCTTTGTCGGCCCTCGGGCTCGGTGTGTTCGCGCCGAGCGTTTTGGCCGCCTGCGCGGGCACTGTGGCCAAGCAAGCCCAGAAGAAACAAGCGCCGGCGCCGCACCTGAGGTTCGAGCCCGCCTATGCCGCCTCCGACGTGATTCCGATTGCCCCGGTCAGCGTCCAGGTCGGCGACGGTTGGTTTCAGAGGGTGGCGTTGACGAACTCGTCGGGCAAGGTTGTCGCCGGGGCGTTCAACCAGGATCGCACCGTCTACACGATCACCGAGCCGCTGGGCTACGACGGCACCTACACCTGGAGTGGTTCGGCCGTCGGCCACGACGGCAAGGCGATTGCGGTGGCGGGCAAGTTCACCACTGTGTCTCCCACCAAGAAGATCGGCGGAGGATTCCAGTTGGCCGACGGCCAGACCGTCGGGGTCGCGGCGCCGATCATCATCCAGTTCGATGCGCCGATCGGCGACAAGGCCTCCGTCGAAAAAGCGCTCACGGTCACCACCAGCCCGCCCGTCGAGGGCAGCTGGGCATGGCTGCCCGACGAGGCGCAGGGTGCCCGCGTGCATTGGCGCCCCCGCGAGTACTACCCGGCGGGGACCACCGTCAATGTCGACGCCAAGCTCTACGGACGGCCGTTCGGCGAAGGCGCGTACGGCGCCGACGACATCTCGTTGCACATCCAGATCGGTCGCCGGCAGCTGGTCAGGGCCGAGGTCTCGTCGCACCGCATCCAGGTGGTCAGGGATGAAGGCGTCGTCATGGACTTCCCGTGCAGCTACGGCGAGGCCGACAAGGCGCGCAACGTCACCCGCAACGGCATTCACGTGGTCACCGAGAAGTACTCCGACTTCTACATGTCCAACCCGGCCGGCGGCTACACCAACGCCCACGAACGCTGGGCGGTGCGGATCTCCAACAACGGCGAGTTCATCCACGCCAACCCGGCCAGCTCCGGCGCGCAGGGCAACAGCAACGTCACCAACGGCTGCATCAACCTGTCCACCGGGGATGCCGAGCAGTACTACCGCACCGCGATCTACGGTGACCCTGTCGAGGTGACCGGAAGTTCGATTCAGCTGTCCTACTCCGACGGCGACATCTGGGACTGGGCCGTGGACTGGGATACCTGGGTGGCCATGTCGGCGCTGCCACCGCCGACGGCGCATCCGCCCGCGTCGCAGATTCCGGTCACCGCGCCGGTCACGCCGTCCGATGCGCCGACCTTGTCGGGCACTCCGACCATCACCACGACGACGACGCCGTCTAGCCCCGGCGGTTAAACCGGCTGGCGCTGGCCTGGTCGCGGGGCCGGATGACGATCTGGTCCAGGTCGACATGGGAAGGCCGCGAGGCCACGAACCCAATCACTTCGGCGACGTCGGTGGCCGTCAGCGGGGTAATGCCGGCGTAGACGGCGTCCGCGCGCTGCTGGTCGCCGTCGAAACGGCCCAGCGAGAACTCGGTTTCGACCGCGCCCGGCGCGATTTCGGTGAGTCGTACGGGCTTGCCCAACAGCTCGCCGCGCAATGTTCGGTGTAACGCGCCCTGGCCGTGCTTGGCCGCGGTGTAGCCGGCCCCGCCGTCGTAGGTCTCGATAGCCGCAATCGAGGTGATGGTGACGATCAATCCGTCTCCGGAGTCGATCAACTTGGGCAGCAGCGCGCGGGTGACCCGCAAGGTGCCCATCACGTTGGTCTCCCACATCCAGCGCCAGTGCTCCAGATCCGCGTCGGCGACGGGCTCGAGCCCCCGGGCGCCACCGGCGTTGTTGACGAGCACATCAACCCGGCTCAAGCCGCGCGCCAGCGCCGCGACGGCCTCGTCGTCTGTGACATCAGCGACAATCGGGGTACCGCCGATCCTGTTCGCCAGAGCGTTGATCCGGTCGGCTCGTCGTGCGACCGCGACCACGTGAAACCCTTGTGCGGCAAGGGTTATGGCGGTCGCTTCGCCGATCCCGGAACTGGCACCGGTGACCACCGCGATCCGTTCGTGCGCGTTAGTTGAATTCACCGGGACAACTCTAATAAACGTGCTAAATTTTTCCCGTGCAGCACAGCGCCTTGTTCAACACGACCGCCGCGTGTCTGTGCGCGGCAGGTGCGTGTTGTTGCCGCGCATTTTGCCGCGCCTGACCCTCAGCAGGTGTGGCCGAAGACCGGCCATTAGGACTCAAACAAAGGACGCTCGTGCGCTCGACCTCTCTCACCCACACCCATCATTCGCCCGGCCGCAAAGGTCATCTGCGGTTGCACCGCCAGATCATGCCGCCGGCTCTGTACATATCCGACTCAGCGGCGGCGTCCGTCTTCCGGGCCGTGCGGTTGCGCGGCCCTGTTGGACGTGACGTCATCGCCGGGGTCACATCGCTGAGCATTGCGACGGTGAACCGGCAGGTCATCGCGCTGCTCGAGGCCGGGCTGCTGCGGGAGCGCGCTGACCTGGCGGTCTCCGGTGCCATCGGACGCCCACGGGTGCCCGTTGAGGTCAATCACGAGCCGTTCGTGACGCTGGGCATCCACGTCGGCGCGCGAACCACCAGCATCGTGGCCACCGATCTATTCGGCCGCACGCTGGACACCGTAGAGACCCCGACACCGCTCAATCCCGCCGGCGCCGCGCTGGCCTCGCTGGCCGAAAGCGCTAGCCGCTACATGAGGCGCTGGCATCGGCGCCGCTTGCTGTGGGCAGGGGTGGCGATCGGTGGCACCGTCGATAGCGCCACCGGCCATGTCGACCACCCGCGGCTGGGCTGGCGGCAAGCGCCGGTCGGGTCGGTGCTGGCCGACGCGCTGGGCCTGCCGGTATCGGTGGCCTCCCACGTCGACGCCATGGCCGGAGCTGAGCTATTGCTCGGCATGCGGCGGTTCGCCCCGAACTCGTCGACCAGTCTGTATGTCTACGCGCGCGAGACCGTGGGTTACGCGATGGTGATCGGCGGGCGGGTGCACTGCCCGGCCAGCGGCCCCGGCACCATTGCCGGCCTGCCCGCCGACTCGGAGCCGCTCGGCGGCACCGGGCAGCTGGAATCCACTGTCAGCGACGAGGCGGTGCTGGCCGCTGCCCGCCGGCAGCGGATTCTGCCCGCCGCCCCCGCGAATCGCACCAACGGGTCTGCCACCGCCATGACCGACCTGTTGCGGGTGGCCCGGGCCGGAAACCAGCAGGCCAAAGAACTACTGGCGGAACGCGCCCGGGTGCTCGGTGAGGCCGTCGCGTTGCTGCGCGATGTGCTCAATCCGGACGAGCTGGTGGTCGGCGGCCAGGCGTTCACCGAATATCCGGAGGCCATGGGGCACGTGGAGGAGGCCTTCGCCGCACGCTCGGTGCTGCCGCCGCGCGATATCCGCGTCACCGCGTTCGGCAAC
>DATKEW010000387.1:0-4003 GCA_035511785.1 Mycobacterium sp.
TGCACCGCCAGCCGCTCGGCCTTTTTCTCCAGGTAGGTCGAGTAGTTGCCTTCGTACGGATACGCGCGCCCGCGGTCGAGTTCCAGAATCCATTCGGCAACGTTGTCCAGGAAGTAGCGGTCGTGGGTGACGGCCAAGATCGCCCCCGGGTAGGCGGCCAAGTGCTGTTCGAGCCACTGCACGCTTTCGGCGTCCAGGTGGTTGGTGGGCTCGTCGAGCAGCAGCAGGTCGGGTTTGGACAGCAGCAACTTGCACAGCGCTACCCGGCGTCGCTCACCGCCGGACAAGCTCGTCACCGGATCATCGGGTGGCGGGCAGCGCAGCGCGTCCATCGCCTGCTCCAGCTGCGAGTCGAGGTCCCACGCGTCGGCGTGGTCCAGTTCCTCCTGCAGCCGACCCATTTCTTCCATCAACTCGTCGGAGTAGTCGGTGGCCATCAATTCGGCGACCTCGTTGAAGCGGTCGAGCTTGACCTTGATGTCGCCCAGGCCTTCTTCCACGTTGCCGCGAACGGTCTTCTCCTCGTTCAGCGGCGGCTCCTGTAGCAGGATGCCGACCGAGGCGTCGTTGGCCAGGAAGGCATCGCCGTTGTTCGGCTTGTCCAGACCGGCCATGATCCGCAAGACGCTCGACTTACCGGCCCCATTGGGGCCGACGACACCGATCTTGGCGCCCGGGAAAAAGCTCAACGTGACGTCGTCCAGGATCACCTTGTCGCCGTGCGCCTTGCGGACCTTCTTCATCGTGTAGATGAACTCAGCCATGCCGCGGATACGCCTTTCTGGTCTTGCGGAATTACCTCGCCGACCATCCTAGGCACCGCGCAGTAGCTCCACCCGGGCCCCTCAGCCGACAGCTAAGCGGACAGGGGTAGCGGGCCCGGGCCGTCAACAGCGTCACCAGACTCGGCCTGCACGTCGTTGGCGGCGGAATCCTCATCGGCAGCTCCGCCGCCGGCAGCGACCGCCGCCGCGCCCGGTTCCGTGTCGGGGCCCGTGTAGCCGGGCTTCTCGATACGCACTATCGCGCGCGACACGTCCGGGCCAACCGAGGTGGCCCGCATCTCCAGCGACGAACGACGATTGCCGTCCCGGTCCTCGTACTCGCTGGTGTAGACGTGGCCCACCACGATCACCGGCGCGCCCTTACCCAGTGCGGCCCCTACGCCGGTGACCAGCTTTCCCCAGCAGTTGACGGTGATGAACAGCGAGTTTCCCGGCTCCCAGCTGCCATCAGCGGTACGGCGGCGCGAATTGCTGGCCACCCGGAACTTGATGACCTCCTGATCACCGACCTTGCGGCGCTGAAGGTCGTTGACGATGTGACCGACGACGGTAAGCGGGGTTTCGAACATTGTCTCAATTTCCTTTCTCAGTTGCGCTCGTGCTGGTGCCTATTCAGCTCGACATCACCGACACACCGCCCCGTTGTCCGTCGTGGCGGGGCAAGCCTGTGGAGAAATTCGCAACTGTGAAAGAAGCGTCGATAGCCGCTGGGCTTGCTGTACAGCTAGCGCGGTCCCGGCGTTTCGCGCCGCGCCAGTTGGGCCAGCATCGCGTTGTAGGCGGTCAGCTCGGCATCGTCGTTGCGTTCGGCCGCCCGGTCCAGCCGCCGCGCGGTGCGCTCATCGCTGCGCGCCCACTGCACAAGCAGCGCGATCATGACGATCACCAGCGGCAATTCCCCTGCCGCCCAGGCGATCCCACCGCCCAATCGCTGGTCTCCCAGCAAATCGGTGTGCCACGGAAGACCCAATGACCGGTAGTAGGTGGCGCCGAGCACGGTTCGGGTGCCCATCAGCTCCACGCCGAAGAACGCGTGCAGCGGCAGCGAGGCGAACACCACGGCCACCTTGGCCAGCGGCGGGATGGGCCGCGGCGTCGGGTCCACCCCGATGACGACCCAGTAGAACAGGTAGCCGCTGATGAGGAAGTGCAGGTTCATCGCCATATGCCCGGCGTGACTGCTCACCGTGGTGTCGAAAAGGTTCGAGAAGTACAGCCCGTAGAAACCCGCGACGAACAGCACAGTGGCGACCACCGGGTTGGTCAGCAGCCGCGACAACCGGCTGTGCAGTGCGGCCAGAATCCATTCCCGCATACCCGGCGGATCGCCGCGGCCGGCGGCGGGCAGCGCCCGTAACGCCAGGCTGACCGGAGCGCCCAGCACCAGCAGAATCGGGACCAGCATCGACAGGCCCATGTGGGCGACCATGTGCATGCTGAACATCGCGGGCATGTAGCGGCCGACCCCCGACGACGTCACGAACAGCAAGGCCAGGCAGCCGAGCAGCCAGGCCACAATCCGCCCTGTCGGCCAGCGGTCGCCGCGGCGGCGCAGCCGCGCCACGGCCGCCACATACAGACCGGCGAGGACGATTGCGGCGGTACCGAAGATCAGGTCGAAGCGCCAGTCGAACAAAATCCGAGCCACGGTGGGCGGTCCGTCGAGGTTGTAGCCGATCTCGGCTTCGGGAATCGAGGGCAACCGCAGCGGCGGTGGTGGCGGCGGGGTGCGGCCAAGCCCGACGGCAACACCGAAGGTGAGACCGAAAACTACCGCCTCGGTCAGCGCCAGCCGGATCAAGGCACCACGCGCCGTGGACGCTTTGGGCGGACTCGGATCTGCTTGCAGCGCAGCAACTCCGGCGCGTCGCTGGCGCCAGCCGACGACACCCAGCACGCACAGCGCGACGAACTTGGCCACCACAAGCCGCCCGTAGCCGGTGCTGAACAAGTCGGAAGGCGTCACCCTGACCAGAGCGTTGACCAAGCCGCTCAGCGCCATCGCGACCCAACACCACAGTGCAATCGTCGAGAAACGCCGTGCCGCCAGGGCGGTGTGTTCACCGCCGCGCAGCGCGTGGGTCAACAAAGCCAGCAGACCACCGGCCCACAGGCCGGCGGCGACGAGGTGGATCAGCAGGCTGTTGGTGGCCAGGTCGTGCGAACCGCCCGCCGACGAGTGACCGGTCAGCCCCAGCGGAACCAGCGTCACCAACGACCCGGCGAGCAGCAGCGGCGTCCATGTCCAGCGCAGTACCGACAGACTGGCCAACGTCACCATCGCGGCTAACACCGCGGTCCAGCGCCATGCCGATGCGATGTTGACCAGGCCGGCCAAGCTCCAGACCGTCACGGGGTTGAGGTGGTCGACCAACGGGTGTCCGGACACATCGGAGATGGTCAGCGGGACCAGCAGGGCCGCACACACCGCCCACACCCCCGACGCCACGGTTCCCAGCCGAAGCGCGCGATACCCGCCGACGTCGAGCACGCCGCTGCTCTGCGGGGGCACCAGAAACGCTGCGAAAAGGAACGACCCGACCGCCAGCACCGCCGCGATCTCACCCGCCGCCCGGACAAACGGCAGCCCCACCGTGGTTGCCGGACCCGGATCGGGCAGACCGGTGGCGGTCAACGCGTCCGCCAGAGACAGCGCGCCAATTCCGGCCGCCGTGCAGCCCGCCAGCACCGCGACGCCGGCGAGCAGCGGCCACACCAGCGCGGCGGGCTTGCCGGACTCGCCGGCAGGCCGGGCAACCGTCATGTACCCAGGGTATGGGCGGGCGCCGGGAAAGCCCCCGTTGGGCTGCCGGGCTTGGTTAGGCAGAGCGCTCCTGACGCGCCTTGAACTCGCGGACGACGAACTGATCGCGCGCGATCTTCTCCACGTAGTCGAAGTCTTGCAGGATGTTTCGCAATTCCCGCCGGAAAGCGATCCGCCGCTCGGCGAGATCTGCAGCGGGTGCGATCAGATCCTGATCCACAACGACCTGGCGCGCGGTGGCGAACAGCAGCGTCGATACTGATTCACTGCTGCGGACCCGGGTCTGTGCCACGTATTGGCGGCCGACGCCCAACGCCAACTCCGTCAGTTCCTTCTGGCCGATATCCGCCGGCGCATCGCGCAACACGTCGGCGACAATCTCATACGCTTCGAAGAACACCCGCAACATCGCGTCCGACATCAACGGACGCTTGGCGAACAGCATCGCGTCGAT
>DATKEW010000388.1:0-3185 GCA_035511785.1 Mycobacterium sp.
GCCCAAAAAGCTCCTCAGCTTCGATGGCGGGCACTTCGATGCCTACTCCACGTTTTTCGAGCAGACCGGACCCCCGGCTCGCGACTGGTTCGTCGAGCACCTGGGGGTGCCGCGGGGAGAGGACGCAACTGGCCCGCGGGAACCGTTGAGCGGCACCATCAGCTAAGACAGGTAGGAGGCCACCATGCCGCTGTGGAACGTGTATTGCACTGAAGGCACATACTCAGGTGAGGACAAACGCGCCTTCGCCGAAGCGATCACCGACATCTACGCCGGGGACGCGGGTACGCTACCCGAGATGGCGCTGCCCCGCTTCTATGTGGTGGTCGTCTTTCACGATCTGCCCAAGGATTCGCTGTTCATCGGGGGCGTCCCACGAAATGACTTCGTGCGCTTCTCGATCGACCACATCGCTTATGCGATGCCAGCCGAAATGAGGGAATCGCTGCTGAAGTTCATCAACAAGACCATCCACCCGTTTGTCCGCGACCGCGGACTGGACTGGGAGATTCACATCGACGACACACCCCGCGACCAGTGGACGATCCAGGGCATGCGCCCACCCGACAGCGGCTCAGACGAGGAGAAACGCTGGATCGCAGAAAACCGGCCCTCCAAACCAACACAGAACGTCGCACCGAAAAACTAGACAGCGCGGCTTCCATCATGTCACCGCCGCTGCCAGGTCTGGTGCCGCGATGTAGGAGGTGAGTGAGCCCAGTGCTGACGGACAAGCCCCGGTGGCGGCAGGTCTATGACGCGGTCGAGCGCAACCTGGCCCCGCGGGTCGAAGCGCTGGTACACACCCGCGAGTTCACTCACACCACTGCCGGGATGGCCCGCGCCAGGCGGCTGGTTCTTGATCGGGTCAACGGGGTCGCTGCGCGGCTCTGGCACCTGGTGAACCTGCCGGCGGGCACTGACGTTCAGCGGCTGCGAAGGCAGGTCGGGGAGTTGGATCGCCAGCTGCGACGGCTGACCCTGCAACTGGATCGCGAAGCCCGGCAACAAGATTAGGACAGACAGTGCCGCCTGCACCGAATCCGAGGAGCGTGCTCGACCGTGTGCGCCGCGAGGTCGAACGCAACGCCCTGCGCGCCCGCAATGGCATCCGGATGGTCGCGGGCATCTCGCAACCGGGCGTGGGTCAGACCCCCAAGGAGGTGGTGTGGCGGGCGGGGCGAAGCGAACTGTGGCGCTACCGCGGCGACCACGTCCGCGTGTCGCCTCCGCTGCTGATCGTGTACAGCCTGTTCAACCGCAGCTACATCCTCGACCTGCGACCGGGTAATAGCGTCGTCGAGCGGCTGCTGGGCGCCGGGTTTGATGTCTACCTGCTGGATTGGGGCGCTCCCGACGAGCTGGACTCGAGCAACCGACTGGAGGACTATGTCGATGACTACTTGCCCGCCGCCGTCGAACGGGTACGTCGGGTCTCGGAAACCGAACAAGTCAACCTGCTGGGCTACTGCTTCGGCGGGGTGTTGTCGCTGCTGTACGCCGCTCACCATCTCCAGGCGCCCCTGCGCAGCCTGACCGCGTTGACCACTCCGGCAGACTTTCAGCGGCTGGGCCCACTCGGCGACCTCTTCGGCATCGGACTTGACATCGACACCGTGCTGGACACCGACGGAAATCTGTCTGCGAACGTCATCTTGCAGGGGTTCCGCTCGTTACAACCCATCGCCGAGGTCACGCAATACGTCGACTTGTGGGAGCGATTGTGGAGCGACGAGTATGTCGCGACCTTTCAGGCGATCACCGGTTGGGCGACCGGTCATGTCGCGCTTCCCGGCGGGGTCGCCCGGCAGTTCCAGCAGATGGTGCGCGAGAACCCAATGATCGCCGACCGTTTGGTGGTTGGCGGTGACCGGGTGCACTTGTCGGACCTCACTGTGCCGTTCCTGCATGTGCTGGCCAACCGCGACGAGATCATCCCCGAGGCGTCGGCGGCACCGCTAATCGGGTTGGTCGGCTCGCCGGACAAACACGAGCTGCGGCTGGACGCCGGCCACGTCGGGCTGCTGGTCGGCAGGACGGCGGCCAAAACCACCCTGCCGACTCTCATCGATTTCCTCAGGCAGCGAAGCGAGGTGGCGGCGTGAACATCCTTGCGTTGGACCCCGATCACGCAGATGCGCTGATCGACTTTTTTGGTCAACTGTCCAAGCGGGACCTGACTTTGATCAAAGAGGACCTTGCCGACCCGAACGCGATCCGCGCCTGGTCGGCCCGGGCCGGACAGCAGTGGGTGGCACTGGACGGCGAGGACATCACCGGCTACGTCGCGGTTCGTTCGCTACCGGAATGGTCCGATCACGTCGGCGAACTGCGGCTCGTTGTCCACCCCGCACACCGGGGCGCCGGAGTGGGCCGCGCGTTGGCGCGCCACGCGCTGGCCGAGGCCGTACGCGCCGGGCGGCGCAAGCTGGTCGTCGAACTCGCCGCCGATCAAGAACACACGCTGGCGATGTTCGGCGCGCTGGGGTTCACCGGCGAGGCGTTGCTGCGCGACCACATCCGTGACCGCAACGGCGAGCTGCATGACCTGGTCATGCTCGCACACTTCGTCGACGGCACCTGGGCGAGCCTGAAAACCATTGGCCTGTCAGAGGAATTGGGCCGTTCGGAGGAATTGGGCAACGAAGGGAGCCAACTATGACTGTCCTTGATAGCTTTCGCATCGATGATCGCGTCGCGATCGTAACGGGCGCATCCAGCGGGCTGGGGGTCGCCTTCGCCGTCGCGCTCGCCGAGGCCGGGGCCGACCTGTCACTGGGCGCCCGCCGCCAGGACCGGCTGACCGCGACCTGCAAGCTGGTCGAAGACACCGGCCGGCGCGCCATCGCGGTACCCACGGACGTGACGAGCCCAGACGACTGCCGTGAGCTAATCGATATCACGATGCACAGGTTCGGCAGGGTTGACATCCTGGTCAACAACGCCGGCGTGGGCACCGCAGTCCCCGCCAGCCGGGAAACCCCCGACCAATTCCGGTCGGTCATCGACATCAACCTCAACGGCTGCTATTGGATGGCTCAGGCATGCGCGAAGGTCATGCGGCCGGGCAGCTCGATCATCAACATCGCCAGCGTGCTCGGCCTGACCACCGCCGGGAAGCCGCAGGCCGCCTACGCGTCCTCCAAAGCCGGGTTGATCGGCCTCACCCGCGATCTGGCCCAGCA
>DATKEW010000389.1:0-3010 GCA_035511785.1 Mycobacterium sp.
ACCAACCAATTCGCCCAATACACACCGGTTTACAGCGGCTATGTGGACCTCGGCGACGAAACCGGCAGCGAATGGGTCGCTCGCCACCTGCCCGGTGCGACGATCATCAAGGCGTTCAACGCCATGTTCGCCGCCTACCTAGCGGCCGACCCGCGCCACGACGACGGCCGCCAGGTCGTGTTCTACGCCGGCGACGACACCACCGCCTGCGCAGATTTCGACCAGCTCATCAACACAATCGGCTTCGCGCCGGTTCGAGTCGGCGGCCTGCGCGACGGCGGCAAATTAATGCAACTCGGCGGCCCGCTGAGCACCCTCCACGTCATCAAACAGGTCTAACCGCACCCATATCGAAGGGCTGCCACGCCTAAAGTGCAGATCGCGTGTACCGCTCGCTGGTCGTAGATGTTCCATCCGGACGAACTCGTCGACGGGGGTGCCCGCGAAGCGTTCGAGGCAACGGCCAAACTGTGCGACAAAGTCGGCTGGTCCCCTATCGCCGCTCACCAGAACCGCTTCCAGTCCGAGCACCCAATCTATAGTGGCTAGCGCTTTACCGATAGTCCCAGAACTGTAGCCACCGCACCGAACCGAACAGCCATAGCGACGCGGCGTATAACACTCCGACGACGACGACGCCAAAGACTGTTATCCGTATCGCGGCGCCGTCGACCGGATCCAGCCAGCGGGTGAACGCTTTGGCGGCCAACGGCGTCAGGGCATACGACAGTCCCGTGACTGTGACACTCTGGGTCAACCATGCCGTCAGCCATGGCTGCGCACCCAGAGCCGTGAACACCGGGCCGAGGAACCGCGAAAGCGTCATCACCGTCGGGTAGAGCACGAGCAGCACCAGCATCGCCATCTTCCACCTCGGCGTGACCTTCACCGCGCCATCGTCGATGCGCAGAATCGAGCCGAACGGTGCGTCCACCGACAAGGTCTCGGAGTCGTTGGTCAAATGCATCCGCAGCTCCGCAAGCCGGCGTGCGCGCTCGTCGGATGAACACCACGCCACCAGCTGCTCGTCAGTGTGGAAACTCACGATTGCGATCCATCGCGTGGTTGCCGCTTCGGGCGCCGGCGGCAGCAGGACGACCGAGCGGAACCCGGGAAGATACGCACACGATGCCACCAGATCCTGCTCGGCGGTGATGAAGTGGGCAGCCCGCGCTGCGTCAACGTCATGCCCGAACGCAGCCGTTCCTGGCGGCAGTCGATGGCCTTCGACGATCAGTAAGTCCGACGATTTCCGAAGTGCACCTTCGTTATCCCCATCAGATAGCATCGAGACGTAGGCGTCGGAATCCAGCCAGGCGACCAGATCCCCGAGGCTATCGAAGGTGGCGGCTGCCGCGGGCTGTAAACCGCCACCGGTCACCGACAGCCAAAGCGCTTGAAACCCCGGCATGGACCGGGCCACCTGGCGGGCGCTGCCGAGCCGCGACGGTGCGGGTAACGAATGCAGCAGCGCGACCGCGGTTGCCGATCGCTTCCCAGACATTCGCCCCTCCTACGCGACAACGGCCGGGTTATCGGCTGGTGTAGCCAAATGCGCGATGCCGACATCGATCCCGCCTGACGGCCGTTATCGAGGAGTCGTGTGCGGTCCCGACGACGTGGGTGTGTTGAGCGCGGAATGGACGGAGGCGACTGCGCTCGCTCCTTCGCCGATCGCAGCTGCGACGCGTTTCATCGACCCTTTCCGGACGTCGCCGACCGCAAAGACACCGGGGACAGAGGTTTCGAACGGCAACGGTCGGCGGGCGAGCGCTTTCCACTGTGGCCCCAGATCGTCGTTGGGGATCTGGGTGTCGGTACATATGAATCCCTTGTTGTCGGTACGTACCTGCGGCAACCAGCTGGTGTCGGGCAGCGCACCGATGAGGCAGAACAGGGCTGTGCAATCGATAGTGGTCGTGGTACCGCCCGGGCGCTGCGTGACGGTGACCGATTCCAGGCAGCCGGTGCCGTGCACGGCGGTGACTTCCGATCGGGTGGCGATCGTGATCATCGGATTACCGATGATGCGGTCGACAAGGTAGGAGGACATGCTGGCGTAGATGCTTTCTGCCCGCATAATCAGCGTGACCTGCTGGCATCGCTGCGCCAGAAACAACGCCGCCTGGCCGGCCGAATTCGCGCCGCCGATGATCGCCACCGGCGACTGTGCGCATCGGCGGGATTCCAATTCAGTTGCAGCGTAGTAGATTCCGTGGCCTTCGAACTCCTCCCAGCGCGCGAGGGGCAAGCGTTTGTAGCGGGCGCCCGTGGCCACGATGACCGCGCGAGCGGTGATGCGGGACTGATCATCGAGGGTCAGCTCGATCGGCTGACCCGGCCGAGCAATCAGCGTCTCTACCCGGTACGGGGCGTAGAGGTAGGCCCCGAACCTGAGCGCCTGGATGATGGCGCGGCGCACGAGGTCAGCTCCGCTGAGTCCGCGGGGAAACCCCGGATAGTTCTCGATCCGCGAGCTGGTGGCGGCTTGGCCGCCGGGGGCCACGGCATCCAACATGATCGTCCGCAAACCCTCGGACGCCCCGTACACGGTGGCGGCTAATCCGGCGGGTCCTCCGCCAATAACAACGAGGTCAGCTGTTTGGTTGGCGATACGCGACGGCGACAACGCCAGGTGCCTAGCCAAGTCGGCCGGGACCGCGGCGAGAAGTACCGCGTCGGGCAGCAGGACCGCGGGCAGATCTCCAGGTTGTAGGTCCAAACTTGAGACCAATGCGACGCCGCGCGACGATTGCGCGTCGGTGAATCGGTGGGGCAACTCCATTCGCTCGGCGTAGGTCACCAGTGACATTGCTGCCGCCGAATCCAAATAGTCCACAATTTCAATGGTTTCGGCCGTCGCAGTCTGCAGCTGGCCACGACGGCGATACAGCGCGGTCAGGATCACATCGGAAAGTTCGGCGTCGCGGGACATCAACTGGCGGAAGGACTCTGCGCCGATACGGTAAATGGTTCCCGCCTCACGCACGCGAGCAGTGACGAACATCCG